>NZ_CP038271.1:1687500-1987500 GCF_004571195.1 Legionella geestiana
GAGGCGTGACTGACGGCGAATGAAGGAGCATACATGAGTATGTGACTGAGTGAGCAGGCAGGCACAACGAAAAGCAGAAAAAAAAGCCGCAGTAAAAAAGGGGTCGTAGCTCAGCTGGGAGAGCACCTGCCTTGCACGCAGGGGGTCGGGAGTTCGATCCTCCCCGGCTCCACCATCAAACCGTAGACGGACGGATTATCCTGACCCAAGAGCATCAAGGTGTTTTTGTGTCTGGAGTATCCAGAGGTTAATTAACAATTTGGCAAAGATTGAGGTACACATGCGAGCTGTTGCATTAACGTGCGATGGCGATGCGAAAGAGAGCGTATAACTTTGAGGTTTTTGAGGTTATATGGTCAAGAAGAAAAGCGCAAACGGTGGATGCCTAGGCAGTAAGAGGCGATGAAGGACGTGGAATCCTGCGAAAAGCCGCGGTGAGCTGGAAACGAGCTATGACCCGCGGATGTCCGAATGGGGGAACCCAACAGTGCGCGAGTGCTGTTATCCATGACTGAATACATAGGTCATGGAAGCGAACTCGGGGAACCGAAACATCCAAGTACCCGAAGGAAAAGAAATCAAGAGAGATTCTCCAAGTAGCGGCGAGCGAACGGGGAGGAGCCGATACGATTTATGCATGATGAAGTGGAACAGTCTGGGAAGTCTGACCAAAGGGGGTGATAGTCCCGTACACGTGAAGTCATGCAGGAACCAGGCGTATCAAGAAGTAGGTCGGGACACGTGAAATCCTGATTGAAGATGGGTGGACCATCATCCAAGGCTAAATACTCCTTACTGACCGATAGTGAACCAGTACCGTGAGGGAAAGGCGAAAAGAACCCCGGCGAGGGGAGTGAAAAGAACCTGAAACCGTTTGCGTACAAGCAGTGGGAGCCTGACTTAGGTTGGGTGACTGCGTACCTTTTGTATAATGGGTCAGCGAGTTACTTTCAGTGGCGAGGTTAACTGTATAAGGGAGCCGAAGAGAAATCGAGTCTGAATAGGGCGCGAGTCGCTGTGAGTAGACCCGAAACCGGGCGATCTAGCCATGCCCAGGATGAAGGTTGGGTAACACCAACTGGAGGTCCGAACCGGGTAATGTTGAAAAATTATCGGATGAGGTGTGGCTCGGAGTGAAAGGCTAATCAAGCCCGGAGATATCTGGTTCTCCCCGAAAGCTATTTAGGTAGCGCCTCGTGAGTAATTGACTGGGGTAGAGCACTGTTTCGGCTAGGGGGCTGTCATGGCTTACCAAACCGATGCAAACTCCGAATACGGTTTAATTGAATCACGGGAGACACACGGCGGGTGCTAACGTCCGTCGTGAAGAGGGAAACAACCCAGACCGCCAGCTAAGGTCCCAAAGGCTCAGTTAAGTGGGAAACGATGTGGGAAGGCAGAGACAGCCAGGAGGTTGGCTTAGAAGCAGCCACCCTTTAAAGAAAGCGTAATAGCTCACTGGTCGAGTCGGCCTGCGCGGAAGATGTAACGGGGCTAAAACTGAGCACCGAAGCTGCGGATGCGGACGCAAGTCTGCGTGGTAGGGGAGCGTTCTGTAAGCCGATGAAGGTGTGTTGAGAAGCATGCTGGAGGTATCAGAAGTGCGAATGCTGACATGAGTAACGATAAAGAAGGTGAAAAACCTTCTCGCCGTAAGTCCAAGGTTTCCTGCACGACGTTAATCGGAGCAGGGTGAGTCGGCCCCTAAGGCGAGGCGGAGACGCGTAGTCGATGGGAATCAGGTTAATATTCCTGAACTTTGTACAAGTGCGAAGGGGGGACGAAGAAGGCTGGGTGAGCCGGGCGTTGGTTGTCCCGGTACTTGCATGCAGGCGGGGTAGATTGGCAAATCCGTTTACCCGCTACCGCTGAGGTGCGAGTGGTTCTGGCTTAGGCACAGAGAAGTCATTGATGCCACGCTTCCAGGAAAAGCCTCTAAGCTCCAGCTTGTACGGAACCGTACCGCAAACCGACACAGGTGGACGGGTAGAGTATACCAAGGCGCATGAGAGAACTCGGGTGAAGGAACTAGGCAAAATGGTACCGTAACTTCGGGAGAAGGTACGCCCTTTCTGGTGAAGTATGAACGTATGGAGCTGGGAAGGGCCGCAGAGACCAGGTGGCTGCGACTGTTTATTAAAAACACAGCACTCTGCAAAATCGTAAGATGACGTATAGGGTGTGACGCCTGCCCGGTGCCGGAAGGTTAATTGATGGGGTTATCTTCGGAGAAGCTCTTGATCGAAGCCCCGGTAAACGGCGGCCGTAACTATAACGGTCCTAAGGTAGCGAAATTCCTTGTCGGGTAAGTTCCGACCTGCACGAATGGCGTAACGATGGCCACACTGTCTCCACCCGAGACTCAGTGAAATTGAAATCGCTGTGAAGATGCAGTGTACCCGCGGCTAGACGGAAAGACCCCGTGAACCTTTACTATAGCTTTGCACTGGACTTTGATGATTACTGTGCAGGATAGGTGGGAGGCTAAGAAGTACGGACGCCAGTTCGTATGGAGCCATCCTTGAAATACCACCCTGTAATTATTGAGGTTCTAACTTAGGCCCGTAATCCGGGCTGAGGACAGTGTATGGTGGGTAGTTTGACTGGGGCGGTCTCCTCCCAAAGAGTAACGGAGGAGCACAAAGGTACCCTCGGTACGGTCGGACATCGTACCATGAGTGTAAAGGCAAAAGGGTGCTTGACTGCGAGACCGACAGGTCGAGCAGGAACGAAAGTTGGTCTTAGTGATCCGGTGGTTCTGAATGGAAGGGCCATCGCTCAACGGATAAAAGGTACTCCGGGGATAACAGGCTGATACCGCCCAAGAGTTCATATCGACGGCGGTGTTTGGCACCTCGATGTCGGCTCATCACATCCTGGGGCTGAAGCAGGTCCCAAGGGTATGGCTGTTCGCCATTTAAAGTGGTACGCGAGCTGGGTTTAGAACGTCGTGAGACAGTTCGGTCCCTATCTGCCGTGGGCGTAGGAAAATTGAGAGGAGCTGCTCCTAGTACGAGAGGACCGGAGTGGACGAACCTCTGGTGTACCGGTTGTCACGCCAGTGGCATTGCCGGGTAGCTAAGTTCGGACGGGATAACCGCTGAAAGCATCTAAGCGGGAAGCCTCCCTCAAGATGAGTTTTCCCATGAAGCCCGTTGAAGACTACGACGTTGATAGGCGAGGTGTGGAAGCGCAGTAATGCGTGAAGCTGACTCGTACTAATTGGCTGATTGTCTTGACCATATAACCTGAGAGACTTCAGGTAACTCTGAAACGTGTATCTCAATCTTTGCCACTGCCGTGTGTACGGCAGAAGAGTTTTCCTGGCGACCATAGCGGTCCGGCCCCACCTGATCCCATCCCGAACTCAGAAGTGAAACGGTCCAGCGCCGATGATAGTGTGAGGTCTCCTCATGTGAAAGTAGGTCATCGCCAGGGTTTTATACTGACTGCACATGCAGTCATACACATACCTCAAAGCCCCTGCAAACTGCCGGGGCTTTTGAGTAAGTAGTACAGAAACATGCTGGCGTAGCTCAGTAGGTAGAGCAACTGACTTGTAATCAGTAGGTCCCGGGTTCGATTCCTGGTGCCAGCACCATTTTTTTAAGAGTCATTGAACTTGGAAAAGTTCAATGTCAGTATTGACATTATATGACTATTGAACGAAAATGGCGTTCTTTTTGGAGGGGTTCCCGAGCGGCCAAAGGGATCAGACTGTAAATCTGACGGCACTGCCTTCGAAGGTTCGAATCCTTCCCCCTCCACCAGTAATAACTGGTTACAGTAACAAGCGGGTGTAGTTCAATGGTAGAACTTCAGCCTTCCAAGCTGATAGCGTGGGTTCGATTCCCATCACCCGCTCCAAAACGGTGGAGCCGTAACACGAAGGGCCTGGCTTTATTGTATCATTGGCCCACATAGCTCAGGCGGTAGAGCACTTCCTTGGTAAGGAAGAGGTCGCTGGTTCGAGTCCAGTTGTGGGCACCACACTTAAATAACCAATATAATGGGGGATTTTCCGATGGCTAAGGAAAAATTTGACCGCACCAAACCGCACGTGAACGTTGGTACCATCGGACACGTTGACCATGGTAAAACGACATTGACGGCTGCCATTACAACGGTGCTGGCTAAGGCGTTTGGCGGTGAAGCGCGCGCTTACGACCAGATTGACGCAGCGCCTGAAGAAAAAGCACGTGGAATTACGATTGCTACTGCGCACGTAGAGTACCAGTCCGCAAATCGTCACTACGCACACGTAGACTGCCCAGGCCACGCGGATTATGTTAAGAACATGATCACCGGTGCCGCGCAGATGGATGGCGCTATTCTTGTTGTTTCTGCAGCTGATGGCCCTATGCCTCAGACTCGCGAACATATTCTTCTGTCCCGTCAGGTCGGTGTGCCTTACATTGTTGTGTTCCTGAACAAGGCCGACATGGTTGACGATCCAGAGCTTCTGGAACTTGTTGAGATGGAAGTGCGTGATTTGCTGAGCAGCTACGACTTCCCCGGTGACGATATTCCAATCATCGTTGGTTCTGCACTGAAAGCACTTCAGGGTGACACAAGTGATATTGGTGTGCCAGCCATTATGAAACTAGTCGAGACAATGGACAGTTACATTCCTGAGCCGACACGTGATATCGAGAAGCCTTTCCTGCTGCCAATCGAAGACGTATTCTCCATTTCCGGCCGCGGTACCGTTGTAACTGGTCGTGTTGAGAGCGGTATTGTTAAAGTGGGCGAGGAAGTTGAAATTGTAGGTATTCGTGACACACAGAAAACGACCTGTACAGGCGTTGAGATGTTCCGAAAACTGCTTGACGAAGGTCGCGCTGGTGATAACGTAGGTGTGCTTCTGCGTGGTACGAAGCGTGATGACGTTGAGCGTGGTCAGGTACTGGCTAAGCCAGGCTCCATTAAGCCACACACAAAGTTTATAGCTGAAGTATATGTCCTTTCCAAGGACGAAGGTGGTCGACACACGCCTTTCTTCAATGGTTACCGTCCCCAGTTTTACTTCCGTACTACGGACGTAACTGGAACCTGTGACCTTCCAGAAGGTGTGGAAATGGTTATGCCTGGCGATAACGTCCAGATGACCGTTAACCTGCACTGTCCAATTGCAATGGACGACGGTCTTCGCTTCGCTATTCGTGAAGGTGGAAGAACTGTAGGTGCTGGTGTTGTCGCTAAAATCATCGAGTAAGCGTTAGTGGTGGTGGGGTCCTTGCGGGCCCCACATGTAAGAACAGGCCAGTAGCTCAATTGGCAGAGTGGCGGTCTCCAAAACCGCAGGTTGGGGGTTCGATCCCCTCCTGGCCTGCCAACTTTATGAAACTAAGAATACAATGAAAGATGAAGTCGCTAAGCCCGTCCAGATAACAGCGTGGTTTGCTATAGTTCTCGTAACAGTTGGCGCATTCTTTGGAACGTATTATTACCATTTTTCCGGTCCGATTAAAGCGTTGGTCTGGATTGTCTGGCTGGTTGCGATTCTTGGATTTGGTTACTTTACCAGTCAGGGACGCAGTGCGTGGGCATTCTCTAAAGAAGCAAAGGCGGAACTTGATAAAGTCGTCTGGCCTACCCGACCTGAAACAGTACAGACAACATCAATCGTAATGGTTATGGTGGCTGTTACCGGGTTTGCGCTGTGGGGCGTTGACTCCATAGTGATTTGGGTCATCAGCAAGTTAACACAATTGGGTTGATAATTACGTGGAAGACAAAAAGACCAAACAGTGGTACGTGGTACATGCCTACTCAGGGTATGAGAATTTTGTCATGCGCGAAATTCGTTCGAGGGTTCAGCATCAAAGCCTTGAAGACAGAATTGGTGAAGTTGTAGTGCCATCCGAAGAAGTCGTTGAGATGCGTGCTGGACAAAAACGCAAAAGTACACGCAAATTTTTCCCGGGTTACGTGCTCGTACATATGGTCATGGACGATGAAACATGGCATATGATTCGAAAAATTCCAAGAGTACTTGGTTTTATCGGCGGCACGAGCCAAACGCCTACGCCAATCACCGATAAAGAAGCTAATGCAATCATGCAGCGTGTTGAAGAAGGCGTTACTAAGCCGAGGCCAAAAGTATTGTTTGAGCCTGGCGAGGTTGTTCGTGTCAAAGAAGGTCCTTTCGTTGATTTTAACGGTGTAGTAGAAGAAGTAAACTACGAGAAAAGCCGTCTTCGTGTTGCCGTACTGATTTTTGGACGCTCAACACCAGTAGAACTTGAATTCAGTCAAGTCGAAAAAGCGTAAAAACGAAAGTCACTCGTTCAGTGTCAGCGGCTAAAAACCGATTTCGTATTGTGAGGACACGCGCCTCAGTGTATTTCAGATGCAGCCGCTTTTGCAGTTGCATTCTGAAGCAAGGGGAGCACTCTGTCATAACACCATAATGTTGTTACAGAGTGCGACAGTTACCCATCAGGAGTATAAAATGGCAAAAAAAGTAGATGGTTATATTAAGCTGCAGATCCCTGCAGGTAAAGCAAACCCAAGTCCACCAGTTGGACCGGCACTCGGTCAACGTGGTGTGA
Source organism: Legionella geestiana (assembly GCF_004571195.1). Taxonomy (GTDB): domain Bacteria; phylum Pseudomonadota; class Gammaproteobacteria; order Legionellales; family Legionellaceae; genus Legionella_B; species Legionella_B geestiana. The sequence continues at coordinate 1,694,055 of NZ_CP038271.1, forward strand.
ATATCATGGAATTTTGTAAAGCGTTCAATGCGTACACACAAAGTTTTGAACAAGGCCTTCCGACGCCTGTAGTAATAACCGTGTACAGCGATAGAAGCTTTACTTTTATCACTAAAACCCCTCCGGCATCTGTACTGCTGAAAAAAGCAGCCAATATCCAAAGCGGCAGCAGCAATCCCAATACTAAGAAGGTCGCTACACTCAAGCGCGCTGATCTTGAAGCCATTGCTAAAACAAAGGCTCCTGATCTTACTGCGGCTGATCTTGAGGCTGCCGTACGAACCATCGCTGGCACCGCGCGCAGCATGGGTATCGAAGTTGAAGATTTGGTCTAGGGGATAACCATGTCATTGAGCAAAAAACAACAGAAAATTCGTGAGCGCGTAAAGCCCGCACAGCTTTATCCTGTGAATGAAGCAATCACTATTGTACAGGAATTTGCCAGCACTAAATGGGATGAAAGCCTTGATATCAGTGTAAATCTTGGTATTGATGCTCGTAAATCCGACCAGGGAGTACGTGGTTCAACCAACCTTCCCAAGGGAACTGGTAAAACTGTTCGAGTTGCCGTGTTTGCACAAGGTGAAAACGCAGAAAAGGCACGAGCAGCTGGTGCTGACAGAGTGGGCTTTGAGGACCTCGCCGAAGAGATGAAAGCGGGTAACCTTGATTACAGTGTTGTAATAGCAACACCTGATGCCATGCGTGTCGTAGGTCAGCTTGGACAAATTCTTGGTCCACGTGGTTTGATGCCTAACCCAAAGGTTGGAACCGTAACCATGAACGTTGAGGCCGCTGTTCGTGATGCCAAATCTGGACAGGTTCGCTACCGTAACGACAAGAATGGCATTATTCACACGTCCATTGGTAAAGTGAAGTTCAGTGCTGAAGATATTCTTGAGAATATTGCCGCACTGATTACTGATCTTAGAAAGCACAAGCCCGCTTCTGCAAAAGGAATCTACATAAAGAAAGTAACCCTTTCATCAACGCAGGGTGCAGGTGTACCGGTTGATTTGTCTACTCTACCAGTGTAGAATATCTACCCATTTCAAGAAGTATTCGCGGCATGGACTCCGGTTCATTGCCGTCGAAGACCGCAGGTGCGAACGCTTAATATCCTGCGCAGACGGTGAACCGACTCCAGATTTCTGCGGGCCGGCCACCATAACGGACAAATCCTTGTGATTTGTACACAGTAAGGAGGTCAGTAACGTGACGATAACACTGGCTGCAAAAAAAGCCGTAGTAGAGGAAGTGTCAGCAGTTGCTTCCAAGGCTATCTCAGCAGTAGTTGCTGATTACCGTGGTTTAACTGTTAACCAAATGAGCCAGTTGCGTACCAAGGCACGCGAATCCGGTGTTTACATGCGAGTTGTGCGGAATACTCTTGCACGAAGAGCATTTGAAAACACAGATTTATCCTGCCTTAGTGATAAACTGGTTGGTCCGTTGTTTATTGCGCTTTCACTGGAAGCCCCAAGTGATGCAGCGCGATTGCTTAAAGACCACATCAAGACATTTGAGAAACTTGAAGTCAAAGCACTTTGTGTTGGTAAGGATGTATATGGTCCTGAACAGCTTGACGCTGTGGCCAGTCTGCCTACCAAAAACGAAGCGATTGCCAAGCTTATGTATGCACTTAAAGCTCCTGTCGAGAAGCTGGTACGTACTATGGCTGAGCCGCATACAAAATTCGTACGCACAGTGGCAGCCCTCAAGGATCAAAAAGAAGCTTAAACCACGATTCAATCAATACATTTTTACCAGGAGCTGAATATGACTATGTCTGCACAGGATTTCGTAAAAGAAATCGGCAAGAAAAGCGTTATGGAAATCGTTGAAATTATTAAATTAATGGAAGAAGAGTTTGGTGTTACTGCTGCTGCTCCAGTTGCAGTTGCAGCGCCTGGCGCTGCTGCTGGTGCTGCACCCGCAGAAGAGCAAACCGAATTCAACGTCATCATGACATCTTTCGGCGATAACAAAGTTAACGTGATTAAAGTCATCCGTGCAATCACCGGTCTGGGCCTGAAAGAAGCCAAAGACCTCGTTGAAGGTGCGCCTTCAACTGTGAAGGAAGGCGTTTCCAAGGACGAAGCGGCTGACATCAAAAAGCAACTTGAAGAAGCTGGCGCTAAAGTAGACGTTAAATAACGAATCTACATGTAAGCTTTGAAACCCGGCCATGTTTTCATGGCTGGGTTTACGTGTTTGAAAACATCGATAAATTACAGAGGAAATCCCATGGCAGTTGCAGAAGCTAACCCTCAATATTCACATGCTGAGAAAAAACGATTTCGCAAAAGCTTTGGCAAACAGGCGGATATTATGGGCATTCCAAATCTGCTCGATATCCAGCTGAAATCCTACAGGGATTTTCTGCAGGTAGACGCTGACAATGTTGATCTGACGAAAACAGGTCTTCATGCAGCATTCGCTTCCGTATTTCCCATTGTGAGTTTTTCCGGCAACGCACGCCTCGAATACGTATCCTACAGGCTGGGTGAACCCGCTTTTGACGTCCGAGAGTGTAAGCTTCGCGGACTCACTTATTCAGCGCCTCTGCGCGTTAAAATTCGTCTGGTCGTACTTGATAAGGATGCACCAGGTGATGAAAAACCCGTCAAGGACATTCGTGAACAGGATGTGTTCATGGGTGAAATTCCGTTAATGACAGATGTAGGTACCTTTGTCGTCAACGGTACTGAGCGGGTCGTTGTGTCACAGCTTCATCGCTCTCCTGGCGTTATATTTGAACACGATCGCGGTAAAACGCACTCCTCAGGCAAGCTTTTATATTCAGCGCGTATTATTCCCTACCGTGGATCGTGGCTCGACTTTGAATTTGATCCTAAAGATTGCCTCTTTGTTCGCATTGACCGTCGCCGCAAACTGCCAGTCACCGTGTTGCTTCGCTCGCTTGGCTACGAAACTGAACAGATTCTTGCTGAATTCTTCGAAACGACGGTTTGCCGTTACAGCATGGGCGAATACCACATTGATTTAATTCCCTCGAGGCTTCGAGGTGAAATTGCATCTTTCAACATCGTTATTCCCGAAACCGGCGAGCTGGTTGTTGAGGAAGGTCGTCGAATTACGGCACGACACATTAAAATGCTTGAAAAAGCAAACATGAAGGATTTACGCGTTCCGCGAGAATATCTTCTTGGAAAAACACTTGCCAAAAACTGTATTGATGCGTCGACAGGCGAAATGCTGGCGAAGGCCAACGATGAATTGACCGATGATTTACTAAGCAGCCTGGTGTCTCACGGCATCAACCAGTTTGAAGTCATTTACACTAACGATCTTGATCACGGTTCCTATATTTCAGATACCTTAAAATCTGACTCTTCCACCAGCCAGCTTGAAGCACTGGTAGAAATTTACCGAATGATGCGACCTGGTGAGCCGCCAACTAGAGAGGCTGCTGAGACACTCTTTAAAAACCTGTTTTTTGCAGAAGACAGGTACGACCTTTCTGCTGTCGGGCGGATGAAATTTAATCGACGTGTTGGCCGTAAAGAAGATACCGGCCCCGGTACACTCACCAAAGAAGATATTCTTGCGGTCATTAAGACGCTGATTGATATTCGTAACGGCGTAGGCATGGTTGATGACATCGACCACCTTGGTAACCGTCGAGTGCGCAGTGTTGGTGAAATGGCCGAAAACCAGTTCCGCGTGGGCCTTGTACGCGTTGAGCGAGCTGTTAAGGAGCGGCTAAGTCTTGCAGAATCCGAGAATCTGATGCCACAGGATCTCGTTAACGCAAAACCCGTTTCTGCAGCTGTTAAGGAATTTTTTGGTTCAAGCCAGCTGTCGCAATTTATGGATCAGGTGAACCCTCTGTCAGGTGTAACGCATAAACGACGCGTCTCAGCACTTGGACCAGGCGGTCTTACCCGTGAGCGTGCAGGTTTTGAGGTACGGGACGTTCACACTACACACTATGGTCGCGTGTGCCCGATTGAAACGCCTGAAGGGCCAAACATCGGTCTGATAAATTCGTTATCAGTGTATGCGCGCACAAACGAGTACGGATTCATTGAAACCCCGTGCCGTAGAGTTGTTGATGGTCGTGTAACCGATACGATTGAATACCTTTCAGCGATTGAAGAGGTCGATCAGTACATTGCACAATCCAGTGTTCCAGTAGATGCAAATGGAACCATCCTTGCCGATTTGGTTCCCTGTCGACATCAGAACGAATTTTCGCTGACTACGCCCGACAAGATTAACTACATGGATATTTCGCCGAAGCAGATTGTCTCTGTAGCGGCTTCTCTTATTCCATTCCTTGAGCACGATGACGCGAACCGCGCGTTGATGGGCTCGAACATGCAACGACAGGCCGTACCAACACTTCGTTCTGAGAAACCTCTCGTAGGTACAGGTATGGAGCGCACGGTTGCGTCTGACTCAGGCGTTGCTGTAGTTGCGCGTCGTGGTGGAGTGATTGATCTTGTGGATGCCTCGCGTATCGTTGTTCGTGTAAACGATGACGAAACAGTTGCCGGCGAAGCCGGGGTTGATATTTACAACCTGACTAAGTACTTCCGCTCGAATCAGGACACCTCAATCAACCAGCGTCCCATCGTTTCTACAGGTGACAAGATTTCCAGGGGAGATATTCTCGCCGACGGACCCTGTACGGATATGGGTGAGCTTGCTCTTGGACAAAACCTTCTTGTGGCGTTTATGCCATGGAACGGCTACAACTTTGAGGACTCCATCCTTCTGTCAGAGCGTATTGTTCAAGACGATCGCTTCACTACGATTCATATCGAAGAGTTAACCTGTATTGCACGCGACACCAAGCTTGGTACAGAAGAAATTACGTCTGACATTCCTAACGTTGGTGAATCGGCACTGGCAAGCCTTGATGAGTCGGGGGTAGTCTATATTGGTGCAGAAGTTTCAGCCGGTGATATTCTCGTTGGTAAAGTGACTCCTAAAGGGGAAACACAGCTTACTCCCGAGGAAAAACTGCTGCGCGCCATATTCGGTGAAAAAGCTTCTGACGTAAAAGACTCATCCCTGCGTGTTCCTTCAGGCATGAATGGTACCGTTATTGATGTTCAGGTTTTCACACGTGACGGTCTTGAGAAAGATGCGCGTGCCAGAAGCATTGAAGAAGAGCATCTTGCCCGCGTGCGTAAGGATCTTGTAGATGAGCGCCGTATCCGTGAAGAAGATATTTATCAACGCGCGAATGCACTGCTTCTTGGCAAGGTTGCAACCGGTGGGCCAGGCAGTCTGAAACCAGGCAGTGTGGTTGAAGCCGCATACCTCAACAAGCTTGAGCGTGAAAAATGGTTTGACGTGCGTCTTGAAGACGATACATGCAGCCAGCAGCTTGAAAAATTGTCACAGCAGCTTGAATTGCTTGGCAAGGAAATGGAAAAGCGTTTTAACGATAACCGTAAAAAAATCATTCAGGGCGATGATCTCGCTCCGGGTGTACTGAAGATTGTTAAGGTGTATCTGGCTGTAAAACGTCGTATCCAGCCTGGTGACAAGATGGCAGGTCGTCACGGTAACAAAGGGGTAATTTCTATTGTTGTACCAGTAGAAGACATGCCTCATATGGAAGATGGCACACCAGTTGACATCGTATTGAACCCGCTTGGTGTTCCGTCCCGTATGAACATCGGCCAGGTGCTGGAAACTCACCTTGGTCTTGCTGCCAAGGGATTAGGGCTTCGCATAGGACGTTACCTGGACGAGAAAGCCAGCGTAAAAGAAATTCGGCAGTTTCTTGACAAGATATACAACCACGACGGCATGAAACGCGTGAAGCTTGATACGCTCAATGATGAAGAAATCTTAGAGCTTGCCAATAATCTGCGTGCCGGCGTGCCGATGGCAACCCCAGTGTTTGACGGCGCCTCTGAGGCAGAAATCAAGGCAATGCTTAAGCTTGCCGAAATGCCAGAAGACGGTAAGACGGTGCTTATCGATGGTCGTACTGGCAGACAATTCGACAATCCGGTAACGGTTGGCTACATGTATATGCTGAAACTTAATCACCTCGTTGACGACAAAATGCACGCCCGTTCTACCGGCTCATACAGTCTCGTTACGCAGCAGCCACTTGGTGGTAAAGCACAGTTTGGTGGTCAGCGTTTCGGGGAGATGGAAGTGTGGGCGCTTGAAGCGTACGGTGCGGCATATACGTTGCAGGAAATGCTAACCGTCAAGTCAGACGATGTTGGAGGTCGAACCAAGATTTACAAAAACATTGTGGATGGTGATCACCGCATGGATCCGGGCATGCCAGAGTCCTTCAACGTACTGTTGAAAGAGATACGGGCACTGGGCATTGATATTGAGCTTGGTCACGATTAAGCGGATGAGAACATTCAGACTAACACATTTTTGGAGATACAGACTTGGCTAATCCGAACCTGGACACTGACATGATTCGCAGAGCGCCGCTGATGAGCGATCTGATTGGAAATATCAAACTGCAGGGGCAGAGCGAAGAATTTGATGCTATCAAGATAGCTCTCGCATCACCGGAGATGATTCGTACCTGGTCGTACGGAGAAGTCAAAAAGCCCGAAACTATCAATTACCGCACGTTCAAGCCTGAACGTGACGGTCTTTTCTGTGCTAAAATTTTTGGCCCGGTTAAGAGCTTTGAGTGTCTTTGTGGAAAGTACAAGCGCCTTAAGCACCGTGGCGTTATCTGTGAGAAGTGCGGTGTTGAGCTTGCTGATGCAAAAGTACGCCGCGAGCGCATGGGACATATTGAGCTTGCCAGTCCGGTTGCTCATATCTGGTTCCTGAAATCCCTTCCGTCCCGCATCGGACTGTTGCTGGATATGACTTTGCGTGATATCGAGCGCGTACTCTATTTCGAAGCATTTGTTGTCGTTGATCCTGGCATGACCGAGCTTGAACGTGGTCAGCTGCTCAATGATGAAGCGTACCTTGATGCCATCGAGCAGTATGGCGATGAGTTCGATGCACGAATGGGTGCTGAAGCCATTCGTGATTTGTTACGTCAGATTGATCTTGAAGGTGAGATTCGCAATCTTCGCGAAGAGCTGCCAACGACTAATTCTGAAACGAAAATCAAGAAAATTACCAAACGATTAAAGCTTCTTGAAGCGTTTCATGATTCTGGTAATAAGCCGCAATGGATGATAATGGACGTTCTTCCAGTGCTGCCACCCGATTTGCGACCGTTGGTACCGCTGGATGGTGGACGCTTTGCGACATCGGATCTTAATGACCTGTATCGACGTGTTATTAACCGAAATAATCGACTGAAGCGGCTTCTTGATTTAAATGCGCCCGATATCATTGTTCGTAACGAAAAACGCATGCTGCAGGAATCTGTGGACGCGCTGCTTGATAACGGCCGTCGCGGACGTGCGATTACGGGCTCTAACAAGCGTCCATTAAAATCGCTTGCCGATATGATTAAAGGAAAACAGGGTCGTTTTCGTCAAAACCTGCTTGGAAAGCGCGTGGACTACTCTGGACGCTCGGTCATTGTAGTAGGCCCTACGCTGCGACTGCATCAGTGTGGTCTGCCCAAGAAAATGGCACTTGAGCTCTTTAAGCCTTTTATCTTCAGTAAGCTTGAGTTTCGCGGGCTTGCGACCACTATTAAAGCCGCGAAGAAGATGGTAGAGCGCGAAGATCCAGTTGTCTGGGATATCCTTGATGACGTGATTCGCGAGCATCCTATTCTTTTGAACCGCGCACCAACACTTCACAGACTCGGTATTCAGGCGTTTGAGCCTGTACTTATTGAAGGCAAGGCCATTCAACTGCATCCGCTCGTGTGTACGGCTTACAACGCCGACTTTGACGGTGACCAGATGGCCGTACACGTGCCATTGACGCTTGAGTCACAGCTTGAAGCGCGCTCGCTGATGATGTCGACAAACAACATTCTATCTCCGGCCAGCGGTGAACCTATTATTGTACCGAGCCAAGACGTTGTACTTGGTCTGTACTACTTAACTCGCGAACGCATTAATGCGAAGGGTGAAGGTAAAGTATTTGCAAGCACCAGCGAAGCACAGAATTTCTACGAGGCAGACCTCATAGAACTGCATGCGAAAGTACGTATCCGCATGCCGGTTGAACTGGTCGGTGATGAAGACGAAGAAGGCGGCAAATCAGGCGGCCAGAGCGGTTACCGACTTGTAGAAACAACGGTAGGTCGTGCGATTCTTGCAGGCATACTGCCAAAGGGGATGCCGTTTTCAACCATTAACCGTCCGATGACCAAAAAGGTCATCTCACGAGTAGTCGATGCCTGCTACCGTCGCTTTGGACTGAAAGAAACCGTTATTTTCGCCGATCAACTGATGTATACCGGCTTTAAATACGCGACCCGAGCCGGAGCGTCTATCGGCATTAACGATATGATTATACCGGATGATAAGCCTGCTATTATTGCCCAGGCTGACAATGAAGTGCGTGAAATTGAATCGCAGTTCCGCTCAGGTCTTGTAACTAACGGTGAACGTTATAACAAAGTAATCGATATCTGGTCGCGCACGAACGAACTCGTGGCCAAGTCTATGATGAGCAAAATTGCCACTGAAGAAGTTGTGACTCGGGAAGGTAAGACTGTTCGACAGGAATCCTTTAACCCTATCTTCATGATGGCCGATTCAGGCGCAAGGGGTTCTGCTGCTCAGATTCGACAGCTTGCCGGTATGAGGGGGCTTATGGCGGCGCCAGACGGCTCAATCATTGAAACCCCCATCACAGCAAACTTCCGTGAAGGATTGAACGTATTCCAGTACTTTATTTCAACTCACGGTGCGCGTAAGGGTCTTGCCGATACCGCGCTTAAAACTGCGAACTCAGGATATCTGACACGTCGACTCGTTGACGTTGCTCAAGACGTTGTCATCACTGAACTCGATTGTAAAACGGAACATGGCATCATCATGCAACCGTTGATTGAGGGTGGTGACATTGTTGAGCCATTGCATGAACGCGTACTTGGACGTGTAGTCGCGGCAGATGTCTATATTCCGAATCAGGATGAACCGGTAGTAACTGCCGGTACACTGCTCGACGAAGCGTGGGTTGAGAAGCTTGAGCAACTCGGGGTTGATCAGGTTAAGGTACGTTCGCCGATTACCTGTGAAACTCGCTTTGGTTTGTGTGCCTACTGCTATGGACGTGACCTTGCACGTGGACACCTTGTAAATACTGGTGAGGCAGTGGGTATTATTGCAGCACAGTCCATTGGAGAGCCAGGAACACAGCTCACCATGCGTACCTTCCATATCGGAGGCGCGGCATCACGGGCAACTGCTGCAAACAGCATCCAGATTCAGAACAAAGGTACTATCCGACTGCACAACATTAAGACCGTTACGCACTCTAAAGGCTATCTGGTTGCGGTTTCACGCTCTGGAGAAGTCTCTGTAGTGGATACGTTTGGACGTGAGCGTGAGCGTTATGATTTGCCCTATGGAGCGGTACTTTCGGTGCACGATCAATCTGCTGCTGAAGCCGGGCAGATTATTGCGACCTGGGATCCGCATACGCACCCTGTTGTCTCAGAAGTGGCGGGTCGCTTGAAGTTTGTTGACCTCGTAGATGGGATTACGATGCACCGACAGACGGATGAGGTAACAGGCCTTAGCAACATTGTAGTCACTGATGCTAAACAGCGCAGCTCGTCAGGCAAGGAATACCGTCCGCTTGTGAAGCTGGTGTCAGACAGCGGTGAAGACATTCTGCTGGCTGGTACGAACGTTGCTGCACAGTACTACCTGCCAGTCGACGCCATTATCAACTTTGAAGATAATGCTGTTGTTGGCGTGGGCGATGTGATTGCAAAAATCCCACAGGAACGTTCAAAAACGCGTGACATCACCGGGGGTTTGCCAAGGGTTGCGGATCTCTTTGAGGCTCGCAAGCCAAAAGACTCAGCCGTAATGGCAGAGAAAACCGGTGTCGTCAGCTATGGTAAAGAAACGAAGGGTAAACGACGTCTTATCATCACCTCACCCAATGGCGAAGTTCACGAAGAACTTATTCCGAAATGGCGCCCAATTTCTGTATTTGAGGGTGAGCATGTAGAGAAGGGTGAACTGATTGCTGAAGGTCCACTTAATCCACATGATATTCTGCGACTGCTTGGTGTTGGTGAACTCGCAAACTACATCGTTAACGAAGTACAGGACGTATATCGACTGCAGGGTGTTAAAATTAACGACAAACACATTGAAGTGATTGTTCGTCAGATGCTTCGCAAGCGTGTTATCACGTTTGCAGGAGATTCGCGTTTTCTTGCTGGTGAGCAGGTTGAAGAATGCACCATGCTGCAGGAAAACGATAAGCTGAAAGATGCCGATAAGATGCAGGCGGCAGGTACGCCAATCCTTCTCGGTATTACGAAGGCGTCTCTTGCGACTGAATCATTTATTTCAGCTGCATCGTTCCAGGAGACAACACGCGTTCTCACAGAAGCTGCAGTTAGCGGTAAAGTGGATGATTTGCGTGGCTTGAAGGAGAACGTGATGGTCGGACGGCTGATACCTGCAGGTACTGGCTATGCCTATCATCAGTCTCGAAAGGCAAAGCGTGCACGAATTGCAGGTGGTGAGCAGTCTCACGCAATTACGGCAAGTGATGTAGAACATGCATTGAGCGAAGCCCTTAATGCAGAAAATCGCGAAGAGTGACAAGCTATTGAACACCCGCCAGTATCAACTTGACAAACTGGCGGGTGCCATATAGAATCCGGCCTCTTTATGTATTCCAAATAATCAAAAGCGTAAGCTGGAGTTAACAAAATGGCTACGATTAACCAGTTAGTTAGAAAGCCGCGCGAGAACGTCAAAAAGAAAAGTAACGTTCCAGCACTTGAATCCTGTCCACAGCGTCGTGGAGTTTGCACACGGGTATATACAACAACCCCTAAAAAGCCAAACTCAGCCATGCGTAAAGTGGCCAGGGTACGGCTGACCAACGGGTTTGAAGTATCAAGTTATATCGGTGGTGAAGGTCACAACCTCCAGGAGCACTCGGTGATTCTCATCCGTGGCGGCCGGGTTAAAGATCTTCCAGGTGTGCGCTATCACACAGTGCGTGGCAGCCTCGACACCTCAGGCGTCAACGACAGGAAGCAGGGTCGTTCCAAATACGGAACTAAAAAGCCTAAAGATAAGAAATAATCAGAGTGTAGGAATTAAGTCATGCCAAGAAGAAGAGAAGTACCCAAACGCGAAGTTTTGCCAGATCCAAAGCATCACAGCGAGCTGCTTGCCAAGTTCATCAACGTTCTTATGGTTAGTGGTAAGAAATCCATTGCTGAATCTGTTGTGTATGGCGCGCTTGCAATCATGCAGGAACGCGTTCGCAGGAACCAGAAGCAGGATGATGAGTCTGGCTCTGGTGAGAGCGGTTCAACAAACATTATGAAATGTTTTGAACAGGCCCTTGATAACGTTCGTCCATCCGTAGAAGTACGTTCACGCCGAGTGGGTGGTGCTACTTACCAGGTTCCGGTAGAAGTTCGCCTCGACAGAAGCATTGCACTGGGCATGCGCTGGATTGTCAAGGCAGCACGCGCACGCGGTGAGAAGGGTATGATGCTGCGGCTTGCCGGCGAGCTGATTGACGCCTCTGAAAACAAAGGTTCAGCCGTCAAGAAGCGTGAAGATACACACAAAATGGCCAAGGCCAACCAGGCATTTGCACATTTTCGATGGAATTAATTACGAGGTTAAACCGTGTCTACTACACCATTGGAACTATACCGTAACATCGGCATCGCCGCGCACGTGGATGCTGGTAAAACAACAACAACGGAACGCGTGCTTTATTATACTGGCGTGGCTCACAAAATGGGTGAGGTACACGACGGTGCTGCCACGATGGACTGGATGGTTCAGGAGCAGGAGCGCGGTATTACCATTACCTCAGCAGCAACGACCTGCTACTGGGAAGGTATGGATAAGAACTACCCAAAACACCGTATTAATATCATCGATACCCCTGGTCACGTTGACTTCATGATCGAAGTTGAGCGATCACTGCGTGTACTTGACGGTGCAATCGTTGTGTTTGACTCAGTCTCCGGCGTAGAACCTCAATCAGAAACAGTTTGGCGTCAGTCTGACAAATACGGCGTACCACGCATTGTGTTTGTCAACAAAATGGACCGTATGGGTGCCAACTTCCTGCGCGTAGTTACGCAGATTCGTGAGCGCCTTGGAGCAAATCCGGTTGTCGTTCAGCTGCCAATTGGCTCTGAAGATTCTTTTACAGGTGTAATCGACCTCATCAAGATGAAGGCAATCAACTGGGACGATGAAAGCAAGGGTATGGTCTTCCAGTACGATGACATTCCCGCAGATATGAAGTCACAGTGCGAAGAGTATCACGCGAAGATTATCGAAGCTGCTGCTGAAGCCAGTGAAGAGCTGATGGAAAAGTATCTTGAAGGTGAAACATTTACCGAGCAAGAAATCAAGGCAGCAATCCGTAAGCGTACAGTAAACAACGAAATTGTGCCTGTTTTCTGTGGCTCAGCGTTCAAAAACAAAGGCGTACAGGCAGTACTTGATGGCGTGATTGACTTTCTGCCCTCACCGACTGACGTTCCCGATATCCGTGGAATTGACGAAGACGGCGAAGAAGTCCACCGTAAAACAGCAAACGATGCACCGTTTTCAGCGCTTGCCTTTAAAATCGCAACTGACCCCTTCGTCGGAACACTGGTATTTATGCGCGTATACTCTGGTGAGATAACCAGTGGAGACACGGTGTACAATCCAGTCAAGCAAAAGAAAGAGCGAATTGGCCGTTTGCTGCAGATGCATGCGAACTCACGCGAAGAAATTAAACATGCTCGCGCAGGAGATATCGTCGCAGCCGTTGGCTTAAAAACCATCACTACCGGGGATACACTTTGTGATATCAACAACATAGTGACGCTTGAGCGCATGGACTTTCCAGATCCAGTGATTGCAGTTGCCGTTGAGCCCAAGACCAAGGCCGATCAGGAAAAAATGTCTATCGCACTTGGTAAGCTTGCTCAGGAAGATCCATCTTTCCGTGTTCATACAGACGAAGAATCTGGACAGACCATCATTCAAGGAATGGGTGAGCTGCATCTTGAAATCATCGTTGACCGTATGAAGCGTGAATTTAACGTTGAGGCAAACGTTGGTAAACCTCAGGTAGCATACCGTGAAACCCTGCGCATGCCGGTTGAGCAGGAAGGTAAGTTTGTTCGTCAGTCAGGTGGTCGCGGTCAGTATGGTCACGTCTGGCTTAAAATCGAACCACGTACACCTGGAGAGGGATACGAATTTGTCAACGCCATTGTTGGGGGAGCTATTCCTAAGGAATACATTCCAGCAGTTGACAAGGGTATTCAGGAGCAAATGCAAAACGGTGTAATTGCCGGCTACCCGGTGGTCGATGTTAAAGTCACCCTGTTTGACGGTTCATTCCACGAAGTAGATTCTTCTGAAATGGCATTCAAAATTGCAGGTTCGCTTGGCTTTAAACAAGGTGCACTGAAGGCTAAACCAGTTCTGCTCGAACCAATCATGAGCGTGGAAGTGGTTACTCCTGAAGACTACATGGGCGATGTAATGGGTGATCTTAACCGACGCCGTGGCATTGTTCTGGGCATGGATGAGTCTCCAGCTGGCAGGATTGTACGCTCTGAGGTTCCGCTTTCAGAGATGTTTGGATATGCAACTGACCTGCGATCTGCAACACAGGGCCGGGCAACATATTCGATGGAGTTCGCAAAATATGCTGAAGCTCCAAACAACATTGCTGAAGCAATTATCAAGAAACAATAAAAGTTAAAGAGGTATTGAGAAATGGCTAAGGAAAAATTTGACCGCACCAAACCGCACGTGAACGTTGGTACCATCGGACACGTTGACCATGGTAAAACGACATTGACGGCTGCCATTACAACGGTGCTGGCTAAGGCGTTTGGCGGTGAAGCGCGCGCTTACGACCAGATTGACGCCGCACCTGAAGAAAAAGCGCGTGGAATCACGATTGCTACAGCGCACGTAGAGTACCAGTCTGCAAACCGTCACTACGCACACGTAGACTGCCCAGGACACGCGGATTATGTTAAGAACATGATCACAGGTGCTGCGCAGATGGATGGAGCGGTTCTTGTTGTTTCTGCAGCCGATGGCCCTATGCCCCAGACACGTGAACACATTCTTCTTTCCCGGCAGGTTGGCGTACCTTACATTGTTGTGTTTTTAAACAAAGCCGACATGGTTGACGATCCTGAACTTCTGGAACTTGTTGAGATGGAAGTGCGTGATTTGCTTAGCAGCTACGACTTTCCCGGTGATGACATTCCTATCGTTGTTGGTTCCGCACTGAAGGCCCTTCAGGGTGACACGAGCGACATTGGCGTGCCAGCTATTATGAAACTCGTTGAGACAATGGACAGTTACATTCCTGAGCCAACACGAGATATCGAGAAGCCTTTCCTGCTGCCAATCGAAGACGTTTTCTCTATTTCCGGTCGCGGTACCGTTGTAACCGGTCGTGTTGAGAGCGGTATTGTTAAAGTGGGTGAGGAAGTTGAGATTGTAGGTATTCGTGACACACAGAAAACGACCTGTACAGGCGTTGAAATGTTCCGAAAACTGCTCGATGAAGGTCGTGCCGGAGACAACGTAGGTGTGCTTCTGCGTGGTACGAAGCGTGACGACGTTGAGCGTGGTCAAGTGCTGGCTAAGCCGGGTTCTATTAAGCCACACACTAAGTTTATAGCTGAAGTGTATGTCCTTTCCAAGGACGAAGGTGGTCGACACACACCTTTCTTCAATGGTTACCGTCCCCAGTTTTACTTCCGTACAACGGACGTGACTGGAACCTGTGACCTTCCAGAAGGTGTTGAAATGGTTATGCCAGGTGATAACGTCCAGATGACGGTCAACCTGCACTGTCCAATTGCAATGGACGAGGGGCTTCGCTTCGCAATTCGTGAAGGTGGCAGAACTGTTGGTGCCGGCGTTGTCGCCAAAATTATTGAGTAATAGCAATGAGCAATAACCAAAACATTAAAATTCGATTGAAATCATTCGATCACCGGCTTATCGACATGTCAACCAGCGAGATTGTCGAGACGGCAAAAAGAACAGGGGCCCAGGTCAGGGGTCCCATACCTTTGCCAATTAAAAAAGAAAAGTTCACGGTTCTGATTTCTCCGCACGTTAACAAAGACGCACGGGATCAGTATGAGCTTCGTACACACAAGCGACTGGTTGTTATCGTTCACCCTACTGAAAAAACAGTGGATGCGTTGATGAAACTGGATCTTGCCGCAGGTGTAGATGTTCAAATCAGCCTTGACGATGAGTAATCGGGTTTTATCCCTTTGAATGAGGTAATACAATCATGATCGGTTTACTGGGCCGCAAGGTCGGTATGACACGTGTGTTTACACCGGAAGGGCTTTCAATCCCTGTTACCGTTGTAGAGGTTGAATCTAACCGTGTCACACAGGTTAAAACATTAGAAAGAGATGGATACAGCGCCATTCAGGTCGCTGCAGGTTCCATGAAGCCAAACCGCGTTAGCAAGCCACTGGCTGGACATTTTGCCAAGGCTTCTGTACCTGCTGGTGATCTTCGTGGTGAATTTCGCATTGATGCTTCTGAAGAGTATAAAGATGGTCAGGAAATAACGATTTCCGATCTTTTTACTGAAGGTCAGTACATTGACGTTACTGCGACAAGCCGCGGTAAAGGATATGCTGGTACGGTAAAACGCCACAATTTCCGTACACAGGATGCGACTCATGGTAACTCTGTCTCGCACCGTGTTCCTGGAAGTATCGGTCAAAACCAGACTCCTGGACGCGTATTCAAAGGCAAAAAAATGTCGGGTCATATGGGTAATGTGCGCTGCAGCACACATAACCTTCAAGTCGTACGCGTTGATGCCGCACGCAATCTGTTACTTATCAAGGGTGCCATACCGGGTGCTCCTGGTGGACGGGTTGAAGTAAAGCCGGCTGTCAAGAAGCAAAATAGGGGATGAAGATGCAATTTACTACAGCTGACACTAATGCTGCGTTTGATGTAAACGACGAAGTTTTCGCATATCCCTACAACGAAGGTTTGGTGCATCAGGCCGTTGTTACATTCATGAACAATGCCCGAAGTGGCAACAGCGCACAAAAGACCCGTGCTGAAGTTCGAGGTGGTGGTAGAAAACCATGGAACCAGAAAGGAACCGGTCGTGCACGTGCTGGATCCATTCGTAGCCCAATATGGCGTTCAGGTGGTGTGACTTTCGCGTCCAAAAAGCGTGATTACTCACAAAAACTAAATAAAAAAATGTACAAACGTGCGATGCGTAGTATAATCTCCGAGCTTAATCGCTCAGGAAACCTGATTATTGTTGACGACTTCCAGTGTGAATCACACAAAACGAAGGATTTCGTTAATAAAATGCATGCACTTAACATCAATAATGCGTTGGTAGTTATGCGTGAGATCGGAGAGGCGGAATACCTCGGCTCCCGAAACCTGATTGATTTTGATGTAACAGATACTACGGCGATTGATCCAGTTGTCCTGCTGCAGTTTGAGAAAGTAGTGATGACGCGTGATGCCGTTACCAAGATTGGGGAGCAACTGCAATGAACGCAGAAAAAATGATGATGGTGCTCAGAAATCCTCATACTTCTGAAAAGGCAACCATTCTTGCGGAAAAATTGAAGCAGTACACGTTTAAGGTAATGGCCACTTCAACCAAGTCTGAAATCAAACAGGCTGTTGAGCAACTGTTTTCAGTTAAGGTCAAAAACGTATCTGTATTGAATGTTAAGGGTAAGCGTAAGCGCTTCAAGCAGATTAATGGCAAGCGCAGCGACTGGAAAAAGGCATTTGTTACGCTGCACCCAGAGCATGATATTGACTTTACTGTCACCGAATAAGGCAGAATACCATGGCATTAGTAAAATCAAAACCTACCTCTCCTGGGAAGCGTGGCGAATTGAGAGTGGTGCACGAACACCTGCACAAAGGCAAGCCACACGCAGCACTTGTTGAGAAGCTTAACAAAACGGGTGGACGCAACAACCAGGGGCGAATTACTGTTCGCCATATTGGTGGTGGTGTGCGTAACAAATACCGAATCATTGACTTCAGACGCCAAAAAGACGGAATTGAAGCTAAAGTAGAGCGTATTGAATACGATCCTAACCGATCTGCTCATATCGCACTCCTTGTATATACAGACGGTGAACGTCGCTACATTATCGCACCTGCAGGCCTTAAGGCGGGTGACAAGGTCATGAGCGGTGAGCAATCGGCTATCAGCGTTGGAAACTGTCTCCCACTGAAAAATATTCCTGTGGGTACGACTATTCACTGTGTTGAGATGAAGCCTGGCAAGGGCGCACAAATGCTGCGAAGTGCAGGTTGCTCAGGACAGATCGCGGCACGTGAAGGCGCCTATGCTACCATACGTCTTCGTTCTGGTGAGATGCGTAAGATCCTTAACACCTGCCGTGCAGTAATTGGTGAGGTCAGCAACAGCGAGCACAGCTTACGTGCACTTGGTAAAGCAGGTGCAACGCGATGGAGAGGTGTAAGACCAACCGTTCGTGGTGTTGCCATGAACCCGGTTGATCACCCACATGGTGGTGGTGAAGGGCGTACATCTGGTGGCCGTCATCCCGTTACACCGTGGGGCGTTCCGACCAAGGGATACAAAACACGAAGCAACAAGCGAACGGATAAGTTTATTGTTCGTCATCGCAATAAGAAATAATCAGCTGAGAGGATATTAAGGTGGCTCGTTCTATTCGAAAAGGACCCTTCATCGACCAGCATCTGTTGGATAAAGTCGAAGAGGCGGTCAGTACCAATTCCAAGCGTCCTGTCAAGACATGGTCACGTCGTTCCACAATCATTCCTCCGATGATTGGCCTAACGATTGCTGTACATAATGGCAGACAACATGTTCCAGTTCTTGTTACTGATAACATGGTCGGACATAAGTTAGGTGAGTTTGCGGTAACCAGAACCTTTAAGGGGCACTCTGGTGATCGTAAGACTAAAGGCAAATAAGGGGATATATGATGGAAGTTACAGCTACACTCAGAAATGCCCCTCTGTCAGCACAAAAAGGCCGACTTATAGCAGACATGATTAGACGCATGGATGTTTTTAACGCGCTAAACACGTTGAAGTTCACCCCTAAAAAAGGTGCCGCGCTGATGTTCAAACTGCTGGAATCAGCAGTTGCTAATGCAGAGAACAATCATGGTGTGGATATTGATGAGCTGAAAGTGGGTATGGTGTGCGTTGATGAGGCGCCTACTCTGAAACGAATAAGAGCTCGTGCCAAGGGTCGTGCCAACCGCATCAGCAAGCGTACGTGCCACATCATTCTGAAAGTGTCAGACGAGGAATAGCCATGGGTCAAAAAGTTCATCCCACCGGTATACGACTGGGTATAGTCAAGGATTGGAATTCCAAATGGTATTCCAGTAAAAATTACGCGCAACTGCTTAATCAGGATATTAACCTGCGCAAGCATCTCAAGAAGACACTGATGCAGGCTGCGGTCAGTAAAATCATGATTGAGCGTCCTGCCAATAATGCGGTCGTCACTATCCATGCTGGTCGCCCAGGCGTCATCATCGGTAAGAAGGGTGGTGGTATAGAGTCGCTGCGCAACGAAATTGCAGGCCAGCTTGGCGTACCTGTTCATCTTAACATTGAAGAGGTTCGCAAGCCTGAACTTGATTCTGTTTTGGTTGCTGAGAACATTGCACAACAGCTTGAGCAGCGCGTTATGTTCCGTCGCGCAATGAAGCGTGCAGTATCATCCGCCATGAAAGCTGGCGCCAAGGGTATCAAGATCTGTGTAAGTGGTCGTCTTGGTGGCGCTGAGATTGCCCGAAGTGAAGGTTACCGTGAAGGTCGAGTACCGCTTCACACCTTCAGAGCAGATGTTGATTATGGTACGGCAGAAGCCAAGACCACATACGGCATTATTGGTGTCAAAGTTTGGATCTTCAAGGGTGAAGTACTTCCCCAGAAGGGCAAGCAGGCTGATACCAGCAAGTAAGAGAGGATTTTCGATTATGTTACAGCCCAAACGTACGAAATACCGCAAGCAGATGAAAGGCCGCAACCGTGGTTTGGCATTGCGCGGTTCACAAATCAGTTTTGGTGAGTTTGGCATGAAAGCCGTTGAGCGTGGACGTCTTACTGCTCGCCAGATTGAGGCTGCGCGACGTGCCATGACACGTCATATCAAGCGTGGCGGTAAAATTTGGATTCGTGTGTTCCCGGATAAGCCAATTACCCAAAAGCCACTTGAAGTTCGTCAAGGTAAAGGTAAGGGTAACGTTGAATATTGGGTTGCACAAATTCAGCCTGGTAAAGTGCTGTTTGAAATGGAAGGCGTAAGCCGAGAGCTTGCAATTGAAGCATTCGACCTTGCCAAAGCCAAGCTTCCTTTCAAAGTGGCATTTGAAGAAAGAAAGGTGATGTAAATGAAAACTGCAGAACAATTGCGTGAACTGTCCCTCGATAGCCTAAATGGTGAGTTGCTTACTCTGCGTAAGGAACAAATGGGTTTGCGTTTCAAGCACTCCAGTGGCTCACTTGAAAAGCCACACCTCATTAAAAGCGTACGCCGCAGTATCGCGCGCGTGAAAACCATTATTGGTGAGAAGGCAGGTAACACAAATGACTAATACGGAATCTCGTGGACGTACGATAGTCGGCAAAGTTGTCAGCAATAAAATGCAGAAGACAATTGTTGTACGAGTGGAGCGTAAAATTAAACACCCGAAGTACGGAAAGATTGTAACGCGCCATACTAAATTACACGCTCATGATGAAAACCAGGTGTGCAACATTGGAAACATCGTGAAAATTCAAGAATCTCGTCCACTCTCCAAGACCAAAAGCTGGGTTTTGGTGGAAGTGATTTCCTGAATCCGCACAGGTGACTTTAAAAGCTGTTAAAGGGCTGATATAATCAGCAACCTTTTTCAGGCTGTATACAGAGCTGGAGATTAGAATGATACAAATGCAAACGGTGCTCGAAGTGGCTGATAACAGCGGAGCACGTAAAGTTATGTGTATCAAGGTGCTCGGCGGTTCCCATCGACGGTATGCCCGCGTTGGAGATGTCATTAAGGTGAGCATTAAAGATGCAATACCTCGCAGCAAGGTAAAAAAAGGTGCTGTTATGAAGGCTGTAGTGGTTCGCACCGCACAAGGTGTTCGCCGCGATGATGGTTCGCTTATCCGTTTTGATGGTAACGCAGCTGTGCTGCTGAACAACCAGAATGAACCGATTGGCACACGTATCTTCGGCCCTGTGACCCGTGAGCTTAGAGAGCGATTCATGAAAATCATTTCTCTTGCTCCAGAAGTTTTGTAAGAGGGAATATTCATGAATCGTATTCGTTCCGGTGACAGCGTAATAGTCACAGCCGGTAAGAGCAAAGGACACATCGGCAAAATAAAGCGTGTGAAGGATGATCGTGTTTGGGTAGAGGGTGCAAACCTCGTCAAAAAACACGTGAAACCCAACCCTCAGCTGAATGTTCAGGGTGGGATAATCACACGTGAAGCGTCTTTGCATGTGTCAAATGTAGCTCATTACAATTCTGCGCTTAAAAAGGCTGATCGTATTGGCTTCAGGTTCATAGAGGTTGACGGCGTGCAGAAGAAAGTTCGTTATTTCAAATCTAATGACCAAGTCATTGATGAAGTATCAAGGTGACCAAATGGCCAGATTACATCAGTTTTACAAAGACGAAGTTGTGAAAATGTTGATGGACCGGTTTAAATATCAGTCTGTGATGCAGGTTCCCAAAATTACCAAAATCACCCTCAATATGGGTGTTGGTGAAGCAGTAGGCGACAAGAAGATTATGGATTTCGCAGTCGCGGACATGATTAAAATTGCAGGACAAAAACCTGTAGTAACTAAAGCGCGTAAGTCCATCGCAGGTTTTAAAATTCGTGATGGCTGGCCAATTGGCTGTAAAGTTACGCTGCGAAAGAAACAAATGTATGAGTTTCTTGATCGCCTCATTAACATCGCGCTTCCACGTGTTCGGGACTTTCGAGGCCTGAATCCGAAGTCGTTTGATGGGACTGGAAACTACAGCATGGGCATTCATGAGCAAATCGTGTTTCCTGAAATCGATTTCGAAAAGACAGATGGTATTCGTGGGTTGGATATTTGCATTACAACAACCGCAAAAACGAATCAGGAGGCAAAAGCATTGCTAGAAGCCTTCAATCTTCCTTTAAAAGACAGAGACAGAAAACAAGAAGGGTAATATTGTGGCCAAGAGATCAATGCTGGAACGTTCCAGAAGAAATGAAAAGCTGGTTCAAAAACATCGTGAAAAACGACTTGCCCTGAAGAAAATCATCAAGTCATCCACGGATGTGGAAGAAATAATCGAAGCGCAGGCAAAACTTGCCAGTTTACCAGTAAACTCAAGTCCTGTGCGACAGGTTACTCGATGTCAGCAATGTGGCCGTCCACATGCAGTGTATCGAAAGTTTGCACTGTGCCGGATCTGTCTCAGACAGCAATTGATGGCTGGTAACGTAACAGGTGGACGTAAATCCAGCTGGTAATAATTTATTTGGAGAACAACTGTGAGTATGCATGATCCGGTTGCTGATATGCTGACACGTATCCGAAATGGTCAACAGGCTAAACATCAGCAAGTGACATTAATATCATCGAAGCTGAAGGAAGAGATTGCCCGTGTATTGAAGGAAGAGGGTTATCTCGATGGTTACTCGGTAGAGGCATTGGACAACAACCTGAAATCCATTACCTTAAATCTCAAATATTATCACGGTCGACCGGTTATTGAGCGCATTAAGCGCATTAGCCGACCTGGCCTTAGAGTTTATAAGTCTTCACGTTCGCTTTCGGGCATCCCAGGTTTTGGTATTGCCATCCTCTCAACATCCAGAGGCGTTATGACACATGTCGCCGCTAAATCGCTGGGTGTTGGTGGTGAAGTGATTTGTGAAGTGGCTTAATTGCGCGGGGGAACTATGTCCAGAGTAGCCAAAGCACCGGTAGTGATGCCATCGAATGTGGAAGTCACCGTCGGCAATGACAGTATAACTGTGAAGGGTCCGAAGGGTACAATGACCCACCCTCTCAATAAGTTGGTATCGGTATCGCGTTCTGACGCTGATGCAAACACGATGGTCTTTAAGCCATCCTGTGATGATGCCAATGCATGGGCACAAGCCGGAACAATGCGCGCCATTTTCAGTAATATGGTTCAAGGCGTTACCAAGGGTTTTGAATTAACCCTTGAGTTAGTCGGTGTAGGTTATCGAGCACAGGCAAAAGACAAATCAGTCGGTCTGTCTCTTGGTTTCTCGCATCCAATTGAGCACATTCTGCCGGCAGGCGTTACGGCTGAAACACCGAATAATACAACACTTATACTTCGTGGCATCGACAAGCAGCTGCTTGGTCAGGTTGCGGCGGAAATTAGAAGCTACAGGCCGCCTGAGCCTTACAAAGGCAAGGGTATTAAGTTTGCAGGCGAAGTGATAGCCCGCAAAGAAGCCAAGAAGAAATAATCTGAAATGATATTGGCGTGAAAAGAACAGGGTATAGCAGATATGAATAAAGAGTTGGCACGCAGCAGACGCGGAAAGCGTACTAAAGCGATAATTCGCCGCAGCGAACGCGCAAGACTGGTAGTTTTTCGCAGTGGTTTACACATGTACGCGCAAATTATTGTACCGGGAACTCATGGTGACAACGTTGTTGTATCCTGTTCCACGCTTGACAAGGAATTGCGCACTGGACTTTCAGGTAACAAAACTGACCAGGCACGCAAGGTCGGACAGTTAATAGCAGCACGTGCAATTGCAAACAACCTCAAGGAGGTTGCCTTTGACCGAGCCGGCTACCGTTATCATGGACGTGTCAAGGCACTAGCAGAAGCAGCGCGTGAAGCTGGCTTGAATTTTTAAGGAACTGACATGGCATTTGATGATAATTCAAAAAATGATTTGTACGATGACCGTCTTGTTTCGGTGCGTCGTGTATCAAAGGTAGTGAAAGGCGGGCGTAAGTTCTCTTTCACGGCTCTCGTGGTTATTGGTG
The DNA here is from genome assembly GCF_004571195.1 of Legionella geestiana. Classification (GTDB taxonomy): domain Bacteria; phylum Pseudomonadota; class Gammaproteobacteria; order Legionellales; family Legionellaceae; genus Legionella_B; species Legionella_B geestiana. Next base: position 1,717,188 of record NZ_CP038271.1, read on the forward strand.
ACAAGAACGGTAAGGTTGGATACGGAAGCGGTAAAGCAGGCGAAGTACCTGCTGCCATTGAAAAAGCAATGGGCCGTGCACGCAAGAATCTGACGTATATACCGCTTAACGGAAGCACAATTTACCATCCGATTAACCTTAAACATGGTGCATCACGCGTTTTCATGATGCCAGCCAGTGAAGGTACCGGTATTATCGCAGGTGGTGCGATGCGTGCTGTCCTTGAAGTGCTTGGTGTACGTAACATTCTTGCGAAAAGCATTGGGTCCACAAACCCTGGTAACGTTGTCCATGCCACAATTAAGGCACTGACTCAAATTGGCACCCCGGATTTTGTTGCAGCGAAGCGCGGCAAAACCGTAGAACATGTAACGGCAGGTTAATCATGGAAAACCAAGTAAAAATTACACTGGTTAAAAGTCTAATTGGTCGAAAGCCAAAGCATAAAGTTATAGCTGGACTTTTGGGCTTGCGTAAAATTAACCGTACCGTGGTCCATCAGGACATACCGTCTGTTCGAGGTATGATCAATGAAATCAGTTATCTGCTTCATGTTGAGGAGTCTGTATAATGCAACTCAATACTCTGCAACCAGCGCCTGGTTCGCGCCATGCTAAAAAACGTCTGGGACGCGGTATAGGCTCTGGTCTTGGTAAAACCAGTGGTAAAGGCCACAAAGGTCAGAAGTCACGTTCTGGTGGTTTTACTAAAATTAATTTCGAAGGCGGTCAGATGCCAATTCAGCGACGTTTACCCAAAATGGGTTTCAAGTCGCGTGTTTCTCGCCAAATTGACGAAATTCCTGTATCAGCACTGGCAGCGTTGGGTGATCAAGTCATTGACTTTAACGTGATTCGACATGCCGGACTGGTCAGCAATGCCATCAAGGATGTTAAAATCATTCTTTCTGGTGAGTTAACAACTGCCGTACGGTTGAAAGGTCTTCGTGTGACACGTGGTGCACGTAAGATGATTGAAGACTGTGGTGGCAGTATAGAAGAATAAGAATGAGAAACAAATCAAACGTATCAAGCCAGTCCCGCGGGGGATTGGCTGAGCTCAAGGCAAGATTGTATTTTGTGTTGATTGCAATACTCGTTTATCGACTTGGTGCGCATATTCCTGTTCCGGGCCTCGATCCTGTCAAACTTGCCAATTTTTTTGGTGAGCAGCAGAACACGATTCTTGGTCTGTTTAACATGTTCTCTGGTGGTGCATTGTCGCGGGTTACCGTCTTTGCCATCGGGATTATGCCATACATCTCAGCATCGATTATCATTCAACTTTTTTCAGTGGTTTCGCCAAAGCTTGAACAACTTAAAAAAGAAGGTGAAGCGGGGCGTCGACGAATAAACCAGTATACGCGCTATCTCACGCTGTTACTGTCAATATTTCAGTCTCTTGGCATGGCGCGCTGGCTCGCCGGTCAGCACATTGCGCTTACGGCTGATTTCTCGTTTTATTTTACCGCGGTAGTTACTCTTGTTACGGGAACCATGTTCCTGATGTGGCTTGGAGAGCAAATTACAGAGAAGGGTGTAGGTAACGGTATCTCGCTGATTATTTTCTCTGGTATTGTGTCCAGCATGCCGCAGGCTATCGCATCTGTTTTCCAGCAGGTTCGCGAAGGACAAATGCAGGCTTTAACGATGATATTGCTTGCAGCCATTGTTGTTGCGGTTACCGGATTTGTCGTGTTCATGGAACGCGCTCAGCGTCGTATTCGTGTGAATTATGCGCAGCGTACCCAGGGCAGAAAGGTCTATGCAGCACAGTCAAGTCATTTGCCGCTCAAGATAAACATGTCGGGTGTTATTCCGCCAATTTTTGCATCAAGCATTATTCTTTTACCTGCTACTCTTGCTCAGTTTTTTGGCCGTGGAAAGGGTATGGATTGGCTTGCTGATGTTGGTATGGCGCTGTCGCCCGGACAACCGCTCTATTTGATTGTGTATGCGGTGGCGATTCTGTTCTTTGCGTTCTTCTATGCAGCGCTGGTGTTTAACCCTAAGGATACTTCAGACAACCTTAAAAAGTCTGGTGCCTATATACCCGGCATTCGTCCTGGGGAGCAGACAACCCGTTACATAGACCAGGTCATGACACGTCTTACGTTGATTGGCGCCCTCTACCTCGTATTGGTCTGCCTCTTACCGCAAATACTGATGTATGCCTGGCATGTTCCGTTTTATTTTGGGGGAACATCGCTGTTGATTATTGTGGTTGTCATTATGGATTTTGTTGCCCAGGTACAGGCGCACCTTATGACACAGCAATATGAATCGCTGATGAAAAAAGCAAATCTTAAAGGCACAAAGTTGCCAGGTTTAATGTAAGTAGAACTCGGAGTTTTCAATGAAAGTTAGAGCGTCTGTAAAGCGTATGTGCAGAAACTGCAAAATTATCAAGAGAAGTGGTATTGTACGTGTTATCTGTAAAGATGCGCGTCACAAGCAGAAGCAGGGCTAAGCACTACTTGATTTATTATGTTGAAACCAGTATGCTTTCGACCCTTTGCGAGAGCGTGAAAAAATATCGGAGAATTGAATGGCTCGTATAGCAGGTGTGAATATCCCTGACAATAAGCATGTCGTGATAGCACTGACTTCTATCTATGGCGTTGGAAGAACAACTTCAGAGAAGTTGTGTGCAGCGGTGGGTGTTGAAACGCATGTTAAGGTCTCACAGCTGACGGAAGCCCAGTTGGAAGCATTTCGTGCTGAAATTGCCAAGATGACTGTCGAGGGTGACTTGCGCCGTGTTGTAACCATGAATATCAAGCGACTCATGGATTTGGGATGCTATCGTGGCCTGCGCCACCGTCGTGGTCTTCCCGTTCGTGGTCAGCGTACAAAAACCAATGCCAAGACGCGAAAGGGCAGACGTAAATCCAGCAGTGTATGATTTTTTATGTAGGATACCAATATGGCTATTAATAAGTCGAAGCAACAAAAAGTACGCAAAAAGATTAAAACCATCGTAACTGATGGAATTGTTCATGTTCATGCGTCCTTCAATAACACCATTGTAACGTTCTCTGATCGTCAGGGTAATGTTCTGTGTTGGGCAACTTCCGGTGGTTCAGGTTTTCGCGGATCACGAAAAAGTACACCATACGCAGCTCAGGTTGCTACTGAACGTGCTGCTGCTGTCGCTAAAGAATATGGCCTCAAGTCTGTTGCCGTTCGTGTACACGGCCCAGGACCCGGACGAGAGTCAACTATTCGCGAGCTGATTTCACAGGATTTCAAAATTGTGGAGATCACTGACGTTACCGGTATACCGCACAACGGTTGCAAGCCGCCGAAAAAACGTCGCGTATAATTTCAGGAGTAATCAATGGCAAGATATCTTGGTCCAACATGTAAACTTTCCCGACGTGAGGGAACGGACCTTTTGTTAAAGAGCGGTTTCCGTGATATAAAATCAAAGTGCAAGTTTGACAAACGTCCGGGCCAACATGGTGAAAAGACGCCTAGACTGAGTGACTTCGGTAAACAGCTTCGTGAAAAGCAGAAGATACGTCGTCTGTATGGCGTTCTTGAACGACAGTTCCGTAACTACTTCAAGGCGGCAGCTGGCAAAAAGGGTTCAACGGGTGAAAACCTGATGGCCATGCTCGAGAGCCGTCTCGATAACGTGGTATACCGTATGGGTTTTGCTACTACACGTGCAGAAGCGCGTCAGCTGGTTTCACACAAGGCAATTCTCGTTAATGACAGAGTAGTTAATATCGCGTCTTATCAGGTAGAGCCGGGTGATGTTGTCTCTGTACGTCAAAAAGCGCGTGCTCAGGGTCGAATCGTTGCTGCAGTTGCTCTTTCCGAGCAGCGCGCATCCTGTGACTGGCTCAATGTCGACAGCTCCGCGTTTAAGGGTACGTTTACCACTGCGCCAACTTTGTCTGATTTGTCGCCCGACTACAACGTTAACCTCGTTGTGGAACTTTATTCCAAGTAAAATCGGAGACTTCGCCGCATGACTAGTGAAATAAAAGAGATGTTGACGCCTAAGGTCCTCAAGGTGCAGGCAAGTTCTCCGAACCATGCCCGCATTGTTCTTGAGCCTCTTGAACGGGGATATGGATATACTCTCGGTAATGCTTTGAGAAGAATACTTCTGTCTTCGATGCCTGGAAGTGCAATTACGGAAGCCACTATTGATGGCGTATTGCATGAGTACAGTACGATTGAAGGGGTTCAGGAGGATGTTGTAGATATCCTGCTAAACCTCAAACAGGTCGCTCTGCGTATGACAGTCGGAAAGGAAGCAGTCCTTACTCTCGAAAAGAAAGGTCCATGCCAGGTGAAGGCATCTGATATTCAGGTTACTCATGGTGTTGAAATTGTTAACCCGGATCTTGTAATTGCGAACCTTAATGCTAACGGTAAACTCAACATGACGTTGAAAGTGACCCGTGGAACAGGGTTTCATTCTACTGAAGCGGTTCAGCACGGCGTTGAGGAAGAGGTTCAGCAGAAGTCTATTGGAAAGCTGCGTATTGATAACAGCTATTCTCCTGTCATCAAGGTTGCTTATTATGTAGATAATGCGCGTGTAGAGAATCGCACAGACCTTGATAAGCTGACTATCGATCTTGAGACAAATGGCACTATCGATCCGGAAGAAGCAATTCGACATGCAGCAAATATTCTTCAGCGCCAGCTTTATGCTTTCGTTGACATGAAGTTTGAAGAAGCGCGCCACGACAATAAAGAACGTAATGATTTTGATCCTGTTCTTTTACGTTCAGTGGATGATCTCGAGTTGACCGTACGTTCTGCAAACTGCCTGAAAGCTGAAAATATATTTTATATTGGCGATCTGGTACAAAAAACAGAAACTGAATTGCTCAAGACACCGAATCTGGGTAAAAAATCCCTGACGGAAATCAAGGATGTACTCGCATCCCGTACATTGTCGTTGGGTATGAAACTGGAAAATTGGCCGCCTGCAAACCTTGGCGAGTAAATTTTGAGGAGTTTTTAAATGCGTCATCGTAATTCTGGTAGAAGCTTCAGCCGAACCAGCAGTCACCGCAAGGCCATGTTTTCCAATATGTGCTGCTCATTGGTAGAACATGAAATTATTAAAACGACACTGGCTAAGGCGAAAGAGCTTCGCCGTTATGTTGAGCCACTGATTACAGTCAGTAAGGTTGATACGGTTGCTCATCGTCGCCATGTTTTCGACAGACTGCGATCCAAGAGCGCTGTTGGCAAACTGTTTACAAACCTTGGACCGCGTTATGTTGAGCGTCCAGGTGGTTATGTGCGTGTACTAAAGTGCGGCTACCGTGCTGGTGATAATGCGCCTATGGCTATTGTTGAGCTTGTTGACCGTCCGCAGGACGAAGAGCAGGCCGACGAGTAATCTCCGTTCGTTGTTGTGATTGGTAGGGGCATACTATTCGTTTGGCCCCTATCATAAAATCCTCGGTCTCTTATTTGACCTAGTATATGTGTTCAGTGCTTCATCTCTACTCTATCTTTCAATTTCTGAAACTCTCTTTTAAGCGGCTCGTTTTTAAAACCATTTAGGGACGTTCTCATTTCATGTTAAGAAGTGAAAATATTGTGGTTTAGGGGCATTGTGCTTGATGGAGCTGTAAAATATCAAAGCAACTTTCTTGAGCCAGAATTTAAGATAATTGTAGTTTTGAGTAAATAATTGTATTTCAAGATTTTTTGTAGATTGGGTTGAGCGCAGCGAAGCCCGACATCAGGTGTCATCTCATGCATCCGTCCCTGGGCTTATCAACAAAGGCTAAGGTTCTGATTTAAAATAAAGCATTGTATTAATGAGTTTTTTGTAGCAACTGTCTTGAGCCAAAAACTCATGGTAGTTACCTTATTCAAAATAAATCATTGTATTTTAATTGGCAAGGCTGGGCTGAGCGCAGCGAAGCCTGGCAATGGGTGTCGCCGTTGGCCGGATGTTTAATACGAGCATCCCATCCCGCGCTTATCAGCGCAGGCTACGGCGCCAATTTCAAATAAATCATTGTATTAAATGAATTTGTTTGTGGGCTTGTCTGAGCATGGCGAAGCCCAGTGCATTTCCCCCGTTTCTGTGAGCCATATGAATTGGTCTCCGAACCAGTTCAGAGATTAAATGCCGTTGGTGTTTCAAGATTCCAGTATTCATGATGATTAAGAGCTTTCGCATGGCAGCAATGAGAGCGGTTTTTTTGCTTTTCTGGCCTGGCAGAGCCTGTGGTAGAAGCTTTTGATTTGCGGATTGTGTCTGGTCGCGACAAGTGTTGCCATGTAGAGCGCGTTTCTGACGGAGGCTCTACCGCCCCAAATGGTGCGTTTTCCTCTAAGTGTGCCGCTATCGCGATTAAAGGGTGCACTCCGGCAAGTGCCGCAATCATCTGCTTTGGAGAAAGCGTTCCCAGTTCAGGAAGCACATAGAGCAGGGCGATTGCGGTAGTGTCTCCCACTCCCTTGATGCTGCTCAGTATGTTTTTCTTTTCCGACAGAGCGTCATCATTCTCGATAAGTTTTTCCTGACTTTGTCCAATAGTTTTCAGTACTTTTTCGAGCATGTCCAGAACGCGTTGAATCGACTCAGCCTGTTCGGACTCTGGGATTCAATTGTGATGAACCGACTTAACGCTTTTTCAATGCTCCCCGACCCCCTTAAAGGAGTTTGCTCCATTAAGGAGGTTCAATCACGAATATTAAGTATGTAAGTTGATTGATTTAAATCATTATTGTACAATTGCTTTTTTTTAAAGCAATGTGAGACCTCGTATGTCAGCAACGCCTACCGCCATTAAGCCGTTTACCGTTGATTTTTCATGGCAATCAATGATTGAACAAGCTTATCAAGTTTTTCTTTGTGTAAACGGACAACGATCCGTTCGCTTGTTAAACGACCAGGTGAGTCCAATATTGCCTGAATCCTGCTCGCTGAAAATCAAGTGGGAATGAAGATTGCAAGGGTTTGAGATTTCAAGTGACAAAAATGACCTGAAAATAACGCATCCCTTATATCCGGGGGATCTGACAATAGAAGTTGTTGAAATGATCAGGACGCAGCGCATAATTGACAGGTCTGCTACCTTTTTTGCCAAAACCAAGCTCTTTGCCCTGGATACAACGCAATTTGAACCCGGAAAGCACCACAAAGTGTTGATCAAGGAAGAATGGAGAACGGGTATCTCCACAAAAATTCAGAGCGTGGGTGATGCCAGGCTCATATATAGACCAATCGAGAGCATCGATGATGCAATAACAGTGGGAACGGAAATCTCCACACTTACTATACTGCTTATGTCTGAGCATATTGCACGATGGATTCAAACCAACTGTCCAGAGGCCCTTACGAATCCAGAAGCCATTGTGAACCTGCAGATTAATATCGGTGAATCTCGCAAACAGACTGGCGTCACAGCGCTGATATCAACCACCAGGAACATTCAAAGGCTCGATGCCTTACGCATGGATTACGAGGCTTTCATGAAGTGTTTAGTCACTTGTATAACGGCTGAAAAAGCAGAAGCATGGATTAGCGCCGTTATCTCTCAAACACTGCCTGATAAATCGCAAGGAGTAATCACGCGGGCTTCGTCAGAAATCGTGAAATCCATGCAGGAACCCAGCGAAGCACCAGCAGCCGAGGATGGGGTCGTGTCGTCTTGCTTTTTGCCCTGATAATCACATGGTCTTGCCGGGTAAATCGGACATCTTTCTAATCAACTTTTCTGACCTCATAGAAATCCGGAGATTGATACCCCAATCTTGAATGTAGCCGCTTTCGATTATAGTAAATTTCAATACATTCGAATATATGATTTTTAGCGGCAGTTACCTGGCACTGACTTTCAGACTGGGAATGCCTAAAATTATAGTGAATACTTTGGGTTTGGTTTGATATTATCAGCCTGTGTAAACGTCAGTTGTACCAGGTACCATCTTAAGGATTTTGATACTATGCCTTACCTCATTTACGCGCGCGACTTCGATAATATGGACGCACAACGTGAGCAAATTCGTGAAGCTCATCGTGAACACTTGCGAAGTATCGGAGACAAATTACTTGCTTCGGGAGCCTTACTTGATGATGATGGAACAACAGTCATTGGTGGTATCAGTTTAATTGATACTGAAGACCGCGCTGAAGCTGAGAAATTCGCAAATGACGATCCCTACGGAAAAGCTGGCATACGTAAGGAAACATTGATTTTAAAATGGCGACAAAGATGGTGGAACGGCAACTTTTTGAAAAGTTAACTCTCAAAAAGTCGAGCATGGCGTTAATGCTCATTTAGGGTCTGTTGACATTTGGTGGTACGAAGCGAAAATCACGTTAATTTAGGCCAAATTTTATCTTGAGTGAGGCGAATAGCCGGCTCTATTTAACGAACTCAAGGTTAAATTTGGACAAATTGACGTGGTTTGCAGCCATGTCACCAATTGTCAACAGACCCTAGTATATTGGCGCCTGTCAAATACATTAACCCCTCTATTATCGGCAGGAATAACTGGTTGTTTCATGGTGGCGAAGCCGGTGCCTGTGCCGACAGTATTATATGTACCTTTATTGAAACTTCAAAAACCACATGGTCGATGTCTTTGCCTGAGTCAAATAGATTCTGGCCAATATTCGCAATGCGCAAACCATGTAGCCTGGATAAACCCGGTCCTCCAATATTGATAAGGCTTGCTGGTTGATTAGCGTAGTCTGCCGGTCTTTTCAACTGCCAGGCGGGTGGTTAACTGAGCTCTTAAACGTGCATTGAGGTATGCGCACTGATGTGCCATAATGACCCTAAATTAATCAAATCATGCACTCATGTAATTCCGTTATCGACTTTGGAGTAATTGTGAAAAAAAATGTTTCTCGCCAAATGCAAGCCTTTTCAAGAAAGCATCATAAGCGCAGTGTTGAATTTGAAGGGGTGATTACCAGGCTGAAAGGGATTGAAAATGCCTTAAGGATTGATGCGCTGCAGTCACAAAGTGATGGCGGAAGTTTTGAGGATAGATTTGAATTCCGGGTGGGTCATTCCAGTTGGATAATGGCCCCTGTATTGTCAAAAGACATTCCTGCCTTGCAGAAAGGCATTCGTTCGTTGAGTTCCCTCAAGCGTTCATTGGTTGAACTTCGAGAGGATGTCGACACGAGGGGTTACGGTTTTTTCAAATGTGGCAATCTGAAGCAAACTATGGATGCAATGCTTCCGCTCAGCAGGATAAAGAACTTGAAAGATGATATGAAATCCCTGCTGGATGCATATCAAAACGTTGTTAATGGTTATACCCTGGGCCCCGACAAAACCATGGAGCTATTTGAATGGCTTGCTGAATATGAGAAAAAACAAGCTGTAGAGCAGCGAATGTCAGGTGCAGGCTTATAATAACGCGATGAAAAAAGGCACTCTGTGCCAGACAAAAGTGCGTAGTGTAGCTACAGGAGGTCCGGGCAAGAGCAACTCATATCCCTCGCTTTGTGCATACATGTGAATTGGTTGAAAAAATAAAGGGAATTTTTGACGAAGAACGCTCCAGAGCAGATGCACCCCGGATTACCAAACGATTTAACCGTGAAGGTTAATGGGTTGGAAAACAACGTGTTGCCCGGATAATGCATAAAATTTTGACCGAGGGACGGGTATTGATTAGAATGCAGGCTTGCCGAAAAATCACGAAAAAGCGCGTGAAATCGTTCAGAAAATTGAGTTTCACCATACGCCAAAACATGGCAGTTGGCTAAACATTGCCGAGTGTGAACTCTGTGCCATGACCAGTCAATGCATCAATAACAGACGCTTTGGCAATATTGAGCTTTTAAGGGAGGAGACTCAGATATGGGCACAGAAGAGCAAAAACAGAAAGGCGTCAACTGACAGTTTGAGATTGAGAATGCGAGACAAAACTTCAGTCAATTTATCCACGTATTAAATATTAATGAGGCATTATCCTGGTTGGCAGCTTTTTGCGACATAGCCAATTTTCTAATTTCCAGCAGCTCTGTTTTTGGGAAAGGCTTAAGGCTAGGTTACATTAAGATGCGGTTGTCCTGCATTACATTAAAACCGATTGCAGTGCGAGCGATATTATTGTACTTTGCGCAGATCCAGGAAATATATACAAGGAGTTATCATGTCAGCAACAGAAAAACATATATTAAAACATATCCAGCACCTGAAAATTCAATATACTGGTGAAAGCAAATCTTCCAGAAGACCTGTAAAACTTGAAAGAATCGGCTGCAAATTTGTTGTTGAAAATGCCGAACTGCTTGAATCCATCAGCATTTTACAAAAACCTACGCAGGGATCGTTTGATAACTCGTATCTTGATAACTCAGATTATGAAGTACGTATTGATTGCAAAGATTTATCAATGTCTAAAGCACTGACGGGAGCCATTGACCAAAAATACGTAACAAGCATTGATGGCAAGATAGTTGCTCTTACATTCAGTAGTTTAGAGAAGGTTAACGAGCTGATTCAATTTATCAAATCTCTGAATCCAGGTATTCTTTCATTAACGCCTGACGAAACGGCAAAAATGCGCTCAACCATATATAGCCTGTTCAATCAGCTTGATCTTTGCAATGCCGCCATGCTCTGTCTGCGCGCTGGCCATATGGATGACGCCATCCAATTGAATGACCTGATCTCCGTTGCATCCTATCGACTTACGTACCAGATTGCAAAAGCATTTGAAGAATCACACAGAACTGATGAAGCAATCAAGTATTATAAAGCTGTTCATCTTTCTGATAGTGAATATGCATCTGCACAAGATCGTTTGAGTAGACTGATGGTAGCAGACACCCCTGCAGCCAAAATAGAATGTTTCCAATACCTGCTGCGGGCTGGTGAAAATAGCATATCACGCCTTGATAAACCGCTTTTGCAAGAAATACTACAAAGTGTGCATGAAGAGGAACTTATATCGATTGTCTGCAATAAACATAATGATGTGGATGTGTTAATGCATCTTGCAGAGCAGTTCGACAGTCTTGCCGCATCGTCGATCGTTGATAGTTTATGCTCTACATTACATAGAGTATTGGGTGAAAGACCTTATTTACCATGCGTGGCCAGATATAACCTGTTATTGGCAAAACGCCTGGGGACGGCTGATGCGATAGCAAGTAATCCCGAACTGCAAGCCAGATTTTACAATCATTGTCTGGTTGCCAGCCTGGCTAGTAAAAAATTTCATGCCAATGAAATACTGATTGAACAAATGGAGAAGGATCTTGTTGCGCAACCTGTTACCTTGTTTTTGACCAATGTTTTGAAATTATCACAAGAAAATACAGCCATATTATATCATGCCGGCATGGCTTTGATTAAAAAGGGCCGCCCTCTCCTCGCGAGTTGCTTACTGCAGCACGTAGTACAAAGTGATAGTAAAGCCTTGTATACTCTGGCTGCCAATGAAAATATGGCATTATTAAGCATCACCCTTGCAAACAAATCAGATATGGATCGCATTAGCTCTTGCATCGATAAGTGTGTCAAGACGGGTAACAAGAAACTGCCTGAATCCATTGCAAAAGCAGGCGCTAACTTTGAGGAAAAAATAAGCTCGCCCAATGCAAGCTCATCCAGTTCAGACTCAGCTTATGAAAGCAGAATTCAAGCCCTGGAAAAACAGATACATGTATTGCAATCAAAAGTTGAAAGTCTGGAATTACAATTGGCCATGAAGCATAACAAGAGTGAGAGAACTCATCGTTCTTCCAAAACACACTCATCCGGCACTCATTCCATATTTTCTGACAAATCAAGCCGCTCTCACAGCTCGCGACACAGAAAGGAAAGAACAACACATAGCACGGATGAGGTACCCGGCAAACAAGCCGGAGAAGGACCAAACCAGGTTATGGGCTATTGAAAATTGATTCCACAGCGCCGTGATACCGCATTTTATGTGCGGTATCGGCGCCGTCAGGTTGTGTCTTTAGATAAACTGATCCAATTTGAGGTTCGCTCAGTGAGGGTAATCACTCTCAGGTTACATAGTCACGCATGCTTGCCGAAAACACAGTTTTTAACCTCGCTTGTCGGGAGGCCATTATCTCTATTTTGCTTTGGTTTGGAAATTCCGGGTCAGGTCAATTGACACATAATTTTATGATATGAAAAATTCAAAAAGACAATAAAGATCAATCGAGTCTGTCCCCATTGATTATACGGGCGCTCTACATGATAGCGTTGGGGTTGTCCGTTCCGATTTTTCTTGTTTATGCTTCTTTGTAAAGTTTTCATAGAAGGAATTAATCCACTCTTTTGACTGGGCGATAGCCGATTTAATATTGTGCTCTTCTTTCGCACAATCCTTGGTTAAAAAGAGTGTTTGCATTTTTGAGATAATATCAACAGGATCCTTTTGCCAAAATAATTCTACTGCTTTCCACATCATGATACCAAACTCCATGCTTCGAAATTTATCATTTAAAAACGTATAGTAATAGTCTTTCTCATACAGCTCTTTGTTAACGGCCTCCCTACAATAAGATCCTGTATGTAAATTATGAAGCATCATAACCGTTATATCATTGGGGCCAATATGATATAACAATGAATAGACAGTCATCGCCATTTCAGGTAAAGATGTTTTTTTCCTGTCAAACTCCGACACTGTTTTTTCTAGCAGATTAAGCATGTAAACTACCTGGTTATCCAAATTTTCAGATAATGTTACTGAACATTTAAATGATGTATTTAGGATGCTTCTTATAAAATCTGTGCCATAACTGTTTGGATTGAAGGTTGACCACTCATATCGATATCTGTAAACCTCTTGCTCATAGAACAAAGTAGTCTTAAATAGGTGGTTTTCCATTAAAAATGCGAAGGGATCTGCGCCAGCCGCCCAAAAATAATGATTATATCCCTCAGATTTTAATGAAAGTTCATAACCGGAGTACTGAAGAACCAGCTGAGGTGTATGTGTGGTGTCAGAACCTATAGGTTGTTTGGCTCGTGGGAAAAATGTTTTTGGGTTGGCAGCCATTAAATACTCCTCAAAAAAAGGTGAATATTGAGTAAACTAAATGTTATCAGCTTTTCATTCCGCCAAACACCTGACCTGGTTAGGGGGATTTCCTGGCTTTTTTCTCAAAATAGTTTGCTGCTGCCCTGTGACCTGCCCCAGAACACCAGGCGCAATGATACTATGATTTACATCATCAGAATCACACGTATCCTTGCGAGTTAACTCAATTTTCTCACTAGCCATAATTAATTTCAGGGCTTCATTCAAGGTTGGGGTATAAAACACCAGATTTGTTTGAAGTCAGAAAAGTTGCTTCACTTCAAGCATTTGTAACACCATGAGTGAATAAATGGATAAGACGCCTTGCTGCCGGGCCAACTTCTTCAGGATTCTGATGAACCAGATACAAAGGATAGGTTCGCGTATCGTCTTGTTGCAAAATCAATGGCTTGACGGGTAAATTTCGAGCATTCATGATGTGCTTTGGAAGCCATGCAAAGCCTATAGCATGTGCAACGCATTGGATTTTCATTTCAATGGAACTCACAGACCAGTTAAATTCCGAACCCAGCCACCCTTCATTGCGTTTTGTTTTGACACCAGAATCTTGCGTAATAATATAACGTTCATTAAGCAGATCTTCGTTTGTTAACGGTTTGGCATGCAAAGGGCTGTCCTCATGCGCATAAGGTATAAAATCAATGTCCATGATTTTCTTGCCAAGATAACCTTCCGGTATTTTGGATATCACGGCCAATTCCGCCTCACCATTGACTAACAATTCCGCGGGACCGGACAGTACTCCCTGGGTTACCTTGATGCGTGTTTGCTGATTTTCAAGACCGAACTGATGGAGAATTGACATTAAAACCGACATCGGAAATATCTCATCAACAGCAATACGCAAGGTTTTTTCACAATTGCTGTTGAAAAGATGCGCAGAAGTTTCTACATAATCTGCTGCTCGCGTGATTTGTCGTGACAAATTGAGGATACGTGTACCTTGCTCAGTTAATCTGGCACGCCTCCCTTCCATCTGCAATATTTTCAAACCGAGCGTATCCTGGAGTTTTGCTACCGTATAACTGATACTGGATTGGCTTTTATGCAATTTTATAGACGCTTTGGCAAAACTGCCCTCATCTACAACGGTTTGCAATACACGCCATTGCTCAATGGTTACTTTGGACATCATGCAATCCGTGTCATGTAATTTGCAATAATATATCGATATTACTGATAAAAAACATCGAAATTTTGCGCTTTTTTAAATAATCAGAGCATTTAAAATCAATTGTGAGTCAAGGAACCTGGTAATCGTTTTATCTGAAACACGAGCAGATTGTACTGGCACGCGCATTGGCATCTTTATTTAGTGCTTGCCTGGCTTTATCGGATGACACGCCCTGGATATCCATTTAACCCAGTGAGGAACCCATGAGAAAATATTTATTACCGATTATTGGAGCCTGCACGATGTTTGCAAATTGCGCCGTATTTGCGACCAGTGCTCAGGAAGAAAACAACAAGATCATTGTGATGCAATTTTATAAAAAGGCAATTAATGAGCGAGACTTTGATGCCGCAGAAGCCTACCTTGGTCCTCGGTATATTCAGCATAATCCGCTTGCCAAAGATGGTGCCGAAGGCTTACGAACCTATATTGAATATATGAAAGCTGCTTTTCCACAATCGCACAGTGAAATCAAGCGGGTTTTAGCGGAAGGTGATTTTGTGATGTTACATGTGCATTCAATACTTGAACCCGGAACTCTGGGCAACGCGGTTATTGATGTGTTTCGTCTGGAAAACAATAAAATCGTTGAGCACTGGGATGTGATACAGGATATTACGGATCATCCCGAAAATGATAATGGCATGTTTTAATGCTGACAATCTCAGGAATCCAGGTAAATGAGCAGGTTTCGGAGAATTTGTCGATAGTTGAGGGCGGATAGACAATCTTTTCTACTCGCGGAAACCATGGGGTGTGCGCGTTCCAGAATATGGCTGCCGCCAGGACGCATGGGTATCACCCCCTGCGTTTTTGCACCATTTCTTGAATTGAGGACACCTCCATGTTGAATGCCTCATTTTCGTAGTACAGGAGTACACCATGTCACATACCATAAAAATTAGAGCGTTTATTTTAACAGTATTGGCCCTGATAATTGATTCGGGAAGCGCATCAATTGCAGGTACGCATTATGTAAATTCTTGTGGAGAGACGGTATATAACCGTGCAGATTCGGGGTACGAATATATCCGGTTCAGTCAAAAAGACGTTAAGACCGAATTATTGAAACGTCGTTCATCGGGTGTAAATCAGGATGCCATAGCGATTGCGAAAAACCTGCAACGAAAGTTTGGAGTCTTTACGAGACCCACTCCTCTATATACTAACCAGAACATTAATGCATTCGCAAAACGTTTGTTACATCGCAATATTGTCGTATATATGAAAGATGAGACGGTTAATCCAACCGGCTCATTCAAAGATAGAATGCCAATAAGATTCTATGGCCGGATAGATAAATACCTTCAGGAAGTTAAAAAAAATGCACAGAGAACGTACGACTTAAAAGTCATTGCCGTCTCTACCGGTAATCACGGAAGAGCTGTTGCGAACGCAGTAAATGTAGTTAAAAATTTTATTCGACAGCAAGGTCTTGAAGACAAGATTCATGTAGAAGCTGAAATTACCATGCCTGCCAATGTATTGCCGCATAAAAAAGCAGCCATACTGAGAACAGGCGCAAAAATCCGTGATCACTATCCTGAATCAGCCTCAAACCATTCGCAAAAAGCAATCGCCGGGTATGATGATGCAGAGAATCTGGTTGTTAATGAAGCAAAATCTGACCCGGAACATGTAATGTTATTATTACATGCTGATAAATATGCCATTAATGGGTATGCAGTTATTGCAGAGGAAATTAAAGAACAAGCAAGGCATGACGGTCTTGATTTTGATAAAATGAATCCTGGAGAAGCGCTGATGCTCGTTCCTCTTGGATCAGGAGGAATTTTAAGTGGAACAGAAGAACTGTCAGCACAATTCCCCTCTGTTTATAGTATAGGTGTCACTGCGGCACCAGCAGATTTGACGTATCGATCACTGAAAACCTGCCGCTTTGTGCGTTCAGCAGAACCCTATGCGGGAAAATTAATTGTTGACGGGGTAATGGCTACTCCTGAACAATTTTCGTTAAAACGCATCAGAGAAATTTCTCATGAAGTAACTCTGGTTCAGCAAAAAGACGCACTTTATGCAAGCGCTTTACTTAAAAAATATGGCATTTCCATTGAGCCAACTTCAGGATTGCCTCTCGCTGCATTGTTGTTAGGCGTTGAAGAACATTATAAAAATTCCCACTATGCCTTTGTGGTTTTAACCGGTCGAAATATATCACCGGATATGGAGAGCACTATTTCAAAGTTAGCCCGGCAAGATGAACAGGTACTCTTTGACTATTTCAAACATCGTCGAAATGATATTGCCGGTAAAGTCCAAAAATAGTCAGAGGTGACACACATTTCTTCAAATCGTAAACCTCTGCCCTCATCGTAAGCAGCAGGCAATTTCATCTTTGGGGCGTTGATTGATCGCAGCAATCATCAGCGCCTGCAATGAGGCCCTGGCAAAGCGAAGTTTTGCCTCGGACATTTTGCAGGATTAATTGTGCGAGCCTTTGTATATGCACTACAATTTGTTCTTTTATTAATAGGGAGTAAATAAAATGCACGAAGAAGACAACGATAATGCAGCAAAATACACGTCTGCCTGTGATGTCCTCGAAGAAATGCTTCAGCAGTTACCCAAAGTCCGGGTGGACATAGACGAGCCCCGCAGAAGTGTTGGGGTGAGTACTGATGGAAATATTTCAATCTCAATGCAAGAGCCGGTAGCTCGAATCAGTTTGGCTGAAGATACCAACGCTCTCCTTCGTGCACAGTTGGCGTGTGAGAGGCACATGGTTGTCAGCCCTTTAAGCGGTAAGAGAAATATGATTTTCGCAAGGCCAGAGGATATAAAAAGGCATGAAATGCTGGCCGAGGAACGTGCGGCGAGAAGGGAAGAAGAGCAACGTGCACAGCAGTCTCAAGAGCCGGAACATAAAAGGAGTTGCTCTATCCAATGATGAAAGCTCTGTGGACGGACATTTTAATTACGTTCATAAGAGTGTCAGCTGTATCGGTAACGCGAACGAGCACGCAGACTTTCTCGTGATGGTCCGGCACCTTGATGCCCCCGTTCTTTAAAAAAGCCGTTGCCTCATCATACAGCCATTGGGAATGGCTGTATGATGAGATAAGCCACACCTCAAAGCATCGGCTGTCAGCACAGCACCCTCAGCGAGGCCTTGGACAACATATCGTTTTGATGGTTATTTATCTCACAGTGGCATTTCTGCACTCAGCAGCCATTCTATGGTAAATTCGAGATGAAGCATCACTTTACAGGATAATCAAAATGTTTTTTCGTGATGATTACAGAGTAGCCATATTTACCTTTGACCATACACTGTGCAAAAAGCCAACATTCTACTTTTTTAAAAATTTATGTGTTGATTTTGACGAAAGCAGAAAGCACTCCCCATTATTACACTTTACCTTCCAACAATCTGATTACGAAAAGGGTAAAAAAGACGCTACAGACTTTTTAAAAGCCGATGCGTCCTCGTGGTTTTTACATAATGAGGACTATATCAGCGCCATAGCAACGTTTCATAGTTTTCCCGATTATATTGCAGGTTTCCTCGCCACTATGCTTGGCAAAGAACTTAAAAGACTCGATACGCACACAGTTGCACCGACTGAAAATCACTTAATTGCCTCTTACGAAGTGGAAGGCGTGAGCCGCCCTGTTCTGATTGCGTACATCAATCCGTTAGTAGACAGACAACTGGCTATCACATCTGACAACTGGAAATCAGAACAGCTTTCTGACCTTCGAGGCGTTTTACTGAAAAATAACTGGTTAAGAGATGATGAGTCCGTGCATTTTTACGAGGGCGTATGCCGAAACAGCGAATGCGGCCTTATGGACTGTGGTGTGCCCTCTGAATTGGGATATCGTCCCAAATACTCCCAGCTTGCGCTTGAAAGAAATGCGTCATTTCGCGCAGCATCCGGTGCTGTTACCGTGCATCGCGTGCGTCCCGGAAAGCATTTTGAAGCTGATTTAACCGCTGATGAACAGGAGGCAATGTATTGGGCGCGAGCAGGAACGGCAGAGCCATCACGTCTTCCTCCCAGCAGTTCAAGCGCCTCATCGCATCCCGTACGTACCACATTGCTGCTGGCAGGCTTTGGAGTATTTGCTACCGCCGCAGCCTTTGGAGTCTGTGCGATGCTCGGGGGAGAAAAAGAGACCATTCAACCCCACACCTTATGAAATGAGGACATGCCCTCGTCAATGGGGCGCAAACTGGGGAAGTCAAGAGTATTGGCAAATCTGATGAGTTTAGGCTTCAATTGAAGTCTGAGACTTAACATTATCGCGAGGGAACGCATGAAATCTCGAGGCTTTCGCACACTCGTTTTGGCAACCATGGGAATATGGGGAGGCATGATGCCGACAACATTATATTCAGCAACGGGACGTGGAGATTTTCATACGGTCTGGCAAAATCAGAGCGTTGACAACCTCATCATCAGCTACATGGAAGAGCACCAAATTCCGGGTCTATCCCTTGCCATTGTTCAGGCTCCGTATATTACTCGCGTGGTCGGATACGGGCTTGCGGATACCGACTCTAAACGGTTGGTCGCTACCAATACGGTGTTTAATATCGGGCAGTTGACTAACGCTTACACGGCCATTGCCGTTATGCAGTTGAAAGAGGCCGGCAAAATCGACCTCGACACACCGTTTGCGGATTATCTCAGAGACTTCGATATCCCGCAGCAATGGCGACAAATTACCATACGTGATTTAATGACGCACACTTCCGGTCTGCCGGATTATTCCAGCGACAAGGATTTTGATTTTAGCCGGGAATATACGCCTGCTGAAATTATTGACCTCATCAAGGATAAGGCGTTGCTGTTTCCTGCAGGTACAGAGGCCAGGCAGAGTGCTACGGATTTTTATCTTCTGGGATTGGTCATTGAAAAAACGAGCGGGATGTCTTATCAGGACTATGTGACTAAAAATCAGTTTGAGCGTGCCGGACTAAAAAATACCTTTTTTATCTCCAATAAAAACCGCATACAGAATGAAATGCTAAATGGCACATCGCCCTTTAAGCACAGTGCGTTCCTGAACAATGCCGTGATGATTAATCCCACAGAGCCGGCAACAGGATATTCCCAATCCGGCGCGGGCCTTATCCGTGTGGCACCTCTCAGCTGGTCAGCCACCTTTGCTGACAGTGGCATCATGGCTTCATCGTCTGACATCAGTACCTGGGACATTGCACTGGCTGGAAATATTCTGCTGAAAGAGCCTGAAAGCAAGGCGTTTTTATACCATCCGATCACCTTGAAAAATGGCCGGGTCGTACCCGGAAACAGTGGGTGGTTTTTCAATGGTCACAAAGGCATGATGCAAATCAAGGGGAATGTACCCGGGTATTCCGCCTTTTTAAGCCGGTTTACTGCGGCAGACGAACTGGTCTGTGTGACCCTGCTGACCAATAAGGGCGACTTGCCAGATCTCGATATACTGGGGCGCAAAATAGCGGGTGCCTTTAACGAAAAGCTCGGCCCGGCGACTGGAGCGGCGTGGTCTGAGGCTCTCGAAAGCCCGTATTCTGCTGAAGAGACGATTAACCGGGTTGAGGCAATTATTAAAGAGCAAGGCGGCAGGGTATTTGCGCGTATCAATCAAAGTGCTGAGGCTGCAAAAGCAGGAAAAACCCTGCAGAGCACGCAGGTGTTGATTGCCGGAAACCCGGCGGTTGGAACGGCGCTTATCGAGGCCAAACCCGCCATCTCGCTCGATTTGCCCTTGCGGTTGATGGCAACGACTGACAGCAACGGTGTCACCTGGTTAAGCTTTACCGACCCAGAGGCGCTGGCGAAGGCCTATCACCTTGATGATGAAAACCTGCAGCCATTGCTGAAAAAAATGCGAACTGCACTGCTTAAAACGTGTGAAAAAGCGGTTTCACCCTGAGCTTTCTGGCAAGGCCCGCAGGCACGGGCGAGCGCTTAACCGGTTAAAAGAATGCTTTGCCGGCGTATAGTACCCTGTTATTCTTATGTGCGCTGTCGCCCGAATTTTGAGGTTAATCTGCATGCAGCTCACGGCTAATTCATTGCTGTTAAAAGCGCTGACCGACTTTAATGTGAGAGAAAAGCTGGTAGCGGAGTTGAGTCTCACATCAGAGGACCTGGGGGATGCGTGTTTTTACAAATGGATAATGGCCTTCTGGCTGGGTTCAAGTGTAAGCCGCAGCCTTTTACTCCAGGCTTTTCGCTCGGAAGTACTTCCTGTTATTCCGTATCTTGACCTCGGATATTATTGCCTGCTTACGATAGAGCGTCACAGGAGTCTGCTCGACAGTAAAAGTTCTGCGAGCCACGTTTTGTACCTCGTTGCGGCACGTTTTTTATTGTACTACAACACGCACTTCTCAAGCCTGCGAGAGGCACCAAAAGTTTTTTTTTATCCGCTGATATTGGCCTTTGATGAATTATCCATTACTTCCGATAGTTTGCCTTTTGAGCGTGAGATGTACAAAAGCGCTAAAACCCATTGTCTTGGATTCCTGGCTCAAATGATGCGAGCGACAGACAGGACCGAGTTGCTTCCCTTACCCCCTCAACCCTTTTTTGTCAATTTTGGTAAACCGGTTTCTTATTGGGCGAGACTCAGACAACAAATTGTAAGAGCCGTGGCATCAGGACCTCTGTCCACTTTGCCGTTTAGCGAAGGGTCTGAAGAAATGTCATCCCTGCTGGTGTATAAGTTTCTATTACCGGCTCACGATGGTGTCGTGCTTGAGGGCGTGCACATGCGACAACGGGAGACACATCGTGACGTCACGGTGCTGGTGCTGATAGGGAAGGTGCAAACAGAGCATCTTCAACTGAGCAGGGTGCGGTATGGCTTGCCTGAGTTTTTCAAAGCAGAAGTGGTATTCATCAATCACCGAAATTTTTCCCTTCACTCCAGTAAACGCGCTGAAAGCCTCAATGATATCGCACTCGACATTGTGACGTTTGCAAAACACACCTTATCCCGCGGAAAATCGGTCGTTTTGTATGGCATGTGTGCGGGTGCGGCGCCGATGATACTGGCCGCAGAGCGGTTAATGCAGCAGA
The DNA here is from genome assembly GCF_004571195.1 of Legionella geestiana. Lineage (GTDB taxonomy): Bacteria > Pseudomonadota > Gammaproteobacteria > Legionellales > Legionellaceae > Legionella_B > Legionella_B geestiana. The sequence continues at coordinate 1,738,430 of NZ_CP038271.1, forward strand.
AAATACCGTTCAAACTGATTGTTGATAGATTTGCTGACCGTTACACGTCATTTTTTGATTACAAAACGATTAAACGGCACGGGCACTTAATGGAAGGGTACACCAACGGGCTGATACGTCCTTTTTACCTGCATGCTTTATTTCCATTGAGTGTAATAACCTTTCTTGCGTATTGGTTCGTGTTGCTCGCCTTCTTCATTGGGCGCGTTCCTTCGCGTTTTGATACCATTATTAATCAAATACCGGTTACAGATTTGTTGATATTTCAGGCAAGAGGCCCAAAAACACATCGGCTCGTTTGCTTCGATAAGCCCGAAACAGGCGCTGATACCCCGAAAATGTTATCGGTAGTAACACCCAATGTTGTCGATGCGCTCATATACCCCGAACATGACTTAAGGCACAGCGCAAAAGCACGAAGAGAAGCGAATAAGTTTTTGTTAAAATCGTTAAAGCGTTATGCTCTGACACTCAGCGCATTTTTTGAGCCGCACCAAATCACGCACGCAGTGTTTCAACGATTTGCGATTTTTTTTGATGCGTGTCTGCAATGCATTTCTAACGAAAAGCTAACGACTCCTGTTGTGGATGATTGCCGCATGCAGCCCTACGATATTCATACGGTTGGGTTGCCACTCCTTGCCACACGGCATAATGTGCCCCTGAGCCGGTTTATTCATGGCTTTTATTCAAGGCCCGCGCATGCATCTGTCCAAACAATTAAAGGTTTGGATGCGGCTTTACAGGAAAGAGTCAAAGCCGCCTTCCTTGCCAGCCTTCCCGAAAAAGCGCCTGAAGTTATTCACAGATTTTCTGCGGTTTTTTATGTGTTTTTTAACACCTTAGAAAACCACGCCGATTACATCGGCAATATGGCAGACCGGCTTACTTTTACCGGTGAGCAAAATATTGCCGTAATTATTGAAGAGCTACATGCCATTTCACAACAACCTTGTCACAGTGAACATAATATTGCGTGTGAAACTCACACACCGTGAAAGCTCCCCACCAGCGACTGAACGACCAGACTCCAGCCATCTATCAACACAAAGAGCAACAGCTTGATGGGAAGTGCTATGCTCATGGGCGGCACCATCATCATGCCCATGGTCATGAGAATGCCTGAGACGACGAGATCAACCAGAAGAAAAGGCAGAAAAATCATGAAGCCAATTTGAAAGGCGGTTTGCAGCTCGCTCAGTAAAAAAGCCGGTACGAGATAGTGAAACTGCACGTCTTCTGCGCGTTTGGGCAGCGGGGCTTTGGCAAGAAAGGCCATCTGGCGCACATCTTTTTCGCGTGTCTGGCGCAGTAAAAAAGCACGAATCGGCTTTTGGGCATGAAGGAGCGCTGTTTCGGTGCTTATCTGATGCGCTTCCCACGGAATGAAACTCTCGGTATAGATGCGGTTTGCAACTGGCATCATGGTCATACAGGTTAAAAACAGCGCAAGGCTCATTAACACCATATTGGGAGGGGTCTGCTGCAGCCCGAGAGCCGTGCGCAGGATAGACAGTACTACGATAATGCGGGTGAAAGACGACAGCATGATGAGCAGTGCCGGGGTCAGCCCCAGCAGGGTCATCAGTGCAAAAAGACGCAGGGCTTCAGGCCATTCGTCCGCATCGGGCAGACTCCAGGTGCTCGGGTCTGCGAAGGCCATGGCAGGAATAAAAAGCAGCAATCCGACTGTGAGTTTATTGCGCATGGGTGCTGTCTCCTGCAGAAGGGAGCCAGGCCAGCGCCTCGTGATTGTCAGCCAGCAGGTATTCGCGCCCCGCCCACTCAATACGAAACAGCGTGCTTTGATGCGAGAGCGTAATTTTTTCAAGTACCCGGCAACACGGGCTGGCGCGCTTTGGTACGCGTCGATACCAGCAGGTAATACCCGCGATGCCGACCGCGGCAAAGAGGGTAATGAGCGTACGCCAGTAACTTTCGGAAATGACGCTTTCCGGTTTAAAAAGGGCGAGCTTGCCCGCTGCATAAAGCGGTGTTGCGAGCAGTACGCCAGGAGCTGTAAGCAGCCGCTTTTTCATACGGCGACCTCCGTCACCCGCACCCCAAAATGCTCATCGCAATGGACAAGCTCACCACGTGCAATGACCTGTTCATTAACGATGACATCTACCGGCTCACCAAAAGATTCCGTCAGTTGCAAAACGGCGCCCGACTGAAGACTTTGGAGCGCCTGCAGAGTGAGGGTAAGGGTTCCGAGGCGAATGCCGCAATCAATGCGAATGTCGCTCAGTGCGCTCTGGATGCCCGACTCAAGCCACGGCGTTGTGGACGCGGTGGCTGTCAGTTCGCGGGTAACAGGTTCAGAGAGGGTGCTCATCAAGTTCTCCTTATCAGTTGAATGGATGGGTGTCCGTTGCAGGTGCCAAAGGCGGCTATTCCGAGGAGGCGATTGCCGTACGTGATGGTGACTGGGGCGTCAATGGCGGTATCGCTGCGGATAATGTCGCCCGGCTGCAATGTCCGTAATGCCTGCAGGGGGAGGCGTACATCAAGGATGCGCACCTCGAGTTTCAGGCGTGGGTCAGGGGCGACTTCAGGAAGGGATGGCAGCGCTGGAGCTCTGAGGATATCGGCCAGCAGTTTGGGGTGCGGATACAGTCGTGCCTGCAGCTCCCCACAGTCTAAACGCAGGCAGACGGCAGGCGAGCCTTTGTAAAACCAGTCCTGCATGTGTGTAGGGAGTGCCGTTTCGAGAGGGGCCAGCAGGGTGTTGATGAGACACTCCTTCAGCACCGCTGCTGCCGTGTCAAAGGCCGCATGCGCCTCCCCAAAGGCCGCATGACGAACGAGTGAGAGAAACGCGCCATCCTCGAGCAGACGCGGGTCTTTTAAGAAAAGCGCCGCTTCTGAAGGGGCGCCAGCCGGCTCAACGGTGCAGCAGATACACGTGTGAGCCGAGCTCTTGTTCCATGTTTCCAGACGTTCGCGAAAGTGTGTTGTAAGGCGCAAACGGGCTCTGTGGTTATCGGGGCGATACGGTTTGGCGTTCATCGGTGACGCAGCTCCTCAAGCAGTTGTTTATCAATATCCATGATTTGTGAGCAGGCCTGAAACATCCGCTGCAATACCACCATGTTGGCAAACTCGAGGGTAGAGTCGACGTTTGAACCTTCCACCTGCCCGCTTTGCACACTGCCAAATCCGGGCGCGCCTGAGGCACTGAGTGTGCGTGCCGAGAGGTCTTCGCAGCTAAAGGTGTTATCTCGAGCCGCCTTCAACACTTTTTCCGGCTGGCGAAAACAGGCAAGTGCAATTTTTGGCCCTTCCACCGTTTTGCCGTTGTCATAGAGCCAGACCAGTCGCCCCGCGTCATCAAAGCTTGCGGAAAGAGGCGCGCCTTTGGCAAAGCCGTCCTGGCGGCGCACGGAAATCCGGGTTTCACTGCCATTAAGCCGCACCATGTCTTCCTGATTCATCAAATCATCGGTTCCAAAATTGAGGACCAACTCCTCTTTACCAAAAAGCGTCAGTGAGAGGCTGTTACGGGTGCTGGTCGGCATGCCGGCAACAAACTGAAGGGTTTGAGGAAAGGTCGGAATCAGCACGTCGTCACAGAGTACGTAATCGAGCGTATATTCGTTCTCACTCATTTGCAGGAGGCCCACTTTAAGGGTATGCGCGCGCCCCTTGCTGTCGTATACCGTATCAACACTAAACTCTGCACGGTTGCCTGGCGCAATGGTTCCACCAAGGTTCAGAGAGTGCGTTGCGGCTCCAGGTACGTGTTTTGGGCCTGTCTGAATGATGGGGATGAGCTGGCCACTGCCATCAAGTCCCATGACTTCCGCCTGGGTGCGCCTGTCGCAAAGCACGCCGCTCTCGTTAAAATAAAACTGGCCGGCTCGGGTGTAGAGCAAACGGTCATCAGCAAGGCGCAGCACAAAAAAACCATCGCCGATGATGGCTAAATCGGTCGGATTGCCCGTCTGCTGGTAAGCGCCCGCGCTGAAATTGATGCTGCTGTTGCCGCTGCGCACCCCTTCGGGATACCCCCGCGCATCCTGACTTAAGGACGAGAAATACCATTCATGGCGCTTAAAGCCCGCGCTTTGCAGGTTGCTGATGTTAGCGGAAGTGTTTTGCAATCCGGCACTGGCCGCATGCATGCCACTTAAGCTCGTGTACCAGGTATTACTCATGGCTCACCCTCGTGATACTTCCAATTTCCACCGTCACGGGCATTCCGCTCCCAAACTGTACGCTCAGCTGTGGCATTTGTCCTTCTGTAAAAGACACACTGCGCACTATCCCGGATTGGTCGGTGTCGTTATTTATCTGTACAGTTTTCCCCAGCAGATTCAGGCTGTGGTCACGCAGGCTTTGGGTTGTGAGTGCTGAGAGGTACTCATTTTGACCGCGTGCTTCCTGCAGCAGGGAGAACTGCGCCATCTGCGCCATGAATTCACGGTTGTCGATGGGTTTAAGGGGGTCCTGATAGCTGAGCTCTTCCGTGAAAAGCTTTAGAAAGTCGGTTTCGTTCATTCGGGCATTGTCGGTGGGGGAAATGCGGGTGTTCACAGCGGTTCTCCATTAATTAAAAGATGACGAGTAGTAAAACCAATGGCGCGCAGCGCTTTTCGCAGGCGCACTGCCAGATGATGACGGGCTTTGGCCTTGCTGAGTGGCGATTTCAGCGCAATTTCAGCGGTCTTCCCCTCGGTGAAAACATGCATTCCCGCTGGAGAGTGGAAGGCCGGTTGCGCCGGGAGTGTGACAGGTGTCGCCTGCCCGGGGGGAGTGGTTTTGGGGAAGTCCGATGTTTTAAGACCGTCTTTAATGAACATCGGCTCTGGCGCCTGTTTCGCATGCATGGGCGTACGCGCGAAGGTAAAGTGTTCTGGCAGTTCTATCGGCCTCAATGGTAATGACGCTTCAGGTTCGGGGCTCGAGACAGATTTGGCGATTGCAGCCTGTGGCTCGACAGGCTTCGCTATGAGGGGCTTAAGGAGTAACGGAGGCTCAACCGTCAGAGGCTGAAGGGATGAGGGTTTCGGTGATGCGTTAAAATGCAGTTCACTTTGCTGCAGTGTGTCAAGGTGTGTCCAATACCAAAAACCTTCGCCAGAATGTTCAGAAAGCGGCGCAGGTACCAGTGTGCTGTTCAGCATATAAGGGGCTTCAGTAATTTTCATGCCTCACTCCATCGGTGCAAAATCCATTCATCCAGTTGTTTTTCACGTGCTTTCCGTGTGGCGGCAAGGCATTGCTGTCGGTGTTGTTCTGCGAGACGCTCCAGCAGTTTTTTACGAATTTGCTGCTTGCGCTGCTCCATGCCAAGCCGGTTTTCTTCTGCAAGCAGTGTGTGCGTTGCGGCCTGATGCTGTTCAATCAGTGCACGCTGGTGCGCAAGGTAATGCTGGCGCGCGACTTCCTGCTCGGGGTTTATCGATGATAGTTTTGTCAGTGCGCTTTGCAGGCGCTTTTTGCATGCTTCAACCTGCGCCCTTTTTTCCTCAATCGCGGTTTTAAGGGGAGCGAGGCGTCGTATCAGGTCTTCGCATTCAATGTCCATCACGGTGTTCATGGCCTTAAAGGCCGAATCTTTGCTCATTGGGTCATCGCTCCAAAACGCTCAAGCAGGTGCTCAAGGGGTAGTGCTGAATCGGGATACAGAAGTGTTTCAATCTCAGGCAGATGCGAAAGCGCGTTATCCAGCTCGGCATTTTTGCCGCTGGCATATGCGCCAAGACTGACAAGATCGCGATGGGCATCATGTACGGAAAGCAGGCGGCGAATGCCGCGAATTACGGGCAGGCGCGCCTCTGGCAGGATATGGTCATTAAGACGTGAAACACTCTGCAGGATATCAATGGCGGGAAACTGGCCGCGATGCGCGCGTTCACGGCTCAGAACAATGTGCCCATCGAGAAGGGCGCGCAGGGTATCGCTTAAGGGTTCGTTGAAGTCATCCCCTTCAACCAGCACGGTATAGAGTGCCGTGATGCTGCCTTTATCCGCAAAGTTTCCGGCGCGCTCCAAAAGCTCGGGCAGGAGCGCAAAGACGCTTGGCGTAAATCCGCGCGCGGTTGGTGGCTCGCCCTGACTCAGGGCGATTTCACGCTGCGCGAGTGCAAGACGCGTCACCGAGTCAATAAAGAGCATCACCGAGAGGCCCGCATCACAAAAATACTCGGCAATGGCGGTTGCACTGAAAGCTGCCTCGCGGCGCGCGACAGCGGGGGAGTCACTGCAGGCAACGACCAGTACGGTTTTGGCACGGGTAGCGGCATCGAGTGTTTGTGTCATAAATTCCTGTACTTCACGCCCGCGCTCACCAATCAGCGCGACCACATTGATATCGGCTCTGCTGTCTCTGGCAATGTGTCCAAGCAGGGTGCTTTTGCCGACACCGCTGCCGGCAAAAAGCCCCATGCGCTGCCCTCTGCCAAGGGCAATCAGGGTATCAATCGCGCCCACACCGGTCAGGAGCTGTTCATTGATGGGGGCGCGCGACAGTGGATTAATGGGAGAGTGGTGCAGTGGGCGGTATTCCGTACAGGCAATGGTTCCAAGACCGTCAAGCGGCTGCCCAAGCGCATCAATCACCCGTCCTCGCAGTGCGGTGCCAACCGGCACCTGCAATCCGGCATGGCGGGCGCGTACGCGAAGTCCCGGGCGTACGCGCCCGCTCTCAAACGGCATCAGGTAGACTCTGCCCGGTGTGAAGCCCGTGACAATGGCTGTCATCAGGGCATTCCCATCTGTATCAAGAATGTCACATGCCTCTCCCACAAACGTCTGTGGCGGTCCGTTGGCTGCCAGTCGTAAACCGACCTGTTCTTCGAGAATGCCAAGCCGTTCTGCGGCATTCAAACCCGGGCACCACTCAGTCATGGCGCATTTCCTCCTGACGCTTCAGGAGCAGAACTTTCAACCGCTCTACCTGTTCTTCAATACCGGCATCGAAAGTCCCGTGCTCGCTGTGCAGCCGGCACCCGCCAAGGCGCAGGCGCTCATCGGCACACACTTCAACCTTTGGGGGCAGGGCCTTAAGAGCGCCATTTTCCTGCAGGCGCTGAATATCCAGAGGGTGCAGATGCAGCCGCAGGGTTTCCTCGCGGTTAAGATGGGACAGCAGATTATCAATGCGCACGTTAAGCCAGTCGGGGTTATGGGCAAGTTCCATAAAAAGCGGTGAAACGAGCGGTATGACCATGCCTGCAATCTCAGCGCGAAGAGCAAGGCGTGCCTCCTCCTGGGCCTGTTTGAGGCTCGCCAGTATTTGACAGAGTGCATCACGCGTATCTGCAAGGGCTTTTTCTCCACGGGCACACCCCTCTTTTTCCCCCTCCTCTTTTCCTTCGGCAAATCCGCGTGCAAACCCCTCGGCAAAGCCATCAACGGGGGCGGGTTCGGGGGCGGTTTTTTCCGGGATATTTTTTACAATCTCAGCCATTTTCTTCTCCTTTAGCCGTCCAGGTGGAAATGAGCGCTTCACGTGCAGAGGGTTTGACCGTTGGAAGTGCGTTTGCGCGCGCATCTGCGACCGCTCCCTTGTAGTCATAACGGGAAAGCCAGGTGTTGGCCGCTGATTCAGGCCACGTGTCCAGTACGATGGCCACAAAAAGGGGCGGCAAATCGATGAGTGCTTCATGTCCTTTTGGCAGCGGCTCTTCAGGGAGGGGGGAAGGGAGAGCGGGCAGCGGAACAGGACGAAAGCGGCGTGCGGCACGCAGCAGCGGCAAGCCGCCCAGGGTTTCAAATTTTTCCCGGGCGTCGTTATCAAGGCGGCGCAGCAGCCAGCGGGTATCCCATGTACCAAGGTGTGCGGCACGCAGGAGGAGGTGTTTAAATTCAGGGTTCATGGTGTGTCAGCCATTCGTTAAGTTCAATAAGCAGGGTTTCCCGATTTTTTTTCATTGCGCGCCGATGGCGACAGTGCGTCACGGTGGCAGTCCCGAGCATGAGTGCGAGCAGCGCGCACACAAGCGCGAGCGAGACAGAAGGTGTTTTTGTGGAGGCTTCCCTGAGAGTGGGAATCTGAGGCCGCGGTGCTTCGCGCAGTTTCAGGGGGGCGTGAATAATCGCTTCGACACTGAGGGTGTCGCCGCGTTCTTTATCAATGCCGGCGGCCACGCTCATCATGCGTTGCAGTTTTGCAAGGTCTGCAGGCGTTATGGAATCTGGAAGTGCTATGCTCACATTCAGGCGTTGAATGCTGCCGCGCGCACGGGTGAAACGCTCGGTACGAGAGCCGCTCTGAAATCGGGTTTCTTCGGAGGTCTCCGTGCGCGCCGGCGATTTGCTGCTTTTGCCGGGCATGGTCTGTGCGCGTTTTCGCACTTCAAGCGGTTCGTGGTGTTCAGGTGTCGTGCGCTCGCGCGTAAATGCGTTAAAGTCAAGGCGCGCGTCTACCTGAACGTTAAAAGGTGCGTCCGGGTAAATCGCTCGCAGAAGTGCTGTCAGCTTTTCGCGAAGGTAGTGCTCAAACGCACGCCGCGCCTGCCAGTGTCGCTCAAACGCCTCCTCCCCTGCATTCGGTACCAACGGCGTGCCCCGCTGGTCAAGCACCACCACATTTTTTATCGGCAGTGAAGCCACACTGGCGGCCACCAGGGCTCGAATACCGTTAATCTGTTCGCGGCTCAGGGGTTTTCGCAGTTTCAGCGTGACTGCCGCCTGCCGATGCATGCCCGCCTGCTCAAAAAGACGGGTTTCCGGCACAACAATGTGCACCCGTACACCGGCCACTTCTTCAAGGCTTGCGATGGTACGCTCAAGCTCTCCCTGAAGGGCGCGCTGATAATTGATTTTTTGCGTGTAATCCGTCATGCCAAAGTCGCTTTTATCAAACAGCTCAAAGCCTGGATTGCGTGACAGCGTCAATCCTTCTCCGAGAAGCGTGAGGCGCGTTTTCCCGGCGATGGCGCGTTCCACACGGATTTCGCGCCCGCTTTCCTCAACGGAAAAGGGAATATGTGCCTGTTCGAGCCGGCTCGCGACTTCTTGCGTATCTTCAGGTGTCAGCCCCGGAAACAGCGCGACCGAATCCTTAGACAGCAGCCAGATAAAGAGGCTCGCGCTGACGCTTAAAACCAGCGCGAAAATGCCGCAAAAAAGCCACTGGCGGGTAGCGGGAAGCGCACGAAAGGTGCTGAAAGCGTTCAAGAGTCCATTCACGTCAGATTTGCTCCCGCATCAGTTCCTGCCAGGCGCTCATAAGGCGGTTTCGCACGCCAGCGAGTACCTCCATCGACAGTTTTGCTTTTTCCATGGCAATCATCGTGGCATGCAGTGAACCACCATCGCCAAGGGCCAGATGTTTGACCGCGTCCTCACCGTTCTTAATGCGCTCAACCATATCGGCAAACGCGCCGCTCAAAGGTGCGAATGCGCGTGCTGGTGGTTCTGTCGGTATAAAGGGCTTTAGGGCTTCAATGCGGTTAAGGTTCATGCAGACTCTCCGATGCGAAGCGTTTGACCATAAAGGCTGTGGGCAATGTTGAACATGCGCAGATTCGCCTCATAGCCTCTGGAGGCACGGAGCATTGTCGTCATTTCATCCACCCGGCTGATGCCGGGGTAGCTCACGAAGCCTTTAGAATCGGCGGCGGGATGCGAAGGCTCATACACGCGGTTTGGCACGTTATTCTGGGCAACCAGGTCAATCTGTGGCAGTGAAGGCCCGTCATGCTTAAGCCACGCGTCAAAATCAGGCATGCTTGCGACCACCTGCTGAAGCGGGGGGCTTCCCGCGCGCATGAGGGTGCCGGCACGCGCCAGATTGTCAGCCACCACCTGTACGCGCAGCATTTCAAGCCCCATGCCGGCGGTGGCAATGTCATACAGTGCCATGGCATTCATAGGCCGGTTCCTCCCTGAAGGCTAAGACGCAGCAGTGAGAATTCATGCTGAATGCCGCGCAGAAGGCTGCGGTAATAAGTGGCGTTTTCAAGGCCTTTGGCAATTTCTGCATCGAGCGCGACAGGTGTATCCAGCACGCTAAACTCAGCCGATAACCCGCCTTCTTCACGAAGCTGGTCTACAAAGCGGACTTCGAGCGGCTGGAAGCCTGCAGTCTCTCGATTGGCGATATTAAGACTGATGGCCTCATGGCGCATGAGTGACACATCAAGTGCGCTTTTCAGCAGATTGAGACTGGTGGTCGTTTCCATGATTCTCTCCTTCTTATTCAATAATAATTTCTGCATGCAGCGCACCGGCTCGCCGCAGGCTCTCGAGGATGGCAATGGTGTCACGGGTTGAGGTCTGCGCCCGGCTTAAGGCCTGCATCAGTTCAGCAATGCTTGCCCCGGCCTTGAGCTGCAGCGTGTTTGCTACCCGCTCGGAGGCTTCAATGCCGGTGGCCGGAGTGACGACCGTGCGCCCGCCGATGCTGGCCGGGAGCGGCTGTGAGACACGGTATTCGGTGGCAATCGAGATTTGCAGATTGCCATGGGAAATGGTGACGGCTTCAAGGCGCACCTCACTGCCGGCGATAACGATGCCCGTACGTTCATTGACGACCACCACCGGCACGTGATCGGGCGTGATGTGCAAATTTTCAACTTCGCTCACGAAACGCACGAAATGCCGGTGAGCGCCGGGTGGGGTGTGGATTTCGATGTCCTGTGCGCTTCGAGCAGTCGCAGTGCCTGCACCAAAACGCGCGTTGAGCGCGCGTTCTGCGGCGGAGGCCGTTGAGAAATCAGGCTGGTTCAGAATCAGATGCAGGGTAACCGGGCGTGTGGGCGCATCGGCACTCAGGGAGTGCGTGACCAGTGCACCTCCCGGAACAATGCCGGTGGTGGGATGATTCTTTTGAATGACGTTACCCAGCGCATCATAGCGAAAACCGCCCACGGAAACCGGGCCCTGCGCGAGGGCATAGACCCCGTTATCCGCGCCTTTCAGCGGGGTCACGAGCAGGGTGCCGCCAGCGAGGCTTCGGGCATCGCCAAGGGAGGCAACGTTGATGTCGAGCTTATCGCCCTGGTGGGCAAAGGGTGGCAGGTTGACGGTGATGATGACCGTCGCACTGTTACGGCTGTTAATATCGCGCGCGTTAATGGTGACACCAAAGCTTTGCAGCAGATTGGAGATGGCCTGGGTCGTGTCCTTGCTGCGGCGGGAATCCCCCGTACCGGCAAGCCCCGTAACCAGTCCATAGCCCGTCAGCGGATTTTCCTGAAGGCCTGAGAGGTGAGCGATGGATTTCAGGCGCACACTGGCGCTCGCCATTGAGCAGAAGAGGCAGAGCAGGATAAGCAGGATGCGCATCACACCAGCCCCAGAAAAGACAGCGTTTTATAGATTGGATTAAAGCGCTGAGAGTTTGAGACCGCTCCCTGGCCGTTATAGGTGATGCGCGCCTCGGCAAGGCGGGTAGAGAGCACGGTGTTTTGTGGTGTGATGTCTTCAGGGCGCACCACGCCGCCCACCACGATGGCCTGTACTTCACCGTTGATGCGGATGTGCTGCTGCCCTTCCACATAATAACTGCCGTTTGGCAGTATTTCCTGAATGCGCACGGTGAGGGAGGCGCGGATTTTGCCATTGCGTGCGGTTTTGGCCGCTATTTTTCCGTCTCCTTTCAACCCAAAATCAACCTCGTGGCGGTCGCGGTTGTAGCCGGCTTCGAGTGCCGTTTTAATGTGTTTGCTGGAGGCAAGATCAGCCCCCGTCTGTGCATTCGCATTCTCAAGCACCAGCACCGTCAGCAAGTCCCCGGGCATCGATGCCTTGCGGTCGGCAATCAGGGCACGGTATACGCTTGCGTCATAGAGGTTGATGGCAGACGCGGGCATGCACGGCAGTGTTAACAGCCACACCAGCATTGGTTTAATCACGCAGCGCATTGATGGTTTTTTCCAGTTCGTCCGCCACCTGTATGGCTTTGGCATTCAATTGATACACCCGTTGCGCCATGGTGAGCTGCATCAGGGTATTGACCATGTCGACGTTCGAGCCTTCGACCGTTTTCTGCAGCAGCTCGCCATTACCGCCGTTGCCTGGGTTATCGATGAGAGCGTCTCCTGAGTCGGGCGTTGCCTGCCAGACGCCTGCATGCAGGGCATGAAGCGCCTGCGGGTTTTGAAAGCGCGCGAGCTGGATGGTGCCGAGAAGTTCCGGCGCGTCTGTATCCGAACGCGTGATTTCCACCTCTCCGTTTTTATGAATCACAAGCGATGCATGGTCTGGCGGCACTTGAATGCTCTCGGCAAGGCGCAGGCCATCAGCGGTGGCGAGATAGCCCTCACTGTCCAGCATGAGTGTCGAGGTGCGGGTGAAGGCCACAGTGCCATCTGCATCTTCCACCTGAAAAAAGCCTTCACCGTCAATGGCGACATCGAGCGAGCTGTCGGTGGGTTTCAGAGGGCCTTTAGAAAAATCGCTGTCGGTGCCCATGATGCGTACCCCATGGTTATGCGGGCCGGCTTTTTGCGTTGCGTCCATTTCCGCGCCAAAGCGAAGGGTGGTCGCTTTGTAATTGTTGGTACTGAGGTTTGCCAGGTCGTGCGCGAGGCTGTCGATGTAGCGGTCGTGAACCTTGAGGCCGCTGGCGGCGATGGCGAGTGCGTTAGACATTGTTGCTCCCAAGTTGATTAATGGCGTTTGACTGGAGGCTTGTAAGCGTGCGCAGCACCCGCTGAGAGGCCTCAAAATGACGGCTGAGGCGCATGAGCGAGAGCATTTCATCCACCGACTGCACATTTGCGCGCTCGAGCACTCCCTGTATCACCTCGGGGCTTGCACTTTCTGGGATTTCCTCTGAGCTCAGCAGGCCGTTGCCAACGGCCTGAAGTGCCTCCGGGTGCTTAAAACGCACAAGGCGAAGGCGGTTTTCTCGGCCATTCGCGCCGATAATGTAGCCCCTGCCATCCACTTTAAAAGGATCGTCGGCGAGTGTAATCGCACCACTCTCGCCCTCAATAAAGCCACCTGCGAGGCTTGCGAGCTGTCCGTTGCCATCGCGCATGACATCTCCTCTCCGGCTGTAAAACGTGCCATTTTCGGTATGAATGACAAAATAGCCCTCGCCTGAAAGTGCGAGGTGAAACGGATTTCCGGTCTGCTGCAGGGGGGCCGCTACTGTGGTGGACACCGCGCGCAGACCGGCTCGCACGTGAGGCATGTCTGCCAAAAGCGGGCCTTTAGGGGGAAGTGCCTCAACCAGCTGTCGGCGAAAGCCTGGTGTGTGCAGGTTGGCGATGTTGTTGTTGACCACCTCAAGGTGCACCAGATCGGTATTCATGGCCGCCTGGATAGCGCGCATTCCGTCAAGCATCGATAAGCTCCTGTTCCGTGTCGAGGGTTGCAAAGGATTCCACCTGAAGGCTCACCGGGATTTCATTCATGGCAAGCACACTGAGGTGGGGCAGGATGCGCCGGGTGAGTTCGCGCACGTGGCGGCGAATGATGGAGGAACACAGTAAAATCGGGCGCCGGCGCGTTCCGAGCATGTTTTCCACTTCTCGGGCGAGTGCGCGTAAAAAATGTTCTGTAAGTGCGGGAGAAGGAGCCCAGCCGTTTGATGTGAACGCATTGGCAAGCTGTTGCTCAAGGCCTGGGGCCAGCGTCAGCACACTTAAAAAGGCCTGCCCGCCCGCAAGCCGGGTGCAGATGGCGTCACTCAGGCGCACGCGCACAAGTTCAGTCAGTAACGCCGGGTCATTGCTGGTTTTTGCATGCTCCAGCAGCACTTCCAGAATGGTTTCGAGGGGGCGGATGGAAACTTTTTCGTCTAAAAGCTTTTGTAACACCCGCATGACCTGCCCCGTGCTCATTAAAGCGGGTATCAGCTCATCACGCAGAGAGTGCAGTGAGGAATTATCCAGCAATCGCAGGGTTTCCTCGCGGGTCAGCAGCTCAGGCAGTGCGTCTTTAAGCGTTTCGTGCAGATGCGCAAGCAGCACCTCTGGAGGCTCCTGTACCCGCAGGCCGCGCACTTGAGCCTCTGTGCGTATGTCCGGCGCGCACCAGACTGCCGGCAGGCCAAAGGCCGGATCGCGCACCCCCGCTCCCTGGAGCCAGGTGGCCTGGTGCTGCCTGTCGCCCGGGTTTAGCAGCACCAGCACTTTTTCAGGGTAGAGTGGATGTGTGGGGCGGGCATTGCCCTGCAGGACTATCTGGTAATGCGGCCAGGTGAGGCGTGTCTCCGGCAAAAAACGCACCTCAGGGAGGATAACCCCAAGCTCCAGTGCCGTTTGTTCGCGCAGTCTTCCAATCCGCTCAACAAAGAGCGCCTCTGTCTGTAAAAGGGTTTCATGCAGTCGGGGATGCATGAGGATGTCCACCGGATGAATGCGAAGCCGCTCATTCAGGGATTCAGCGGGCGTGAGCCGTGGTGTTTCCGCTTCCGGTTTCAGGCGCGAAGCAAAGCGCGCACTGACAGCAAATATTCCCAGAACCAGAAGAACCGGCAGGAGTGGCATGCCGGATATGGTGAGAAAACCGCAGAGTGCCATGCACACCAGCACGAGGGCGCCTGGAAAAGCGGCTATCTGGCGGGAAACCGCTTCACCGAGGTGACTGTCGGTAGCGGCACGTGTCACGATGATGCCAGTTGCGATTGAGATAATCAGAGCAGGGATTTGAGTGACGAGGCCATCACCTGCCGTCAGCAGCGTATAGGTTTCAAGCGCTTCCTGCAGGCTCATGCCTTTTTGTGCCATGCCGATGGCGAATCCACCGAGGATATTAATGAGCAGAATCAGAATGCCGGCGATGGCATCGCCCTTCACGAACTTACTGGCGCCATCCATGGCACCGTAAAAGCTCGCTTCGCGCTCAATCTGGCGTCGTCGCTCCTGCGCCTGTTCGCGCGACACAAGCCCCATGTTGAGGTCGGCATCAATGCTCATCTGTTTCCCGGGAAGGCTGTCAAGCGTGAAGCGTGCGGCCACCTCGGCTACGCGCTGCGCGCCATTTGAGACCACCACGTATTGCACGACCACCAGAATAAAAAACACCACGAGCCCCATGACATAATTGCCGCGAATGACATGTGCCCCCATGGCCTCAATCACCCGCCCGGCGTGTGCATCGGCGAGAATGAGGCGGGTGGCGGAAACATTCAGCCCAAGCCGAAAGAGGGTGGAGAGCAGGAGCAGTGGCGGGAAGGTCGAAAACGCAAGGGGCTTGTCTGTAAAAAAGGTCAGGAGCAGAACCGTGAGCGCCCAGCTGAAATTAAGGATGAGCAGCACATCAAGCACAAAAGGTGCGACAGGCACAAAAAGAATCAAAAGGATGCCTATGGCGAGCAGGATAACCAGCAGTTCGCTCTTTGGCTTACGCGCGCTCATGAACACCTCGATGTGCTTCCCGAAGCGCCCTGAAAATGGCCGCGGCAACGGGATAATGTGTGGTATGAATCCAGTGGTTTAGCGGTACGTTATGGTAGAGCAGTCGCGCGAAATCGCGGTTTTCCACAATGGGTACGCCATGGCGGCGCGCGAGTCTTCGCACCAGTGCCGCCTGCTCGTCAGCCGCCTTGCACACCACTTTGGGGGCGGGCATGCTGTCGCTTTGGTACTTGAGCGCAATCGCAAGATGCACGGGATTGGTAATGACCACGTCAGCGGTTTTAACGGCGCCAAGCGCACGGGTTTTTTCGCGAAGCGCGCGCTGAAGCTTACGAATACGGCCACGCACATGCGGGTCCCCCTCGCGCTGGCGATACTCTTCACGCACTTCATGCCGGCTCATGCGCTGGCTTTTAAGGTGGCGCCAGCGCGCAGCCAGCACATCCAGTATGGCCAGTCCTGCGAGCGGCAGCAGCAGGAGCAGGGCGCCCCGGCAGAAAAGCGTGAGAAAAGCGTTACTGAAGCGCTCGGGCGGCATGTCCCGCATCAGGAACCATTGAGGTGCGGTGCGAGTCCACAGCCAGTAGCCAACACCTGTGGCGATCACCAGCTTCAGGACATGGCGTATCAGCTGATGCACCGATTGCAGTGAGCAAAGCTGTTTAACGCCTTTCATGAGGTGCAGGCGCCCGGCATCGGGCCTCAGCGCCTTAACGGACCAGATAACACCTGTCTGCAGCCAGGTGCCGGCAATGGCGCATCCAGTGGTGAGCATCGCCGCCAGCAGCCAGAGTGGCAGGATACGGGTGTAGAAATCGCCAAACATACGGCAGGCCGTTTCGGGGGAGAGGGTCATGCCGCCTGCAGTGGCAAGCATGACCTGCAGGGTGCGCGCCATCAGTGTCTGAACGCCCGGCCACTGAGTATGAAGCCAGAGGATAATTCCCAGCAGCACGCACGCATGCACGGGTTCGAGACTTTTGCCGACAACGCCCTTCTCGCGCGCCTTCTGCAGTTTCCAGGGAGTGGCCTTTTCAGTTTTTTCAGCCATGAAAGAGCACCTCCCATCGGCTGAGAGCGTGCGTAAAAAGATGCATGATGACAGGCGCCAGTGCGTCCAAAGATGCCGCCAGCAGTGCAAGCCCTGCCAGTATTTTCAATGGGAGCGTGAGAAACCAGAGTCCTGAGTGCGGCATGCTGCGCGAAAGCAGCGCGCTCCAGCCTTCAAACAGTAGAATGCCACAGACTACCGGTGCGGCCAGCATCAGTGCCATGCCGGCCATCAGCGAAAACTCAGTGGCGATGGAATCAAGCCCGTGCGTGAGCACCAGCGTGCCGGGAGGGAGATATGTGAACGAGGCGGCCAGTCCTTTTATTAGGGTAAGGTGCGCGTCCATACTGAAAAAGAGGCTTGTTGCGAACAGACCAAGGAGTCGCGTGAGCAGCGGATCGTGGCTGCTCTGTGCCGGATTAAAAAGCGCGCCTGTGTCAAAGCCGGTTTGTACATCCATCCATTTGCCCGCTATGCTGAGGGCGGCAAAAGCCAACATGACAGCGAGCGACAGCACAAGGCCATTGAGGCATTCATACACAGTGGCGATAATGAGCCCCGGGCGTTTGCTGACGTAGATCTGAAGCTCGCCAAATGCGGTAAGGAGGTTGGCAAGCAGAAGCGTCAACATCAGGCGTACGCGCCGTGGCAGCTGGCGCAATCCCTCAAGGGGCATCAGCATGACGACTGTGCCGAGACGAACACATACGAGCCAGAACGCGCCCGGATGCCATGTAAATGATTCGCTCATGGTGCCACCTCGGGGATGCGGCTGATGGTGAGAATCGCAAAACGCATCAGGCCACGCAGCATCCACTCACCGCCAAAGAGCAGTACCAGTACACAGGCGAGCAGCTTCGGTACCGCACTTACAGTGGCATCCTGTACCTGCGTAACCACTTGAAAAAGAGAGACTGCAATGCCTGTAAGCAGAGCTGTGAGTATAACGGGGGTACTCACCTGTATCGCCTGCCAGAGCATCTGGTGCGTCAGTGAGATTGCAAAGCCATCGGGCATGTTCCATCTTCCATTGCCAGGTGCCGCTCCCATGGTCTATAGGGGATTGGCGATTACAAAAGGTACTTGCTGGTTTCCATTGGTGTCATTTCGTAACGAAACGAATTAAATCAGGATGTTTGATGCATTTCAAGGCTGTAAAGTATAATTTTTTGAGCTGTATGTGTACCAGGAGTGCACTGGAAATGCAAAAAGTTACACCATTGAAATAACGGTACAGGTATGGAACGGTAGGGAGATGTAAAAAAAAAGGGCGCCACTGGAGAGGCGCCCTGAAAGCGGTACAGAACTTACCCTGCGATATACTCTACTTCAAGAATTTCATACTCGACATCGCCGCCGGGTGTATGGACAATGATGGTGTCATCTTGTTCTTTGCCAATCAGTGCCCGACCAATCGGTGAGCTGTAGGAGATTTTACCGAGTTTAATATCCGCTTCATCTTCTCCGACAATCTGGTAGCTGATTTCTGCATCATTCTGCACCTGAAGCAGTCGAACCGTCGCGCCAAAAACAACACGACCGTTGTTAACCATGTTGCTGAGATCGATAATCTGAGCATTGGAGAGCTTGGCCTCAATTTCCTGAATCCGTCCCTCGTTAAAACTCTGCTGCTCACGGGCGGCGGCATATTCCGCATTTTCTTTCAAATCGCCATGCGCACGGGCAGTAGCGATAGCTTCAATAATCGCCGGTCGCACCACCGTTTTCAGGTGTTGTAATTCAGTGCGCAGCGCCTGAGCGCCGGCTACGGTCATTGGATGCGTTTGCATGTTTACCTCGTATGTAAGTCCTGTAATCGGGTCACTGTCTCGCGGTCTTCGTACTTCATGGCAAGGCAGGCTGCCTCAGCACCCGAGAGAGTCGTAGTATAACTAACCTTGTGCTGCAATGCATTGCGCCTGATGGCGAATGAGTCGGCGATCGCCTGCTTGCCTTCTGTTGTGTTAACGATAAAGTCGATGTCATTGTTTTTCAGGTAATCAAGTACGTGCGGTCGACCTTCGGCGACTTTAAAGACACGTGTGCATTCAATGCCGGCCGCCTGAAGAACGCGCGCCGTTCCTGAAGTCGCAATGATTTCAAAACCAAGTGCCAGCAGGCGTTTGGCAATCTCACCAACGCGCGCCTTATCGGCATCGCGTACCGACACAAACGCCCGTCTGCGCCTTGCAATATGCGACCCCGCTCCGCGCTGTGCTTTGGCAAAGGCTTGACCAAAACGGCTGGCAATGCCCATGACTTCACCGGTTGATTTCATTTCCGGCCCAAGAATCGAGTCTACACCGGCAAATTTAATGAAGGGAAACACCGGCAATTTGACGGAATAAAAGTCTGGCATGGGTTGCTGCAGATGCGGCAAAAGGTCACGCAGGCGCTCACCCGTCATGCAGCGCGCTCCGAGTTTGGCAAGGGGAATGCCAGTGGCTTTTGAGACAAACGGAATGGTGCGCGATGCACGCGGATTGACTTCAAGCACGTAAATATCATCCGCCTGGATGGCAAACTGCGCATTGATAAGTCCCACTACCCCGAGTTTCTGCGCCATCTGACGCAGCTGCTTCCCAAGATCCTGCTGCACCACAACACTTAAACTGAATGGGGGCAGGGTGCAGGCGGAATCACCGGAGTGAATACCGGCCTGCTCGATATGTTCCATAATGCCGCCGATGAGAATGTCTTCCCCGTCACACACGGCATCAATGTCCACCTCAATGGCATCGCCCAGAAATTTGTCGAGCAGCACCGGAGAGTCGTTGGACACCGCTACGGCGTGATGCAGGTAATGGCGCAAATCCGATTCCTGATGCACCACTTCCATGGCTCGGCCGCCAAGAACGTAAGAAGGGCGTACTACAAGCGGGTAGCCAATCTTACGGGCAAGTGCCATGGCTTCTTCTTCGCTGCGAACGGTGCCGTTTGCCGGCTGATGCAGGTTAAGCGCCTGAACCAGCTGCTGAAAACGCTCACGGTCTTCTGCCATGTCGATGGCATCGGGCGTGGTACCGATAATCGGCACGCCATTGGCTTCCAGCGCCCGGGCGAGCTTTAACGGTGTCTGGCCGCCATAGTGCACGATGACGCCCGCCGGTTTTTCGATGGCGGCAATAGCGAGAACATCTTCAAGGGTTACCGGTTCAAAGTAGAGCCGGTCTGCGGTGTCAAAATCCGTGGAAACGGTTTCCGGGTTACAGTTAACCATAATGGTCTGAAAACCTGCTTCGCGCAGTGCCATGGCCGCGTGGACGCAGCAGTAGTCGAATTCAATCCCCTGACCAATGCGGTTGGGGCCGCCGCCGAGAATCATGATTTTTTTGGCATTCGTATCCGGGCGCGCTTCACAGGCGCTTTGCCAGGTGGAATAGAGGTAGGCGGTTTCTGAAGGAAATTCACCGGCGCAGGAGTCGATTCGCTTATAGACCGGGGTGACTCCCGCCTTCAGGCGATATTCACGCACGGCTGTCTCGTGAATGCCAAGAATCCGCGCGAGGCACGCATCGGAAAAACCGCGGGATTTGAGTGCATGCAGCCTGCCGGCATCGAGTGTTTCAAGACGCTCGCCGGCAAGCTGTTGCTCCATGCGCACCAGTGCTTCAATCTGTGCGAGGAACCACGGGTCAATGCGGGATTCCTCGTGAATGGTTTTTAGGTCAAAGCCCAGACGGAAGGCATCGGCAATATACCAGAGCCGGTCCGGTGTTGGTTCATGCAGCCGCCCGCGCAGCAGGCTTAAGTCATCCGCCGGGTCAAAAAGTGGGTCAAGTCCGCTGCGCCCGATTTCAAGGCTGCGGATGGCTTTTTGCAGCGATTCCTGAAAATTTGAGCCCATCGCCATGACCTCGCCCACCGACTTCATCTGAGTCGTGAGGGTGTTTGGGGTCTGCGGAAACTTGTCAAAGTTAAAGCGCGGGATTTTCGTGACAACGTAATCAATGCTCGGCTCAAAAGCCGCCGGAATGGTGCCGCCGGTAATTTCATTGGCCAGTTCATCGAGCGTGTAGCCAACCGCCAGTTTGGCCGCAACGCGCGCGATGGGAAAACCGGTGGCCTTGGAGGCAAGAGCGGAACTGCGTGACACGCGCGGGTTCATCTCCACAATGAGCATGCGACCGTCTTCAGGATTGACCGCAAACTGCACGTTGGAGCCACCGGTTTCGACACCTACCGCACGCAACACGCGAATCGCGGCATCGCGCATGCGCTGATATTCTTTGTCGGTGAGGGTCTGAGCGGGAGCAACGGTGATGGAATCGCCGGTATGCACACCCATGGGGTCGAGGTTTTCGATGGTGCAGACGATAATGCAGTTATCGTTTTTATCGCGCACGACTTCCATTTCAAACTCTTTCCAGCCGAGCACGGATTCATCAATCAAGAGCTCGCGGGTGGGGGAGAGGTCGAGGCCGCGGGTGCAGATTTCTTCAAATTCTTCGCGATTATATGCAATCCCGCCACCGCTTCCGCCCATGGTGAATGACGGACGGATAATGGCCGGGAACCCAAGCTGAGCCTGAACCTGAAAGGCTTCTTCAAGGCTGTGTGCAATGGCTGAGCGCGGCATCTCAAGCCCAATGCCTTTCATCAGGAGGCGAAATTTTTCGCGGTCTTCGGCGCGGTCAATCGCTTCGCGCGTGGCTCCTATCATCTCTACGCCAAAACGCTCCAGCACGCCCTCGCGCACCAGGTCAAGTGCGCAGTTAAGCGCGGTCTGCCCGCCCATCGTGGGCAAGAGCGCATCGGGGCGTTCTTTCTCGATGATGCGCGCGACTTCCTGCCACTGGATGGGTTCGATATAGGTCGCGTCCGCAAGCTCCGGGTCGGTCATGATGGTGGCGGGGTTGGAGTTGACGAGTATGACGCGGTAACCTTCTTCTTTCAGGGCACGCACCGCCTGAGTGCCCGAATAATCAAATTCACACGCCTGCCCAATGACAATGGGGCCTGCGCCAAGCAGGAGAATGGAGCGAAGGTCGGTTCGTTTTGGCATGGTGGTCACTTTGGGTGAGAGTGGCCTATTCTAGCGCATTCCACCGAAACATCCAGTCCCTGTTAAAGATATTCCGGCAGGGGTTTTTGTTCCGGGAACAGAGCAGCAAGCGAGATGGAGTAACCGTTCTCACGCACAATGCGCGCATGTTCGCGCCGAAGCTGACGTGGCTCATCCACCCCGCAGGAGTGGCAGATTATCATCACTTCGCTGGCCATGTTAGTGGCGTAGTGATAAACACGCTCAGCCTTGTCGGCCACCACAAGACCACGCTGCAGGCGCGGATTGTGTGTGGTGATACCGGTGGGACAGGTGTTATTGTGGCATTTCATCGACTGTACGCAGCCAAGCGCGAGCATGAAACCACGGGCAGAATTAATAAAATCCGCTCCGGCACAAAGCGCCCAGACCACCTCTGCGGGCGTGATAAGTTTGCCGCTTGCTATCACACGTATGCGCTTTCGCAGATTATAAAGCGTGAGGATGTCGACAAGCTTTGGCAGGGATTCATCAATTGGAATGCCGACGTAATCCATCAGTCCCTGCGGAGAAGCTCCGGTACCGCCATCGGCACTGTCAAGGGTGATGAAATCAGGTGCCTGTTCAAGGCCGCGGGCATGAATGGCCTGGCAGAGCGTGTGCAGCCATTCGTAGCTGCCGAGTACGAACTTGCAGCCCACAGGTTTACCCGTGACGGTGCGGATGTGGTGCATGACATCGAGCAGTTCGTCAACGTTACTGATATCCGTGTGACGATTGGGGCTGATGGAATCAAGATGCGGCGGAATGCCGCGAATCTCGGCAATTTCCTCAGTCACTTTGACGCCTGGAAGAATGCCCCCCTTGCCGGGTTTCGCGCCCTGGCTGAGCTTCACTTCAAACATCTTCACGTTTTCAAGGGCGGCGAGCTCACGCAGCCGTTCATCACAGAGATGCCCCTTTTCATCCCGCACGCCGTATTTGGCCGTCCCAATCTGTACCACAAGGTCGCATCCCGATTCCAGATGATACGGCGCGACCCCTCCCTCACCGGTATTGAGCCAGCATCCGGCTTTCAGCGCGCCACGCCCAAGAGCGAGAATCGCGGGCTTTGATATTGAGCCATAACTCATGGCCGAAATGTTAAAGAGATGATTGGAAATGTAGGGATGCCTGCATCCGGCACCAATGACGACAGGCTCAATGCTGACATGCTCGGTTCCAAGCGGCGGAAAGGGTGCGTTCACAAAATACACGGTACCGACCTGCTGCAGGGGGCGGGTGGAACCAAAGCCGATGGTGGTATCAACGTTCTTGGCGGCTCGATAGACCCAGGCGCGGTCGGCGCGGTTAAACGGCAGTTCTTCACGGTCTTGCGCAAAATATTGTCGGATAAACTGACTTAAAAATTCAAAAAAATACCGAAAATGACCGATAACCGGATAATTGCGCAGAATGGCGTGTTCTTTCTGATTTCGGTCCCACAGATACAGCGTCAGCAGCAGAACGCCCGCACAAAAAACAACCATCATCACAAGGAATTCGTTGATTTCAATGGCATGCAGCAGGATGTTATCCTGACGGGTAAGGGTGATGGTCTGGGAGGCCATGAGTACGATTCCTTTAGGATAGTTTGATTGTAACCATTCACCATGTTCACCGAAAAGCCATATTTGGCGCATCTTGTACGAACGCATTACAAAAAACTGCTCACATACCGGTGTATGCTGCGCTTTTTTTGTAATGCGTTCGTACAACCTGCACTCAAATCTGACTTTTCCCCTAAAGCATTCAAAATGTGGTGAATAGATACGTATGATTGTTATAAATCGCGAAGCACACGCCGTCAATCGCTCCTTACTGGCTAATATGCTGGCCGTGTACTAATATATGAACAATCAGATGTATGAAAATACACAATAAGGGAGCCATGGCAATGAACGCATCCTTTGCAAACCACCTCCTGATTGCCATGCCCTCAATGACTGACCCGAATTTTCGCCAGACCGTTATTTATGTGTGCGAACATAACGAACAGGGTGCGGTCGGCTTGATTATCAACAGACCAATGGAATATCCGCTCAGCATGGTATTTGAACAGCTTAACATTGAGTCTACGCAAGAGGAAAGTAAGGCCATGCCGCTGCTTTTCGGCGGTCCGGTGCAGCCTGAGCGTGGTTTTGTGATTCACCGCCCCTTTGGAGGCTGGCGCTCAAGCCTTGCCGTGGCCGATGACGTGACAGTCACGACATCCAACGATATTATTCGCGCCATAGCTGCCAATAATGGTCCTGAGGATGTGCTCGTGACCCTCGGTTATGCCGGGTGGGGCGAGGGGCAGCTTGAACAGGAAGTGCGGGATAATGCATGGCTGGTATGCCCCTACAGTCCAGACCTTCTTTACAAGGTGCCTTTTGAAGAACGCTGGGCCTTTGCGGCACGTTCCATTGGCGTACAGATGGACCGCTTATCCTCTGGTGGCGGTAACGCCTGACAGGTTTTCATCCAAAATAATGGCGTTAACGGGAGGCGTTTTCAGTGCAGCGTGAAGGAATGTATATCGGTTTTGATTTTGGGTTTCGCCGCATCGGAGTGGCGGTGGGGCAGCGGCTTACGGCCAGCGCGTCCCCGTTGCAGGTGCTTGCTGCGCGAGAGGGCGTGCCGGACTGGTCAGCGGTGGATGCGCTGGTAAAAAACTGGCAGCCTTTAGCATTTGTTGTCGGTCTGCCGACCTGCATTGATGGCCGTGAACAATACACAACCTCCGCCGCCCGCCATTTTGCCCGCGAACTGCGCCGCCGTTTTGGTAAAGAAGCCCACCTTGTCGATGAACGCCTGACCACGGTTGAAGCGCGCGCCCGATTGTTTGAAGAGGGCGGTTACCGTAAAATCCGCAAAACTGACGTTGACAGCCATGCCGCATGCCTGATTCTTGAGCAGTGGCTGCAACACGCACCGTGAGGCATCATGCACCATTTTCTTGACCCCGCCGACTGCAGCCATGATGCGCTGCTGGGCCTTCTTGAGCGCGCACAGCGCTTTAAATCCCATCCCGCAGACTGGCCGAGGTTTCAGAACGCATCGCTCGCAACGCTTTTCTGGGAACCGAGTACCCGCACACGCATAAGCTTTGAGCGTGCGGCGCAGCGTCTTAGCATGCCGGTTGTCAATCTGGACGTGTCGCACTCGTCAGAAACCAAGGGCGAGAGCCTTGAGGACACCGTGCGCACGCTTGCTGCCATGGGGATTGATATCCTTGTCGTGCGTCACCGCGAGGCAGGCGTGCCGGCGGCACTTGCGCGCGCAGTGCCCGCTCACACACACCTCATCAACGCCGGGGATGGCACGCACGCTCATCCCAGTCAGGCGATGCTTGATTTCATGACGATTCGTGAAGAAAAGCCGGTATTTTCGGCGCTTAAAATTGCCATTGTCGGCAATATTCGACACTCTCGGGTGGCGCACTCCTTCATGCAGGCGGCCAGCATCCTCGGTGTTGGCGAGCTGGTACTGGTCGCACCGCACGTCTGGCAGCCAACTTCGCCGGTCTGTGGCCGTGTGACGGATTCTCTCATGGACGGACTTCAGGATGCGGATGTCGTCATTGCCCTTCGCGTGCAGCGCGAGCGTCTGCAGGCGCATGAACACCTGCACCTTGAGGCCTATCGCCGTGATTATGCGATTACAGAGGCGCATTTGCAGGCAGCAAAACCCGATGTGATAGTTTTGCATCCGGGGCCTGTGAATCGCGGTGTAGAAATTGACGATGAGGTCGCCGATGGCCCGCGCTCACGCATCCTGACGCAGGTCAGCAACGGGGTGTTCATGCGCATGGCCATTATTGACGCGCTACTGTCGCACTGAGGGGCGCAGATTGTCACGAAAGGTCAGCGCCTGCTGAAGGGCGGATACGGAAACCGCCGCTTCTTCCTTTTTATCGGCAATCGTACGCGCCACCTTCAGCAGGCGGTGAAAACTGCGTGCAGAGAGCTTTAAGCGCTCCATCGCCTGCGCCACAAACGTTCGCCCGGCCTCATCGAGTGCGCACACGCTTTCACATTCAGCAGGCCCCAGGGCCGCGTTGAGGCATCCCTGGCGCGTAAACTGCACCCTCTGCAACGCTTCGACCTGCTCTCGAATACGCGGGCTTTCCCGCACGCTCTCGGGCTTTGATGCCGTCAGGAGTTCCAGCTTGACCGGTTGAATGGCCAGATGCATGTCGATGCGATCCATCAGAGGTGCTGAGAGCCTGCTGAAATAGCGGGTGATTTTATCGGGCGGGCATACGCAGGTGGCATTGGGGTTGCCCCATTGACCGCACGGGCAGGGATTCATCGCCGCTACCAGTTGAAAGCGCGCGGGGAATTCAGCCGTGGCCGCGGCACGTGAAATATGTACGGTGCCAGACTCAAGCGGCTCGCGCAGGGTTTCCAGCACCTGTTTATGAAATTCCGGCAATTCATCCAGAAACAGCACGCCATGGTGCGCGAGTGAAATCTCGCCAGGTTTTGGGGGATTACCGCCGCCGACCATGGCAACGGCCGATGCAGTATGGTGAGGGGCGCGAAACGGTGGCTCACGCCAGCGGGAATAATCGAGCGGACGGCCATGAACGGAGCGGATGGCCGCGCATTCAAGCGCCCGCGTTTCATCAAGCCATGGCAGGAGGGTGCTGAAGCGGCGTGCCAGCATGGTTTTACCGCTGCCAGGCGTGCCGCTCATGAGCACACTGTGTCCACCGGCTGCGGCAATTTCGAGCGCATATTTGGCGTGCTGCTGGCCTTTCACATCCGACCAGTCAGGCGCGCCTTCGTCAATTGCCGGCGCGGCCTGTCGGGGCAGAGGGGCAGGTTCTGCGTCCCCGCACAAAAAGGCGCATACTTCGCGCAGGGAACCCGCGGCTGATACGCCGCCTGTATCCGCAAGCCCCGCTTCCGCGCCATTTTCGTGAGCGATAATCAGATGCCGACCGTCCTGTTTTGCTGCAATGACCGCAGGCAGAATACCAGGCACTCCTCGAAGGTTGCCGCTTAAGGCCAGCTCGCCAATAAATTCATAATCGCCAAGGCAGCCCGGCGGTATCTGGCCGGAGGCGGCAAGTATGCCGATGGCAATCGGCAGATCAAAACCGCTGCCGGTTTTGGGGAGGTCGGCAGGTGCCAGATTAACGGTAATATGGCGCCACGGAAATTCAAATTGACTGTTCTGGATGGCGCTTCTGACCCGGTCGCGGCTTTCGCGCACCGCCGTTTCCGGCAGGCCGACAATGGTAAAAGCGGGCAGGCCGGGTGAAATATGCACTTCTACCGAAACGGTTTTAGCCTGCATGCCGATAATGCTGCGTGTGAAACTGAACGCAAGGTGCGATGTCATGGTACTGCCTTCCCTGAGGTTGGATATGCATCGAGTGCGCCTTACTTTTCCTGTTCAAGCGCCTCGACCTGGGCCTGCAATTGTTCCACTTTTTCACGGGTTTTAGCAAGTACGCGGGTTTGCACGTCAAATTCTTCTCGGGTTACGAGGTCGAAATGTGCAAATGCGGCCTGCAAAATTTCGCGAAACTGCTGTTGAAGCCCGGATTCAAGATTCTGTACACTCGCAGGCAGGATGGCGAAGAGTTTTTGCGTGATTTCGTCAAGGGGAAGCGCTTTGGTCATGGTTTTCTCCGTAGAATGCGTTTAGGGGCTGTTGACATTTGGTGGCGTGCTTTGCAGCCGTGTCATCAAATGTCAACAGACCCCAGTGCGCAGCATAGCATAATTACATGAAGGAGCCGTGATGAAAATGTTGGTGGCGATTATCAAGCCGTTTCGGCTGGATGCAGTGAGTGAAGCCTTAATGGATATCGGCGTGCCGGGCATTACAGTGTCTGAGACCCGCGGCTTTGGACGACAGAAGGGGCATACGGAGCTCTATCGCGGCGCAGAGTACGTGGTTGATTTTCTTCCGAAAATCCGCATTGAACTGGCCTTGCCGGATGCACTGGTTGAGCGCGCGGTCGATGCCATCTGCCGCGCCGCCAATACCGGAAAAATTGGCGACGGCAAGATTTTTATCTATCCACTGGAGCAGGTGGTCAGGGTGAGAACCGGCGAAGCGGGCGAAGACGCGCTCTAACCCTTCATCACACTACCCGAAAAGCCATATTTGGCGCACAACCTGCACTCAAATCTGACTTTTATCCTTAAGTATTAAAACTAAGGTGACATAGATAGCCGGGCTAAAAGTGTTTTGCGAGCACCGTGGTAATAAAGTGCCACTCTGCGTCACTCACAGGTGAAACCGACAGGCGATTGCCTTTACGCACAACGGCCATGTTCTGAAGCTCCGGGTACTGACGAAGGGCATCGAGTGAAATAATCTGGCCAAACTTTTCGCGAAACTGAATGTCAACCATAAACCAGCGCGGTTTATCCGGCGTGCTGGCGGGGTCTGGGTGTTCGCTGGTCGGGTCGAAAGCGGTGTAATCGGGATACGCCTCGCTCGTAACTTCTGCCCGGCCGACAATGCCTGGAGGCGTGCAGTTGGAGTGGTAAAAAAGAATGCCATCGCCCGGGCGCATGGCATCGCGCATGAAATTACGCGCCTGGTAATTACGCACGCCATCCCAGGGCGAGGTCTGGTTGGGGGCGTTTTTTAAATCATCAATGCTGAAACAGTCGGGTTCAGATTTCATCAGCCAGTAACGGGTCATGCGGTTCTCCAATAGCAGTTTTCGGGGGTAATCACGCCATTCAAAGGGACGTCCCAGGGGTTAGTGTCCAGCACTTCAACACGCTGAAAATCATGGGCAAGACCCAGCAGCAGCGGTCGCGTGGCAGGATTGGCAAAAGTGCGGTCATAAAAACCGGCTCCCATGCCAAGGCGCTGACAGGTGGCATCGAAAGCCACAAGTGGCACGATGACGAGATGGAGCTGAGGATTGCCGCAGGCGTGTTCTTCCGACTGCAGCGGCTCAGGGATGCCATAGCGGTTTGGCGTCAGCGGTGTATTTTTTGTAAAGGGCAGAAAGTGAAGCATCTGTTCGCGCGTGATGCACGGCAGATAAAACTGCTGTGAGGGAAGTGGGTCGTTCATCAGCGCGCGCGGGTCAATTTCTCCGTTTACCGGCAGGTAAAGCGCAATATGGTGCGCCGTCTGCCAGTGATGGAGGGCACGAACGCGCGCGCAAACGCGCTGGGATGCTTCCTTTACGAGCGCATCAGACAGTGCCGAGCGGCGCGCGCGCATCACTTCACGCAGAGGATGTTTCATACGGATTTCCCGCTCTTTTACGAGGATTCGCCCTGATTATCGCGTGCACGTTTAGCGCCGTCCAGTGAATCTGGAGGCGCGTGTCACGCGAATGTCTTGACGTGCCGCAAAATATCTCGACAAAATCAAAAAAAAGGGGTATACACTTCCCTCTTTTTTTCGGGCGTCATCCGCATGGGTGGCGGCAATGGGGGAGCACCCCTAACCTTCAGAACGCTTGAGAGAGAGTATGAGCGCACTGTTTGACGATGATGAAGACGTGTTGGAGCCTCAAGAAGACGGGCTCGAGGATGCTGAGGCGGCTGATATCATACCCATTGAGGTAAAACCTGGGCCGGATGCAAGGCGTCGCCTGGAAAAACTGCTGGAAGCGCGGCGGTTGCGAGAAGAGCTGGATGACTTCCCCGATGAATAAGCTGCATGCGTGAATGCGCGCACTTTCTTCCTGATGAGCGTATTTTCCTCGGTCAGGGGGTTTTTGAAACGCTGAAAGTGCGTGCTGGCAGGCCGCTGTTTGCTGATGCGCACTTTCGCCGCCTTCAGCAGAGCGCAAGCACCCTCGGGATTGCTTTTGAACTTGATTTTCCGGCCTTTGAAAAGCGCCTTTTAAAGGCACTTGCAGGTGAGGCCGCGTCCTCAAACGGGTTAAAAGTTCTGGTGAGTGCCGGCAGTGCGCCCCGTGGTTATCTTCATGAGGCGCGTGCGCCCGGCATGCACGTTCAGGCCTTTACCTACATACGGCAAACAGCACCCGTGGTGCTCGTGAGCGCGCCATGGCAGCGGGATGCAGCCAATCCATTGTATGGCCATAAAACAGTGAATGCGCTGGAAAATCTTCTGGCGGCAAAAGACGCGCATGCGCGCGGCGCGAGCGATGCCCTGTTTTTTAATACAAAGGGACATGCCACGGAAACGACAACTGCAAACCTCTTTGGCTGCTCCAATGGCATACTCTGGACGCCGCCACTCAATGACGGCGTGCTGCCAGGCATTACCCGGGCGCGGGTGTTTGATATCTGTAAAGCCCTTGCGATTCCCTGCGAAGAACGTCCGGTTGATGACAGCCTCCTTGCCGGCGCCGATGCGCTGGCACTGACCAACAGCCTGCAGGGGATGCGCCACGTTGAATCCTTTAATGGACAGGTCTATGCCCGCTTTCATCCGTTGATGAAGGCGATTGCCGAGCACCTTTGAATGGTGGCATCGGGCTTTTATGGTATATTGCCAAAAACTAAACCAGTTCAAGGAACCGCCCCGATGGGTTTTCTGAAGCGCCTTTTCTTCCCCCTTTTCCTGCTGCCAAACCTCCTCATCGCGGCACCCCTGCCAGCTTCAACCCTGCTCGAGCAAAAGCAGTTTGCCGCTCTCCCAAAGAGCGCCGAGATAGATGACTGGTTGAAGTCGCTCGCAAAGGCCTCTCCTTACGCCCGGGTGGTGCATATCGGCAAAAGTGTAGGGGGGCGTGATTACAGTGCGCTGCTGCTTTCTAAAAACACCGCATTTCTTGAAACAGGGGCACATCAGAAAGGCGTGCTCACGGTACTGTTGATTGGCTCTCAGCATGGCACGGAACCCTCTGGCAATGAGGCATTGCAGCAGCTGGCTCTCGACGTAGTTGCCGGAAAACGGTTGCAGTATCTCGATACCATGAACCTGATTTTAATTCCAAACGGCAATCCTGACGGGCGCGACAATACCACGCGACTGAACGCCGTTAACGGCAACCTTAATGTTGATTACATGCGCCTTGCCTACCCTGAAACCCGCATCTATCGCGATGTGCTCACGCGCTATGCGCCGGATGCGCTTCTTGATATGCACGAGTCTTCTATTCACAAAAAAACCCTCACGGACAGGCAGGGGTATTTTACGGACGTAGAAGCGCAGTATGAAGTCGGCAATAACCCAAACATTGACGCGCACCTGCGCCAGCTCACTGACAAGGTGCTGCTCCCGGCGCTTATCACAACAACCGAAGCAAAAGGATTGCCGGCGCAGCATTATCTGGGTGAAATTCAATCCCTCGACCAGCCGGTAGCGCATGGCGGTCTGCGCTTAAGCAATCTACGTAATTACAGCGCGATGCTCGGAGTCGCGTCCTTTCTAGTGGAAAATCGCCTTGACCCACTGGATGCTGAGTATCCAACGCCGCAGAACATTAAGGTGCGCCGTGACAAGCAGTATAAAAGCGCCTGCGCCTTTCTCGAGGTGCTGAGTGCGCACGCTTCCACAATTCTTGCGACTGTGGAGGCCGCAAAAACCGCCTGGAAAACCCCTGAGTTTGCCGACACACTTTTGCAGCTTGATTACCGTTTTGGGCTTGATTTTCGAAACCCGCAGCGCGTAATTACACTGCGTTCAGCATCCAGTGGCAAAAAGGCAGCAAAGGCATTCCCCAACCACGATTTTGTGCTGCTGCAAAAGCCCTCGCGCCTGCCCAAAGCGTATGCCGTGACCGCCGCTCAGGAAGCGATTGCCACACTTTTACGCCGCCATGGCCTTGAAGTGGAAGTGGTGAAGGCCGCCAAAAAAGTAACGGCCATTTTGCCTGAAGTGGAAGATGTCGCGCTGCACCATCCAGAGAACCCGCTCTTTCGCACAACGGCAGAAGTGAAAATGCGTAACCGCGTGCAGGCGTACACGCTGAAGCCTGGAGATCTCCTTGTGAATACCCGGCAGGCAAATGGTCTGCTTATCCCCTTGCTGCTAGATGCCCGTTCGGTTGACAGCCTCTTTCAGGAACCTCAGTTCCGGGGGCTTCTGGTGTCGGGTCGGTATGCGGTGGCGTTCCCGATTGTGGACTAGCGAAGGTGCCACAGCCGTGCAGTGCCCGTGCTGAACAACAGTCATTGGGAGCCGTACTTGAGCTGCATGCCGAAGAGGGAGAGAGAAGCTCCTCAATGCGTGTCTTGATTTGATCCTCAATCTCTTTCTGCGTTCCAGACATCGGATTGAGAGGGGTGGTTTTGATAATGTCTAACAGCCTCAAGAGATTCTCCTTTGTGTGCACGAGACGTTCAGGTATGTCCTGAAGTCGCGCAATTACAAAGGCACGCTGCTGTTCCGTTGCAATGACCCGGCGGTTAACGGCATCAAAGAATGTCCAGAGGGCGCCCTCGATGCCCCCACGGATAAATGCAAGGGAAAGGGTGAATGCGCCATGGCTGACATATTTGTAATCGCCGAACGGCGTTGCAGGAAAAACTGGAGCAGTCAAATGTGCAAACTGTTCTTCTGAGAGTTCTGGACTGCGGATACTCAGGATTCTGGTGCACAGTAAAGCAATGGTTTTGCAAAACGGGGATTTTTCATGCAGATGTTCGTTTTTTCCCTCATCCGTCAACGGAAGCGCTAACAGGAGCATTTCAACGCCACGCCGTGCGACATGCTCA
The DNA here is from genome assembly GCF_004571195.1 of Legionella geestiana. Lineage (GTDB taxonomy): Bacteria > Pseudomonadota > Gammaproteobacteria > Legionellales > Legionellaceae > Legionella_B > Legionella_B geestiana. The sequence goes on from NZ_CP038271.1 coordinate 1,770,377, forward strand.
ACGAGGGGATGCATGTGAGATTTTGGAATTTCAGTGAGCCGTCTTTCAAGCAACTCAAGATTAGAGATGTTGTTTGGTTTGGGGGGCTGCTGTTGAAGTTTCTGGTAAGTCTCTGGCAGGCTGGTAGCGTCTGCTGCCAGCGCCAGCAGCAATTCCTGCAGCACATACGCTTTTTGCTCGAGAACGTTGCCGGGCATGGTGGTTTTGAGCAGGCACTCAACCAGCACGTCCATGTAGAGAAAGCGATAGTCATTGCCTGCTTCAGGCAGCGCATCCCAGTTGCTTGTGTAGTTCGCGATGAAGGATTGTGGACTCGTCTTTGCAAATGCTTTCAGGTGCTGATGAAAATCAGCCGGAGTGTAGTATTGGTGATGCTCTAAAAGGGCCTCGAGGTTTTCAGGCACTGGCAGTGGTTCTGGTGGCGTGTAGACGATTTTTGGCTCCAGCGCACGAAAGAGCGGAGAACCAGGCTTATGCTCCCCAAAGAGCCAGGAAAACAAAGTGTTGATGAATTTCCAGAATCCGAGAAACCGAGGCTTCCATGTGAACCCCTGGCCGTGGTTATCACCAAGAAGCGTCTGTCGCCGGTCTTTAAATTCGGCATAATTGCCTGCACGAAGCAGGTCGAGGAGCGTTTGCTTGATATCTCGCTCGGTGTTAACGTTTTGAATGCGCATTATCCACGCCGCACACTTTGCCTGGTTGATGGCGTGCTCTGTGACATGCGGGTTTGTGCTCATGATGCATCCTGATAATATTTTGTACATTTAGTATAGCGTACCGAATTAACAGGCCCATGTCTGTTAAGTTTTCGTAAGGATTTGTCGCTTGTGTATGCGTAATTATTCCTTAATAATTCTCTGTCAAAATAGGAACCAGTGGCTTTATTCTGGAGAGGACAATATGAGCAAGAGCACGCACCTGATGCTGGCAGCCCTTGGCGGCGCGGGTCATTCTTCCTCGACTGAGACTGGACGCACGCATGCGGTTGAAAGCCGCGATGATATTCCCATTCTGCAACCTGACATGCAGGAACTCCTGCAAAACTGCCTCACGCCAGAAGAACTTCTCGCCAATACTCCGATGGAATGAGGACTCTCCCTGGCATGGATATACTCAGCTCCTTTCCCCGGTATATACTTGTTCTAATAAGCCTGTACCAGGAGAGAAATGATGGCCGGAGGGTTTTCAGCGAGTGCGCACTGGCGTGATTCCGCGCGCTTTGCGCGTTTTTTCATAGTTGATGCGCGAGCGGCGTTCCCCGTTTTTATTTTCTTGATGCACATTCGCGTATGGACTGGTGTGCTGGTGCTGGTTTCTGCCTTGTTTTTTGGTATCCTCGAGCATTATGGTTTTACGGTGCCGGTGTTTTTGCGCTGGCTGCGCTCAACACTTGCAGGCCCGCTCAAATCCGCTCAGCCCTGGTGGCGCTAGAGGACTCTTCTATGGAAAAAGATATTCGCCAGTGCATGTCAGAAATCGCGGCAACGATGAATGCCAAATTCTATTTAAACGACAGGTTCCTGACCTATGAGGAAGTGTTTGCCGATACCGGGATGCTGCCTGGGATTGCGCGCCGGGCCGATCAGCTCTGCTCGCTCTGCCTTGGTTATGGTCTTGGGGTAACCTTTGAGGAAACCGAAGGGGCGATGCTCGGCACGCGTGTGGTCTTTGATGAAGTCACTCCGACCGCACTGCGTCTTTTGTGCATGACCGATGTCATGAGCGAGCTGATTCAGGGCGGTCCAAGCCGCGATTATACGCCGCTTGATGAGTTGATGTATGACTAGCGCCCGTCTGCGTTCCCGAAATCTTTGCATCAATGCCGGATAGATGCACCTTCGTACGTATCTTTAACATTTAAATAATTAACGCCGTGTGCAACTTTTAATGGATAAGAGAGTGGATGCTTGAAAGGCACAGCATAATTTTGTAAGTTCTTGATTTTCCGACGATCCAGGACTACAAGGAGTATGCTGTGCCGGTTGAGGATTTTATCATTAGTACTTTTTGTTTGATAGATTCCCTTTACAAAAAGGCCGTTATCACAAAGTTGAGAACCCGAGGCTTTGCACCCAGGCTCTCCGATCCCGAGGTGATCACGATAGAGCTGGTTGGCGAGTTTCTCGGGCTTGATACCGATAAGGCAATTTGGTCATATTTCAAGCGACACTGGCAGAATTGGTTTCCCGGGCTTGGAGACAGGACGAGCTTCGCCAGGCAATCAGCCAAGTTGTGGGCCGTTAAGCAAAGCATTCAAAAATTGCTGGCCGGGAAACTGGGTACCTTCAATGACTCACTCCATATGTCTGACGGATTTCCTTTGCCAATTTGTCACTTCAGGCGCGCTAACTTTTCCCGGTTGTTCTCAGAGGCCGCCGCTTATGGCTACTGCGCCTCAAAAAATGAGCGCTATTATGGGTTCAAGGGCAATCTGTTGATTGACTCACAAGGCGTCATTACCGCCATAACCGTCACACAGGCAAACATTGATGAACGAGAGTCCGTCTGGGATAATCTCGACAACGTACAGGGCATGATTATTGCTGATAAGGGATTGATAGGCCAAGATTTTCAGGAACAAATCCGACAACATACGAATGTTACCCTGCAAACGCCTCTGCGCTCCAATATGACAGACCCACGCGGCTCAGATTTTAGCAAGTGGCTCGTATCTACCCGCAGATTGGTTGAAACGGTGATTGGGCAACTGACAGAGCGCTTTCATATTCAAAAAGTCAGGGCTCGCGACCTCTGGCACCTGACCAGCAGAATCGGACGAAAAACCTTGGCGCATACAATTGGATGCTTTCTTAATCACAAGCGAGGGGCAAAATTAACCCAGTTTGATGGACTTGTCGCCCCGTTGTAAGTTGCACACGGCGTTAATTAACCAGCACAAACGGTACTTACAAATTTTTGCGCTTGTATTAAGGTTTTGTTAAGATTCGTTCTGCTATAGTGTTATTAAATTAAGCAGTGTTTTTTGGAGAGTTGAACATGGCTACTTTTTTCAAGCCAGAAAAAGGCAAAAATGCCGGGGTTGATGCCGATGTCGTAGCCGACTATGCGCGTCAATTTCATGGACTCCGGGATACACTCCTGGCGGCTGCAGTACGAGCACCGGATGCTTATAAGACACAGGCACTGAAAGCAATGGAACCAGGCGTTCGAGCCTTTGGCAGTGCACAGGACAATATCCTCGATAACGGCCCATCTCTCGGCGCATGACCGCAAGGCCGCCCATGATGGGCGGCAACATCCTAAAACACTTCCACTTTCCTGTCAGGTTGCTATACTCATCAAAAGCGCGCAATACATCTGCATTGTGCCTTACAAACGAACATTGCGAGCCTATCCTCCATGACAGAAAAGGTTGCACCCGAAAAACTTGAAGCCATACTGAAATCACTGGATGAAGCCATTGCCGAAGGGCCATGGGAGGCGTCCAATTTTTTGCGCATCATTGGTAAACATCTGCAGGATATCCGTAACGGACTCGCCGGACACCTGCACCACGATGAAGACGATGAGGAAGCGCAGCGAAAGATAGCAGAACTGTTAAACCCCATCGACAGAACCGGCAAACGGGAAGTGTATGTGTCGCTCTATACCTCTGACGGGAGCAACCTCGCGGCTTGGGAGCGCATTATCGCAAACCTGCCGCGCCAGATGACATCGCGTGCCATTTATGCCAGTGAGGAAGACGCGGCCTCAGCGGCACGTTCGCGGGAAAACCGTACCAATGAAGGGTATCTGGCGATTTACATCGATGAAATGGACATACTGACCGTGTCGCCCGAAAAGACCATTTTTGACCGACGCGGCAAGCCGCTGCTGGGTCTTAAAGACCGTGCCATTAAGCTCGAAAATATCACCCGTTTTGTGCACGAAAACGACATTTATGCGTGGCGTTTTGGGCGACTCGTCAAGATTTAAGTACGCCCCTGGCGTTTTACGCGTTCTTGGGGTTATACTGCCCTGAAGCACTCCTGATGCACGATGGCATTCATGGCTCAGCAATCATCATCCCAGCAAGGCGGCGGTGGCGACAACGCATTCGCGCCGGTTTGGATTACCGTCCTCTTGATGATAGTCGGTTACCTGCTCTGGTACTATGAGCACACGGCGATTGTGCGCTTTGTATTCTGGCTTAACCTGCTGCAGGCGCACATCGTTACATTGTTTATGGGGGATGAGGTCCTCGCGCAGCCCATTTACCTCATGCAGACCATTGACCCTGCAGCAGTTGAATGGAGCCAGCTGGTATCCCTGACGGCGATGGTGGGTGATTACGTCCGTTATCCGGTGGGGGTGATGCTCGTTATCTTTGCCATCGTCATTTACCAGTCCAATATTCGTCAGAAGTACCGTAAGGCGCACGATATGAAATCTCTTCGCGCCCAGGAGCAGTATAACTGGCCGGCTATCATGCCAATTGTTCCTGTTGACCTCGTTTCCCAGGATATCGACACCGGCCCCTGGGCAATGGCGCTCAGTCCCATGGAATTTGCCCGCAAGCACCAGCTGCTTCGCAAGGACGATGCGCTCCTCGATAATCCAGTGCCCGGACTTGAAATGACAGCCGGCCTGCGCCGTGGCGATGCCAAGCGTGTTTTTACGCTCCAGCTGGGACCTTACTGGGAAGGTTTTGAACGCATGCCGCCACATGCGCGCGTGCTTTGTGCCGTTTTTATGGCGCGCATGAACCGCGACCGCGATTCCGCACGGCACATTCTGGAAGTGATGGACCGCACCACGGTTGCCGGGAAGCCGCAATACAGTGTCGCGGATGCCACCATTAAAAAATTTCGCAACGCCGAAAATGTACAGTTGACCATCGCGAAACATGCCTACATGCTCACGGTGATGGCATCGTTGCTGCAGCAGTCACGCGAGGATGGCGTGGTGCCCAGCTCAGAATTTTTATGGTTAAAGCCTCTCGACCGGCGAATGTGGTATATGCTTAACAGTGTGGGACGACAAACGCCCTATGTGGAAGTGGGTGGGCCATTTGCCCACTGGGTGGCGGAACGCACTATCGGGCGTCGCTGCCTCGTGCCGATGGTGGAAGAAGCGATTAATGCACTCGAAGTTGCCATCCGGGAAATTAAGCTGACCCCTAAACAAATGCAGGAACTCAAGCCATGATGCGAGGTATTGATTCGCGGCATGAAATTGACCCAACCCAGCTGTTGCGGGATACGCGCACCCTCTCGCAGCGTATTTCCGATTTCTTTGCCGAACCGACAAACTCCGCCATTGTACTGTTTACCCTGGCAGGTGGTGCGTATTTTCTGCCGGAAGCGGCCTCCTTGATGATTATCTTTGGCCTTCCGCTATTCCTTTTTTGTTATACCCGCAAGCAGAAGCTGCCGTTTCGCATGCCGCAGATTGCACGCAGAAAAGATTATAACGACCTGAAGCCCGGTATTAAGACCCCCTATATCTCTCGTGGCATTTCTTTTTTTGGCAATGAGATGAAAACCGGGGAAGAGCTCTGGTTTGCCAACGATGACATGCGAACACACGTACTGATTTTTGGCTCCACCGGTGCCGGTAAAACCGAAGCGCTGGTGTCGCTTGCCTATAATGCGCTGGTTCAGGCAAGTGGATTTATCTATGTAGACGGAAAAGGGGATAACTCGCTTTTTGCCAAGATTTTCTCGATGTGCCGCAGCATGGGGCGTGAGGATGATTTGCTGCTTATCAACTTTATGACTGGTGCTCGTGACATTATTGGTCCGCAGGAAAAGCGTCTTTCGAATACTTTAAATCCTTTCTGTCAGGGCTCATCGAGCATGTTGACCCAGCTGGTGGTAAGCCTTATGGGGTCATCCAACCAGTCTTCGGACGGAGACATGTGGAAAAACCGCGCCATCAGCTTCGTGGAAGCCTTGATGCGCATTCTCGTATACATGCGTGATGAGGGTGCCATTCTGCTGGATGCCAACACCATTCGTAACTATTTTGATTTGGGTCGCATTGAATCCATCGTGATAGACAAGGTCTTTCCACGGGATGAGCAGGAGAGCATTAACATCGAGTCCGTGCCGAAGCTCGTGACTGACCCGATTCGAAACTATCTTTTTAACCTTCCGGGATATAACAAAGAGAAAAAAGGCAAGCAGGTATCGCAGGTACTGGAACAGCATGGATTTATCACCATGCAGCTCGTTCGAACCTTCTCCTCGCTCGCCGATACGTACGGACATATTATCCGCACAAACCTCGCCGAGGTTGACTTCAAGGACGTAGTGCTGAATCGGCGTATTCTAGTGGTACTGCTGCCAGCGCTTGAAAAATCCCCGGATGAACTCTCAAACCTTGGCAAGGTGATTGTGTCCTCTCTGAAAGCCATGATGGCGGCGGGGCTTGGGGAAGACGTGGAGGGGGATTACCGCGATGTAATCGAGCGTAAGCCCACCCATGCGCCCACGCCTTATATGTGCATTCTTGACGAATATGGCTACTATGCAGTGCAGGGCTTTGCCGTGGTGCCGGCACAGGCACGTTCGCTTGGTTTTTCCGCAATTTTTGCCGGTCAGGATATGCCGGCATTTCAGAAAGCCTCCAAGGAAGAAGCGGCCTCCATTGGTGCCAATACCAACATTAAGATTTGTATGAAACTCGAAGACCCGACAGAAACCTGGGATTTCTTCACCAAAACTGCCGGTGAAGCCTACGTGACCAAGGTCGATTCATTTCAAACAAAAGAAACCAGTATTTCCAACAGTTACCTTGACACCAAGAGCTCTTCATTTGAGCGTCGTGCACGGATTGACCTGCTTGATCTTAAAGAGCAGACCGAGGGGGAGGCGCATATCTTCTTCAAATCCAAGATTGTCCGTGCGCGCATGTTTTATGCGAGTCCAAAGCCGGTTAAGCGATTAAAGATTAACCAGTTTTTGAAAGTAGAACCACCACCGGATGATTACCTCGCACGCCTGCAAAAGCAGCTGGCGAATTTTCAGCAGGTTTTGCAAAGTGGCAACCTCAGCATTGACAAGGTCGTGCATACTGAGGAAATCGCGCTTATTACCCGTTCGTTGCATGAATCAACGGCACAGGGGCCCATTGAGCGCGGCGTTGCAGCACTGCTTGCCTACCATGGCCATAACGAGCCGGAGCCGCTGGAAGAGCTGGTTGAAGATGAGCCGGAAGGGGTGATTACCATTTTTACCCGTCTGCGCCATCCAGAGGGGGCAATGCCTTTGCTGACTGCAGACGTTGCCACGTTTTCGCTGCCCATTCTTGATATTAACTACACCCGCAACACCCTGCTTGCCATTGAACGTGCCGCTGGCGCCAAAGACCGCCAGGCGGCGGTGATTGCCGGTGAGATGATTCGCGATTTTCAGGTCGCCACAAGTTACCCGCCACTGGTCCGTGATACCATCAGTACGGAAGAGCTGACGGGCATTGTCAACGGGCTTCTGGGTAAAATTGATGTGGCTCGCGCCCGCGCTGAACAGGGTGGCGAGGCCGCATTCTAAGCCTTTCTGCAACGTATCTATTCACCACATTTTGAATGCTTTAGGGGAAAAGTCAGATTTGAGTGCAGGTTGTGCGAACGCATTACAAAAAAAGCGCAGCATACACCGGTATGTGAGCAGTTTTTTGTAATGCGTTCGCACAAGATGCGCCAAATATGGCTTTTCGGTGGGCGTGGTGAATGGTTACTCTGCAACAAGTTGTTATCAGGGACTTGTAACGCAATGATTTGTATGCTTTTATCACCAGAGAGTACGTTGGGTTGTTTTGCATTATTTTTATGCACAATGCCACGTTAAGGCAGACAGCCGACATCGCGGAGTACAGTGTGAGGTCAATTCAATCAACACGGGCCATGCGCCTGCTTACAGCACTGCTGGCGACAGCACTGTTGTGGTCGTGCAAGTCTTCCTCCAGCTTTGTGCCGCTGGATGATGACCCTCGTCTGCCGAGCAAAGTGCGGGGCACCTCAGACCCTAAAGCCCTTGCCATCCAAAAGCAGCTGACGCGCCAGGGGGTACAGGTGGTCAGTATGGGGCAGGATTATCTGGTCGCCATTCCTGCCAATCTGCTGTTTCCCGAGCAGTCGCCACAGTTGACCTGGGGGTCTTATAACGTTTTGAACACGGTGGCCTGTTACCTGAAAGAATTTCGTAAGGTGGGAGTGAATGTCACGAGCTACAGCAGCCGTTACATTTCCGCCGAACGCGAGCGAGCACTGTCCATCGCGCGCGCACGTGCCGTGGGGGATTACCTCTGGTCACAGGGAATTGATACACGCCTGCTCTTTACAGAAGGAGCCGGTAGTGATAAACCTGTAACAGCGGTAACGCAGGGGGGTGACGGCTCACCGAATGCGCGGGTGGAAATTACCTTCCGCAATGCCATTGTCTGAATGGGGATTTCATGAGCTTTTATACCTGGAGCAGAATAAGAGCCGCGAAAAGCTTTTATGTAAAAACCTACCGGCTTGTCGGGCGGCTGCTTCTTGCATCAATGGCACTGAGTCTTATTTTGATTTACGGTATATACCATCTCTGGGCGAATACACCAGAGCGTAATTTCTATGCAACCAGCGGTTACTATCCGCCCATTCAGCTGACACCGCTGAGTGCGCCAAATACTACGGATACGGCACTGCTTCCGCCCGATCCATCGGGTGAAGATGATACGCGGGCAATACCGCAATGAATCGGGGAAACCATGGCTGAAGATGCACTTGTCGCTGTAGCACTGCGAAACCGGTTTTATAAGGACGGGCAGCGTAAAATGGTGGTTGCCCTTCTGTTTTCGCTCACGATGAATATCGTACTGGGTCTTATCATGGGCTATATTCTGACCCATCCGCCGGCACCTAAATATTTTGCGACCAGTGTGAATGGCCGTATTACGCCCCTCTTTCCCCTGGATGAGCCCAACCAGTCTGATTCAGCCGTGCTGCAATGGGCAAGTCAGGCAGCCAGTGCAGCCTTTACTTATAATTTTGTGAACTACCGCGATGAGTTGCAGGCATCGTCCGGGTTCTTTACCGCCGAAGGATGGCAGCAGTTTCTGACCGCTCTTCAAGAGTCAAACAACCTTGATGCCGTCAAGGCCAAAAAGCTGATTGTATCGGCAGTCGCAACACGTGCCCCGATTATTCTGCAAAAGGGCATGCTCAATGGCCGTTATTCCTGGCGCGTCCAGATGCCGATTCTCGTAACGTACCAGAGTGCGAGCGAGTTTTCTCAGCAGAATAATATTGTGACCATGCTCATTACCCGTGTGTCGACACTCAACTCTCCACGCGGTATCGGTATTGCTCAGTTTGTTGTCGGTCCTGCAAGCGGTGAGGTGGGTGGATGATGCGACAAACCGGTCATTTGTGGCGTGTCCTCGGGGCGACAATGACGCTGCTGGCGTGTGCGCCTGCATGGTCTGCGCCGGACAATACGAATTCAGCGCAGCAGGCCTTGCAGCAGCTGAAACTGCTGCAGCAAAAATACGCACAGACTGGCGATGTCAGCGGTCCAGGTGGCCCCATGGGCGCCGGTCGACCCGGGACTGACAGTAATGCCAAAAATCAGGGCGCATTACCCATGGGGCAGAATGCAGAAGCCGCGCAAGCCGGTTCTCAGGTCATGCCCGAAAATGTTGCCGATACCATCGAACAGAAAGCATTCGAAGGTCTTAAAAAACAGATGTTTCCGTTGACACCCGAGCAGGTTTTGCGGTTGCGCCAGATGTATAAAACCAATGAAATGGCAGCGACTATCGACCCAGGCACGCCGCCAAAGCCGACAGCCACCTCGCAATTTGTCAATCTGTCTCCAGGCTCAACACCTCCCGTGATTCGTCTGTCACAGGGATTTGTGTCTTCCCTTGTTTTTCTGGACTCCACAGGTGCTCCCTGGCCAATTGCCGCCTATGACCTTGGTGACCCGTCAGCCTTTAATATCCAGTGGGATAAAACCAGCAACACGCTGATGATTCAGGCCACCAAACTCTATAACTACGGCAACCTTGCCGTGCGCCTGCGCGGCCTTAATACGCCGGTCATGCTGACACTGATTCCCGGGCAGAAAGCGGTAGACTATCGGGTGGATTTGCGTATCCAGGGACTTGGCCCGCATGCCAAAACCATGCCCATGGAGGAGGGTCTGCCACCGGTTGCAAGCGATATTCTCCTGCATGTTCTGGATGGCGTGCCACCGGACGGCAGTTCACGGCTTGTAGTCAGTGGCGGGGATGCGCGCGCATGGCTGCTGAACGATCGCATGTTTGTGCGCACCAATCTCACAGTACTGTCTCCGGGATGGATTGCCAGCATGACAAGCGCTGACGGCATGCATGCCTACGAAATGCAGAAGTCTCCGGTATTGCTGGTTTCCTGGCATGGAAAAGTGATGCAGCTTAAGGTAGAAGGGTTATAAATAATGGCTGGTCGAAAAGAAAATCTGAAGGCGCTTTTTTCTAATACGCGCACACGTATCATTCTGCTCTTTACCACCATTCTGCTGGTGACCGCAGTCACAATTGCATACTTCAAGTTCCAGTCTAAAACGCCAGAAGACCTTTCTTCTGCACGACTTGGTGGAGCACCAGTCGGCATTGCTTCCATTCCTGGAGGACTTAATCCCACGGCGCAGTATGCGAAACTCGTTGAGCAGCAAAATTTGAATCAGGCGCAAACGGCCATCAAAAAAGGTGGCAGTGCGATTCCAACAATCGTGAGAAGTCAGGCTTTTGGTGAGGGTGTTGAGTCGGTAGGTCCGCAGGGTGGGCGCGGCGGTGTCGGTTTTAGTACACTGGCGCTTGAAGATACCGCTGGCAGCCAAAAAAGTCTCTGGCTGCAGCAACTGCGCGACAGTAACTGCAGCAAGTCATCCTTTGACAGTGTCATGAACGAGGGCGGTACGCTGAGCCAGGTTAAAGACGCGTGCACCTGTGTGCAATTGCGTGCCAATGGCGTGCCGCTTCAGAGTTTATCAAAAATCTGTTCCTGTCCCGATTTGAAGGCAGCAGGCGTCAGCGCTGTGGATTTGCGCCAGTCTGGATATACAGCCGGACAATTGCGTACCTGTGGCTATGACGCCTGTTCTCTGCGTGCGGCAGGCTTTAGCGCGCAGGAAATGAAAGACGGTGGTTTCAGCGATGATGAGCTCAAGGGTGCCGGATTCACAAATGCGGATATTGCGGCGGCGAGCGGGCTTCCTGGTGGTATTACGGCCGCGGATGTGCGAAACGCCGGTTGCAATGCTGATGCGCTTTCGCGCCTGCGCAATGCGGGTGTGACGGCATCGGCTGTGCGGCGTATCAGCGGCTGCAGTGCCGCTCAGTTGAAAGCAGCAGGCTTTACGGCTTCAGAGCTGCGTAATGCTGGTTTCAGCGCCGCGGATTTAAAGCGCGCCGGATTTACACCGGCTGAACTTCGCGCCGCAGGTTTTGATGCGCGCTCATTACTGGACGCGGGTTTTACCCCAAAGGATTTAAGCGATGCGGGCTACACGCCTGACGAAGTGGCTGAAGCCGAAACACGGCTGCCGCCCGGTGTGACAGGTGCTGATGTGCGCAATGCCGGTTGTTCGGAGGCGGTGCTTAGAAAAGAGCGCGTCGCCGGTGTCAGTGCAAACCGCATCCGACAGTTTGCCAACTGTACGGCAGAACAGCTCGCGCGTGCGGGGTTTGATGCGGACGATCTTACCAATGCCGGCTTTACGCCTAAAGAAATCGCTGCGGCTGAAAGTGCTTCTGGACCTCTTGCGAATGCGTCTTTAGCCTCTGAATTTGTGCCTGATAATGATGTGAAGGCTGCGGGCTGCGACCCGACAAAACTGTCCGTGCTTCGCAGCAAGGGCGTATCAGCGCGAAGAATCCGCGACATGAATGGTTGCTCTGCTGCATCCCTTAAGGCTGCAGGCTTTGATGCAGGTTCCCTTATCGATGCGGGTTTCACCCCTAAAGAGCTCAGTGCGGCAGGCTTTACTCCAGCCGAGCTGAGGTCCGCCATCCTGGCCGATGATGCTGATGTAAAGGCCGCAGGCTGCGACCCGCTTAAGCTTAAAGAGTTACGCGATGAAGGGGTCTCTGCGCGACGCATTCGCGATTTAAACGGCTGTTCGGCCTCCGCTCTGAAATCCGCGGGCTTTAACGCCACTGACTTGACTGACGCAGGCTTTACACCACAAGACCTCGCAAGTGCTGGATTTACGCCCGCAGAAATACGTGCAGCACAGGCTGCGGGTGATGCGGCCGTACGAGCAGCAGGCTGTAATCCAGACCAGCTTGCAGCACTCCGGGCTAAAGGGGTTTCAGCGCGCCGCATTGTGAGTCTTTCAGGCTGTTCTGCCGCGGCTCTAAAGGCCGCCGGCTTTGACGCCAAATCACTCCTTGATGCAGGCTTTACGCCCAATCAGCTCATGGCAGCGGGTTTTACGCCCGCAGATATCAAGGCGGCAGGAACTGCCTTGGATGCAGCGGTCAAGGCCGCCGGCTGTGATGAAACAAAACTGGCTGAGCTGCGCTCAAGAGGTGTTTCGGCCCGTCGCATTGTAAACATGTCAGGATGCTCAGTTGCGGCACTTAAGGCCGCAGGCTTTACGCCTGCGGAACTACGCGATGCAGGATTTACGCCTGCTCAGCTTGGAATGGCTTCAGACACTCCAGGCGCTCTGGTTCCCGACAGTGACATCCGGGCTGCCGGCTGCGATGCAACGAAACTAAGTGCGTTGAAAGCCAAAGGTGTATCAGCAGAGCGCATTAAAACCCTTAACGGGTGTTCCGTCAGTGCTCTGAAAGCGGCAGGTTTCGGGCTAAAAGATTTAGCGGCCGCAGGATTCTCGCCCAAAGAACTTCTGGCAGCAGGCTACAGCCCGGCTGATTTGGCCGCTAATGGTGTAGGTACTGCCGCGGCAGTGGCTGATGCTCGAATACCGGATTGCAGCGTGGACTCACTGAGTGCCGCGCGCGCAGTCGGTGCAACGGCCGCATCCCTGCGCCAGAGTCTTGGCTGCAGTGCCGCAGCCCTTAAAGCTGCCGGTTTCAGCGCCAAAGATTTAAAAGACGCGGGATTTACCGCCGCTGAGCTTAAAAACGCGGGCTTTGGGCTTGCAGACCTCAAAAACGCCGGGTTTTCAGCGCGCGCACTTCGTGAAGCAGGTTTCAGCGCCGCCGACCTTAAAGCCGCGGGATTTGACGCAAGAGCGCTTAAGGATGCAGGCTTTAGTGCCGCTGACTTGAAAAAGGCAGGATTTAGCATCGCGCAGCTGAAAGATGCGGGATACAGCGCCAAAGAGATGAAAGACGCAGGTTACAGTGCCCAGCAGCTGCATGATGCGGGATACTCAGCTGAAGACATGAAAGACGCCGGATTTACGGCATCGCAGCTAAAAAATGCCGGATACAGTAATGATGAACTGCGCGATGCAGGCTTTAGTGTACCTGACTCCAAACTGGCAAGTCTTGACGCGCTTACTGCTGACCTTGGTACCGACACCACAAAAGCACCAGTGAGCACGTTTGGGGGGCCTGGAAGCGCCATGCAGGGTCCTTCTGCCGCACAAATGAGCAACAACACCCAGCAGCTGCAGGCCATCATCAAACGGCAGAATGAACAAATGGCCGATCAGCGTTTTCAGCAGCAGATTCAAGATCGCACCGCGAAGATGAGCAGTGCGGCCAACCAGATGATGTCGCGCTGGAAATCCGTATCCACGCAGCAATACACCGGAGGCAGTGGCGGTGAGGGCGCAGGTGGCGAAAAAGAAGCTGGAAGCTCTATTCCAGGACTCGCAGCCGCCGCCTCTACCCCCGGAGTGCCCGGTGCCGGCGGCATTGGTGCGCCTCCACAAAAAGCAATAGTGAAGACCGGGGATGTGGTCTTTGCAGTGCTTGATACCTCCGTCAACAGTGATGAGCCAAGTCCGATTCTTGCGACCATTGTCAGTGGCAGGCTGAAAGGTGCGAAACTGATTGGAAGTTTTATACTGCCGTCCAATTCCAGTAAGATGGTTATCAGCTTTAATACGCTTTCAGTGCCGGGAGCTGCTCGCAGCATTCCGGTAAGTGCCTACGCAATTGACCCGAATACGGCACGCACCGCCCTGTCAAGCCGTACCAACCACCACTACCTGTCAAGGTACGGCGCGCTGTTTGCGTCTTCTTTCCTTGAAGGTTTCGGTAATGCCTTCCAGTCTGCGGATACTACGGTTACCATTGGCGGAACCGGTGGCGGCGATAACATCACCGTACAAAACGGTATCAGCCGTTCAGCGCTTGAAAATGCCGTGATTGGACTCGCAACACTTGGAAAAAGCTGGGGGCAGGTGGCACAGCAGCAGTTTAGCCGCCCAACAACAGTAGAAGTTTTTTCAGGAACTGGAATGGGGATTCTGTTTACACAGGATTTGATGTCTCTTTCATAAAAGAACAGGTACGATATGGCAGATAAGGAACAGAACAGCGACGAGTACGAATACGCCGAACTCGATACATTCAATCCCGAGCCTGAGAGCGAAGAAATTCCCGGTATGGAAAATGCCGCTAATGCCTTTACTCCCGGGCATAAGCCCGTGAATGTCCGCCGTAATGCGATGATAGTCATCGGACTCTTCCTCGCCGTGGTCATTGTGTGGAAATTTGTCGGCCTGCTTTTTTCCGGCAGTAAAAGTACGGATGCAGCCTCACCCATGGACGTTGCCTCAGCGCCAGTCAGCACGCCACCGGTCGTGCAGCCTGTACAACCAGCCGCGCCTTTGCCGACTCCGGTTGCCTCTCAGCCCCTGCCCTCGCCGGTGAGTGCAGCACCCGCACCCGACAGCGCCCTTGTGAGGGATGTGAACCAGAAGCTGTCTGCGCTGGAGCTTGGTCAGAACAGTACGCGCCAGGAGGTCAGTGCGGTTACCGGTCAGCTCGAATCAATTGGCTCAAACATGCAAAAACTGACAGCACATGCGGCCGCCATGCAGAAGATGATTGAGTCGCTTGCTGCAACAGTTGAGGAGCAATCCCGTGAAATCGCGGTTTTGACCGCCCGCACGGCGCCAAAAGTTCGCCCGGTTGCCAAAACACCATCCCCACCGCGTGTGGTATACTATATACAAGCGGTCATTCCCGGGCGCGCGTGGCTGGTGTCGTCCATCGGTAACACACTTACCGTGCGAGAGGGAACACCCATTCCGGGCCTTGGTGTGGTGAGGCTCATTGATGCACAGCAGGGACGTGTCGTCTTAAGTTCAGGGCAGGTTATCCGCTTTAGCCAGCAGGACAGTTGAGGGGCTCATGGCCGATTGCGATTATAATTGTGTGCTCGGCAAGATTCAGGACCAGGCGAATGTACTGGTGCGTCTTGCTGAGAACCTTTTACCCATTGAACGCCTGCTTACAGGCGGTGCCTACGTCATGGGCATAGCCTTTGCGATGAAAGCGGTGCTTGCGCTTAAGTCAATGGGGGAATCGCGGGGAATGGGCGGCTCTAACGCCATGAAAGAGCCGCTGGTCTATTTTATGGTGGCCGCGGTCTTTGTCTATTTTCCGACGGCCATGCAAGTCTTCATGAATACTACTTTTGGGTATTCCAATCCCTTATCCTACGCACCTATCGATACCGGCGCATCAGGCGGTGGCAGCATCATTGACAGCATGTTTGGCAGTGGCAGTGCCATTGGTGAGCCGCTTACCATTATCATTCAGGTGATAGGACTTGTTGCCTTTCTGCGCGGATGGATTCTTATCGCGCGCACCGCATCCTCCGGTCAGCCGCCAGGAGGTACTGGAAAAGGCATGGTGCATGTTTTTGGTGGTATTCTTGCCATTAATATAGTTGGTACTCTGCGTATGATTAGTGCTACATTGTACGGAACCGGCTGATTACCATTAAAAATTCTAAAGCGTTTGTATCTATTCACCATATTTTGAATGCGGGGGCTGGTTGTACACATACGCAAAGTGGTAGTATTTTAGGGATAATGCGTTTTTCAACAATCATAAACATGTTGATACAAGGGAGACATCAGTGAAAAAAATAATAAAAAACACACGATTGTACCAGAAAGCGTTTGAAATTAGCGTTGCCGCCAGCCTGCTGGCTCATGGAGGCAGTGCCATGGCCGCTGATACTACCCTGACGCTTGGTAATGTTGCTACCACAATTACCACATCATTTGCCAACCTTTCCAAACTGATGACTGCCGCATCCTATGTCGGCGGAATCGGATTTGCAGTCGGTGCCATCATGAAGTTCAAACAGCACCGAGACAACCCGCAGCAGGTCACCATTGGTACTTGTGTTGGTATGACGGCGGTTGCCGCAGCACTCCTGTTCCTGCCCACCATTCTTGGAATCACAGGTCAGACCGTCTTTGGTGGCGCTCAACAGACCGGTGGCGCGACGGGTATCATCTTCTCCTAAAGGCTGTCAGTACGTGAAGCAGGGTCATTATGGCTGAAACTACAAGGCGTCCGGCGTTAAGACTGAGAGCCAGTCCTGGTGCCTGGCGCCTGTTTTCTGCCCGTAAGGCTGATGAACGTTTTCGAAGCTTTGAACAGAAAGTGTTTCAGCGTGACAGGTATACCTGTCAGTTTTGTGGTTTCCAGGCACGCCAGTTTCAAGATGTTATTAATCTGGATGCCAATTATTCCAATAACCGCATGAGCAATCTGGTAACCGCCTGCTGTTTTTGCTCACAATGCTGTTTTCTTGAGTCTGTTGGTGTCGGTGGATTCGGTGGAGGAACGCTGGTATATGTTCCAGAATTGACTCAGGAAGAACTTAACAGCCTCTGCCATGTCTTTTTCTGCGCCATTACCAATGACACCGGCTACAGAGTCAGTGCGCAAAATATTTATCGGGCATTGCGTCAGCGTTCGCAGGAGGTTGAGGAAAAGTTTGGAGAGGGTACGAGCGATCCGTCCATATTTGGTCAGATGTTAATTGACTCCAATGCAACGTCTCCAGAAACGCAGGATAAACTGTTTCATAATGTACGGCTGTTGCCATCCAGAGCCAAATTCAGAAAGCAGATTGAGCAATGGGCAGCAAGCGCGCTTCAGGAAATGGCTGAACAGCAAAAATCCTGAAAGGCTAACGCGCAAAACGCTGACAAGGGGGAAAAGGGGAATGGGGACTTGGGCAGAATCATTTTTTGATGGTGTGGATACCTTTTTTTCCTGGCTGAGTACGGGTCTTAAGCAGTCCGCTGATACCTATTGCGAACTGGAAACGGCTGACAGCGAGACGGTACTCGTCAACCACGATGGCTCACTGCTATCCATTATTCAGGTTATGGGGGTTACGGCTCTGGCGGGGCCTGAAGAATTTCAACGCCTTGTAGAAGGCCTTAACAATTCACTGCACGGCGCCATGAGTCGTCCAGGACATGCCATGCAGGTGTTTTTCAGCCACGACAAACAAAACATTCGTAAAATTATTAATGATATCTATCAACCGGCGGAAGCGACTGCGCGCCGTCTTGAACTTAATCTCGCCGACCTTTTCGAGGAACGTGTCGAGTATCTTTCCCGCTATTGTGCGGATGAGAAAGTCTATTTTGTGCTCTACACCCGACCATTTAATTTGCCGCCCGATCAGTTGAAAGCCGCCAATAAGGCGAAGTTCAAGATGATTCGTGATAAAAAAATTCCTCCATTTCGCAATTCGCAAACGGTTTTTGCAGCCATTCCCGAGCTTCGTGATACTCATGATGCCTTTGTGCGCTCGCTCATGAATGACATGGAAACACTGCACATCAACGCAGAACTGCTTGAAGTGCATAAAGCCGTACATGCCATCCGTATGACGGCAGACCCTGATTTTACTGCCGATGACTGGAAGCCGGTATTGCCTGGCGACATGATTGGGACACGGGAAATCAACGGTTTTTCCGGTAATGCTTCGGATTTACTGTGGCCGCCGCTTGCGGCCCAGGTGATACCGCGTGACAGTACTGTACTTGACATGCGTACGGTGCAGGTAGGGGATAAAATTTATTCTTCTGCATTTATCGACCTGTTCCCGAAAGATGTGCGCCCGTTTATGATGCTTTTTGCACGTATTCTGCCTTCACATGTGCCCTGGCGAATGGCATTTCTCATTGAGAGTGAAGGATTTGAAACGGTTAAGCTGAAGGGCCTGCTCGCTTCCATTCTCAGTTTTTCCTCAGCACAGAACCGGCTTATCAGCGACTCGGTGAATCTCCTGAAGTACCTGCAGCTTAATACGGATGAGGCAATTGTCAGGTTGCGCGTGGTAGCTACCACCTGGGCGCCGGAGGGGAACCTCCCGCTTTTGCGTCGACGCAGCTCTGAGCTGGTTAAGGCCATACAGGGCTGGGGTTCGATGGATGTATCAGAGATGTGCGGTGATCCGTTTGCGGGATTTACCTCAAGCATGCTCGCCACGACCCTCGATAATGCGGCTACTCCTTCTGTCGCACCACTGACCGATGTTATCACCATGCTGCCCATCACGCGCCCGGCCTCGCCCTGGGAGACAGGAGCGCTGCTTTTCAGGACGCCCGATGGAAAGCCATGGCCCTTTCAGCCAGGCTCTACTCAGCAGACCACGTGGATTGATTTGGTGTACGCGCGTCCGGGTTCCGGTAAATCGGTGCTCTCAAATGCCATTAACCTCGGGCTTTGCCTCTCAGGCGGACTGGTGCGTCTCCCGCGTATTGCCATTATTGATATCGGTCCATCGAGCAGCGGACTTATCTCGCTTCTTAAAGAAGCGCTGCCGGCTTCCAAACGCCACCTTGTGGCGTATCATCGGCTGCGAATGACACCAGAATTCTCCATTAATCCTTTCGATACGCAGCTTGGCTGTCGTTACCCGACCGCCTCCGAGCGCTCGTTCCTTGTTAACTTCCTGACTCTGCTGACAACGCCACTTGGGGCGGTAAGGCCCTATGACGCGATGCCAGACCTCGCCGGCATGGTGGTCGATGAGCTGTATAAATCCTTTGCTGATGAATACAACCCCACGCCTTATGCTCCTGGTGTTGAAGAGTTTCTTGACAGTATCCTCGAGGAAATTGGCTTTGTGCGCGACTCCAAATCCACCTGGTGGGAAGTGACCGATGCACTCTATTCGGCTGGTTTTCCCCATGAAGCCATGCTTGCGCAGCGTTATGCGATGCCATTGCTTGCGGATGCGGTATCTATTTGCCGTATTCCATCCATCGAAGACTTGTATGAAAA
The DNA here is from genome assembly GCF_004571195.1 of Legionella geestiana. Lineage (GTDB taxonomy): Bacteria > Pseudomonadota > Gammaproteobacteria > Legionellales > Legionellaceae > Legionella_B > Legionella_B geestiana. The sequence goes on from NZ_CP038271.1 coordinate 1,789,544, forward strand.
AATCAAGGCGCCAACCGGTGAGTCGCTCATCAACGCCTTCTCGCGTATGATTTCCAGTGCGGTGCGCGAGTATCCCATCCTTTCGCGTATCAGCGCCTTTGATATCGGCGATGCCCGCGTGGTATCGCTTGACCTTGACGAGGTCGCGAAAAGCGGCGGAGACTCGGCCGACAGGCAGACGGCGGTCATGTACATGCTTGCCCGTTATGTGCTGGCGCGACACTATTATCTGACTGAGGAAAACCTTGGGGACATTCCTGATCAATACCGCGAATACCACCGTGAACGTGTGGCAGAAATTCGTGAAGATCACAAACGGATTGTCTATGATGAATTCCACCGTACTTCGCGTTCATCTGCTGTACGTGATCAGGTGGTTACCGACATGCGTGAAGGCCGTAAATGGCGCGTGCAGATTGCGCTTTTGTCGCAATCGGTTGATGACTTTGACCCCGTCATGATTGATTTTGCCACGGCTATTTATGTAATGGACGCGGGACCTTCACAGGCAGTGGAAAAAACCTGCAGCATTTTTGGCCTGTCTGAAACGGCAAAAGCGGCGTTGCGCCAGCGTGTGCATGGCCCTAAACAGGGCGGTGCCACCTTCCTCGTGCAGTATGCGACTAAAATGGGCATTAACGTGCAGCTGCTGACATTGACGCTCGGGCCTGTAGAGCTGTGGGCTTTCAGTACGACCTCTGAGGATGCCACCGTGCGCAACATGCTTTACCGCAACCTTGGCCCTGCTGAGGCGCGACGTGTTCTTGCATCCTTGTTCCCGAACGGCTCCGTTGCGCGAGAGCTTGAAGCGCGATTGGCTGCCATGAAGGAGCAGGTTGGCCTGATTGAAGAAGAGCAGAAAAACGGGGTTGTGCGTCAGCTGGTGAGTGATATTCTGGAAGCCTATTCCAAAGACCCGAATCTCAAAAGCCTGCCATCCAAAACCGTATCCTGACAGGTTTTTGAAGATAAAGGCATGCATCCCTGCAAGTATTTCCTCAGGAAGGCCTGATGATGTCAGAGGACCCAGCCAGGGCTTGCGTACCTTCTTCAGGTGCACGGGGTTGAAAGAACTCCGTTGTATCCGCATCAATCCAGGCGGCATCATCCTCACATGGCTCACAAGGATTTTTTCCCGCAGCACCCTCACACACATCCGCCTCATCCACTAAGCCCACACAAACTTGCCTGCTGTAGTGAGTCGGGTTTTTCCTCTGCCGCCATGGAGGGCGCGCATGAGTAAGACCGAAGGAGATGTGTTGATTGTGCGAATACCTGCCACTGTGTTATTATTTAGAACTATTACGGTATGATTGCCACCGCATACTGCATGCTGGCCGCCTTAACCAGGTGGCCGCCCCGGAACTTACAGGAGGAACGTGATGCACATTGATTTCAGAAACATAAGCCAGGAATCCATTCTTCTGGCAATAGGCAAACTAGCCCCGGATACTCCATCACTCAACCTGAGCGGGAATGGCCTCAACACCAAAACCGCCGATGACCTCGTGCAAATCATGCAGGCACTGCCCCAGAACCTGCAGTCACTCAACTTGTACGGAAATGGCCTCTACACCAAAACCGCCGATGACCTCGTGCAAATCATGCAGGCACTGCCTCAGAACCTGCAGTCACTCAACCTGAGCGGGAATGACCTCGACGACAAAACCGCCGACGACCTCGTGAAAATCATGCAGGCACTGCCTCAGAACCTGCAGTCACTCAACCTGAGCGTGAATAGCCTCGGCACCAAAACCGCCGACGAGCTCGTGAAAATCATGCAGGCACTGCCTCAGAACCTTCGGTCACTCGAATTGCGCGGGAATGACCTCTACATCAAAACCGCCGCCGACCTCGTGCAAATCATGCAGGCACTGCCCCAGAACCTGCAGTCACTCAACCTGAGCGTGAATAGCCTCGGCGCCAAAACCGCCGACGACCTCGTGCAAATCATGCAGGCACTGCCCCAGAACCTGCAGTCACTCAACCTGAGCGGGAATGACCTCGACGACAAAACCGCCGACGACCTCGTGCAAATCATGCAGGCACTGCCTCAGAACCTGCAGTCACTCGACCTGAGCCTGAATGACCTCCGCACCAAAACCGCCGACGACCTCGTGAAAATGATGCAGGCACTGCCTCAGAACCTGCAGTCACTCGACCTGAGCTGGAATGGTCTCCACACCAAAACCGACGCGGAACTGATTGCGATACTTCAGGTTATCCGCGCAAGCACGCTCATCGAGCTGAAACTTGGTGACCGGATTATGCTCAGGCCGGCAGTGAAAGCTGCCTATGACACCATTATCGGCATAAATACCCATAATAGTTTCCAGAAAGAAACCCGGTTGATTGGCCTGCTGTTCTCGGCGCTACCCCCAGAGCCGACCTCCGCTGCATCCGCATCAACCCAGGCGGCATCATCCTCACATGGCTCACAAGGATTTTTTCCCGCAGCACCCTCGCACACATCCGCCTCATCCACTAAGCCCACACAAACTTGCCTGCTGTAGTGAGTCGGGTTTTTCCTCTGCCGCCATGGAGGGCGCGCATAAGTAAGACCGAAGGAGATGTGTTGATTGTGCGAATACCTGCCACTGTGTTATTATTTCGAACTATCGCGGTATGATTGCCACCGCATACTGCATGCTGGCCGCCTTAACCAGGTGGCCGCCCCGGAACTTACAGGAGGAACGTGATGCACATTGATTTCAGAAACATAAGCCAGGAATCCATTCTTCTGGCAATAGGCAAACTAGCCCCGGATACTCCATCACTCAACCTGAGCGGGAATGGCCTCAACACCAAAACCGCCGATGACCTCGTGCAAATCATGCAGGCACTGCCCCAGAACCTGCAGTCACTCAACTTGTACGGAAATGGCCTCTACACCAAAACCGCCGATGACCTCGTGCAAATCATGCAGGCACTGCCTCAGAACCTGCAGTCACTCAACCTGAGATATGATTACCTCGGCACCAAAACCGCCGCCGACCTCGTGAAAATCATGCAGGCACTGCCTCAGAGCCTGCAGTCACTCAACCTGAGCGGGAATGGCCTCTACATCAAAACCGCCGACGACCTCGTGAAAATCATGCAGGCACTGCCCCAGAACCTGCAGTCACTCGACCTGAGCTATAATGACCTCCGCACCAAAACCGCCGCCGACCTCGTGAAAATCATGCGGGCACTGCCTCAGAACCTGCAGTCACTCGACCTGAGCGAGAATGGCCTCAACGACAAAACCGACGCGGAACTGATTGCGATACTTCAGGTTATCCGAGGAAGCACGCTCATCGAGCTGAAACTTGGTAACCTGATTATGCTCAGACCGGCAGTGAAAGCTGCCTATGACACCATTATCGGCATAAATACCCATAATAGTTTCCAGAAAGAAACCCGGTTGATTGGCCTGCTGTTCTCGGCGCTATCCCCAGAGCCGACCTCCGCTGCATCCGCATCAACCCAGGCGGCATCATCCTCACATGGCTCACAAGGATTTTTTCCCGCACCACCCTCGCACACAGCCGCCTCATCCACTAAGCTCACACATACTTGCCCGCTGTAGTGACTCGGGTTTTTCCTCTGCCGCCATGGAGGGCGCGCATGAGTAAGACCAAAGGAGGTGTGTTGGTGTGTTGGTTGCATACATATCTGCCACTGTGGGGGTTTGAAGTCCAATGGTACGAAAACGTACGCTAAGGATCGGGCATTCTGCATAACTAAAAATGATGAATTAAATTCAATGGGATGGTGGCCACTGTTGTGCCGCATGCAACACACGAAGTATTTGAATGGCAAAAGCATCTTCTTGATACACGATAATATAATTCGCCCAGACGACCAATTCTCTGGTTCCTTCTATTCGACCAGGACGGCCAATTTTAGGAAAATCTGGTAGTTTTGCGACTTTCGCCTCAATATCATCCTTTACGCGCTGGGCTGCATCTGGGTTGTCATCTGAGATATAGTCTACAATCTCTAAAAGATCGGCACGAGCTAAAGCTAACCATTCCAATTCAGGCACGGCGACGCTTCCGATCAATTAATGTTTGTGCCTCGTCCATTACCTGTTTATGAGATACAGTGGGTCGCGTGTCAGCGAGAGCTTCTTTCACCTTGTTACGGAACCAAGCATCATGTGCTTCTGGATCAGCCGTTAATCCAACGGGCAAGCCGCCTTCTTTGGTTATGCGAGTCAATAAAATACGGACGGCATCAGATACAGTCAAACCAAAACTTGCAAGATTTTTCGCTGCATCAGCCTTCAACTTATCGTCTACGCGAACATGCAGCATTGAAGTATGAGCCATGATAATTTCTCCGGTTACTATTCATACTTAAATTATATGTCTCAATTGAGATGCATTCAAGTTATTATTTCTAATTTCAGTATTTTGTATACCGCAGAGCGACCTATTTTAGGGTCTGTTGACATTTGGTGGTGCGAAGCGAAAATCACGTCAATTTAGGCCAAATTTTATCTTGAGTGAGGCGAATAGCCGGCTCTATTTAACGAACTCAAGGTTAAATTTGGACAAATTGACGTGGTTTGCAGCCGTGTCACCAATTGTCAACAGACCCTAAATATGCTAAGCAATTTCAATATTGTCAGGCAGCTTATTAAATGGTCTCAATTGTCCTTTCATTACAACTTCACTTAGGGTGAATGAGTAATGTCCAAGAACATTAATGTGTTCGTGCTGTAATGGTGAAAGCCTGGCCTCATCTTCTTCTTTTATAGCAATAGATTGTTGTTCCAAATGATTTCTTGCGGCATCCATATAAATGGTATTCCAAAGCACAACAGCATTAGTTACAAGGCCAAGAGCACTCAACTGATCTTCCTGTCCTTCGCGATATCGTTTACGGATTTCTCCACGTTGACCATGACAGATAATTCTGGCAACAGCATGTCTTCCTTCGCCACGATTTAATTGAGTCAATATTCGACGCCGATAATCCTCATCATCAATATAGTTTAAAAGGTATAACGTCTTATTGATGCGACCGGCTTCGGTAATGGCCTTTGCGAGACTGGAAGGTTTATCACTTTTCAGTAATGATAGGATCAGCTCGGATGCATGTACGGTACCCAATTTTAGTGAGCCTGCAATTCTCATCATGTCATCCCAATGTTGCTCTATACGCTTTGGGTTTGCACAATTGCGGGAAAGCTCATTTAATGAGGCATAATCGGCGTCTTTATCAATTCTCCAGAAACAGACTCGCCCGCATCTGCCAAGCGAGGAGAAAATTGATATCCGAGCAACTAGGGTCTGTTGACAATTGGTGACACGGCTGCAAACCACGTCAATTTGTCCAAATTTAACCTTGAATTCGTTAAATAGAGCCGGCTATTCGCCTCACTCAAGATTAAATTTGGCCTAAATTGACGTGATTTTCGCTTCGCACCACCAAATGTCAACAGACCCTAAAACAAACCAAATACCATATCACTGGCACCTGCAGTATCCGTCATGATTTCAGTGGGATTTAATCCAGTTTGTTGTTCCAGCAATCCTTCTAAAATAAAGATAGAATCTCTGAGTGTCCCTGGTATGACAATACCGTGAAATCCTGAAAATTGATCAGAAATAAAGTTGTACCAGGTGATTCCTTACCTCGCGTTCATCCGCTGTACGTGACCAGGTGGTTACCGACATGCGTGAAGGCCGTAAATGGCGCGTGCAGATTGCGCTTTTGTCGCAATCGGTCTGGGCCCTGCTGAGGCGCGACGTGTTCTTGCATCCTTGTTCCCGAACGGCTCCGTTGCGCGAGAGCTTGAAGCGCGATTGGCTGCCATGAAGGAGCAGGTTGGTCTGATTGAAGAAGAGCAGAAAAACGGGGTTGTGCGTCAGCTGGTGAGTGATATTCTGGAGGCCTATTCCAAAGACCCGAATCTCAAAAGCCTGCCATCCAAAACTGTATCCTGACAGGTTTTGAGGATAAAGGCATGCAATCCCTGCAAGTATTTCCTCAGGAAGGCCTGATGATGTCAGAGGACCCAGCCAGGGCTTGCGTACCTTCTTCAGGTGCACGGGGTTGAAAGAACTCGGTAATCCGGCGCTGTCCTCGCAGTGGTGCTGCCGGCACCTCAATGGCAACAGGCTTTTCAGCAGCCATTTCAACGAGTAAATAGTGACTTAATCGCTGGTATCGGTCATGAAAATTGCTCATTTCCTCCGCATTGGCGAGGGTGGTTAACCACTTTCGCACTACGGCCTGCCCGTGAATATGCACCAGTTCAGTCAGGCTGTCCGGTGTCGCACGGTAGAGTTTCTTTAACTGCTTTGCTGAAAGCGGCAGGAAGCAGCCGTGTCGCAGGCCCGTAAGGTTTACTGCGATACAGAAGGACTCGGGCGTATCGTGAGCCTTTTTCAGCCAGCTGACAACGGAGCCATTTATCTGGCGGTCATAGGCGTTTATCCACAGCAACGTGCGCATGCAGCCATTCATGGCATTATCTAGATAATTTCGTCCATCAGGCCCGTATCCTATCGGCATCACTCGAAGCGGTTTAAGGGGAGGAATCGTTCTGGGTTGGTAAACGGCAAGATTTTTTTCAAGTGCGAAGGTTGCCTGCGCCTGCAAAGAGCCCTGCCGCATCGCTTTGTTTTCATCACTTCTTTTCTGTAATTCATCTCTTAAAGCTGGCGGCATGTGGCGGTGATGGAGGTAATAACCGCTTTGAAAACAGACATCGATAACGTCACTGTGCCGGGATGTTACAGCATATTCTAAAAAGTGCTGGCAATCGTACTCTGAAAGGGCTTTACTGAGAAACAGTGCAATAACAACATCAATATGACGGTTATGCACCGCACTTTGCAGCAGACCAAATGCCGATTGCCCGGGGAGATTCAGTGTCGCTCCCTTTTTTAAGAGGTATAGAAGCATGTGCACTCTGCCCGAAAGTGCGGCGCAGGCGAGTGCAGTATGTCCTGTTCGCCATCCTTCGTTTATATCTATGTTGTATTTGAGCAGAAGTTTCACAACATCAAAGGCATCCTGTATGATTGCCAAATGTAGCGGGGTGCTGCCATTGGCGCTCATGCATGACGGATTTGCACCGTTTGCCAGCAGAAATTGGGCGCTCTCGGTACAACCAGTCCATGCGGCTACGTGCAGAGGGGTCAGGCGTGATTCATCGTGTATGTCGAAGTGTTCAAATCGCACGGCAAGCCGTTTTATGAGCTCAACGTTATCATTCTCAGCGGCAAAATGCAGCGCCCCCTTCCCGCTAGCCTCGGTTTTGTGGGGGGAGGCTCCCTTATCCAGCAGATATTTGGCGATATCTTCTTTGTCGGCCCAGACCGCAGTCAGCAAGGGGGTAAAGCCTGAATCATCGGGTATTTCTATATCTGCACCATTGTCCACGAGGTGTCTGACCAGGCAAATGTCACTGTCTCCCTCGCAAACGGTTAGCAGCGGGGTGGCTCCTTCGTGATTTCTTCTGTTGATGTCAGCTCCGTGGGAACTCAGATAACGCAATACTTCAAGATGCCCGGCGTCAGCAGCGGCATGAAGCGGCGTATTACCTGTACTATCAGGTTCATCCAGCAGTATGGCGTTGACCGAGTACAGGGCATCAAGCATCCCCGCCTTTCCGGTTTTTGCGGCAACGAAAAAAGCACTTTCGCCTTCATGATTTTTTTTGAGGATATCAGCGCCCGCATCAAGCAGTTGCTGGAGCAGGGTTCTGTCGTTTAATAAAACCGCAAGATGCAGTGCTGGCAGACAGGTATCATCGTTGAGGCCTGAGAACATGTCATCGGTTAATTGCTGGCGGCATACAATGGCCCAGAAAAGTGGTGACTGAGCGGCTTCAGTGCTGGTGGCAGCTGTGTAGAGCGCATCAGCAAGTGTTGAGGGCATGCGATGGTGCAGGAACGTGACGAGATTGCATGCATCACGGAACTTGAAACCCTCAAGGTATTTAATGCCGGTAATGAGGGCCTGGCACAGTAATTCCATTTTAGGAGCTCTAAGCACCGTTTCGCCAACCTGGCTTCGTGTGCCGAACAGCATTTTCCACTCGCTGCGGATGTTTTGATGTGGCACAAGGATGCTGAGCTTTTTCACAGAGCCCTTATAAATCTCTTCCCAGTATTGTGCGTTACCCTCCATATTGCCTGAATACCAAAGGGGGAAGTGGGTATGGAACTGTGTCTGCCAGCTAACGGTATGACCGCTGGAATGTGCGCTTGATGAGGAGGCACCAGTCAGTTGATATCGTCTTTGCTGGGATGGTTGTTCAGGGGATAAACGTTCTGATTCAGGCGCATCACGCTTGGGCATGGAATAATTCCAGTACAAAAAGCGCATTGTATATCACTTTTTAGACCACAATCAATTCACGATAACCCAAAAAAGAGCATATTGGATTTTTTGTGTTGCAAGCTCACTTAGGCGTGCACGATGTGCGACCCGAATCACCTGGGGAGAAAGGAGACTCAGGCTATTTTTTCATCGAGCGCAAATCCGTTCAAAATGCCTGGCGTAAACGGATTGATGGCGTTTTGAGTTTTCAGCACATAGCGCCCGGAATTTCCATTTACTTCAAAAAGAATCTGCAGGCTGGAGCTGTCCTCTTCATCAGAAAGCACATTCACTTTTTGCAGGATGCGGAAAAAAGCCCATGGCCCCTGTTCGGATAATTCATAATGGTTACCGTCAATGGCATTCAGCGTGAGGCGCGCATTCGCAGAGGGCCAGGAGAAACGGGTCCAGGACTCGCTGTTTTGATTATCGTTAAGGCTCGTTTTTCCAACCTGCAGCTGAAGCGCTGAAATCACCGGGTCGAGGGCAATTTTTTGCAGCGTGAATTCAATGTGCGCCTCATCGTCCTGTTCGCTGAAAAACATGTTGCCAATGACATTGGCGCGAATCAGGGCTTCCATGTTGGTGGGGGAGATGGGCATGCGAAAACCATTGACTTCACGCGGTTCCCACTCGGCTTTGCTGGTGTCCATAAAGGGGCGCAGATAGGTATCGATGTAATGATTTAAAACACCGTGGGTTGAGAAAAATCGGTCAAAATCGTTAATGGCGATTTCCTCATCCTGCGCACTGTCAAGCGGGTAGCGGTTGGCGATGGTCTTCATGTACGCATCATAGACCGTATTTTTCCATTCATGATTCAGATAATTGCGCGTGTCGGCGAGGAGCAGCATCCAGATGTCATCGGCCATGAGGCGCGTCCATTCGCTGACCGGTTTGGGTTGTTCAGCGACGCGGTCATAAAGCATGCTGAGCGGGTCATTGCGGCTTTCGCCTTCAAAACGCGCACGTGCGAGATTGAAGGCGGTTTTTCCTTCATCATGCAGCACCGCGAGTGTTGACAGGTAGTTGCTGAGCGTGCCGAGTGTCTTATTGAGCGCTTCCATTGACCCAATGCCTCCGAGATGAATGTCGGCAAACTTGCTTGCTACGTTATCGTTAAACGTTGCGTCAACGGCGTGGTTATCAGGAGCTGTATGCTCGCGGACAAGGCTCAAAAGTCTCGAGAAAGACTGATGCTCAGAGAGTGTATGAGCAAGCGTCTGGGCCGCGGCATAATCGTGAACCGGGCTGGGGCGCGATTTGGCAATAAACTCCTGCCACCAGCTGACATACTCAAACGCGTAAGCCTGTAAGAGCATGGGGGTCAGTTCGGGGGTATCCTGGCTCCCAAGCACCCAGCTTTCTGCTTTCAGCCGCAGTGCGATTTGTGGCAGTTGCCGGGTCATTTCCTCAAAGCCCTGGCGCGTGAAATAAACGGGCAGTGTTTTTGCGGGGATCTGGAAGCCTTCAACAGCAAGGGGAGCTGAGGCTTTTGGAAAATCGGCCTTTGCCAGCGCATAATACAGGTACCCAGGCGGCAGTGCATTGAAGAAGTTGCGGGTGTCACTGACCAGCTGATGGTCAATGGGAATGGGCTGCATGGGGTCTGCAAAGGCCTGCTCAAGCAATGTCTCTTGAATACGGCGGGCGTGCTCCGTGGTGTCGGGAGGCGTATGTTGCGCAAACCATAAAAGCGCGTCTTTACGCGAAAAATGAGCCGCATCACCGAGTGACAGGTACATTTTCAAGGTATCAAAGCGCACGCCTGGCGAGAGACTGGTATCACGCAGGGTCTGTTCCATGCGGGCAATCAGTGTCGGCAGAAACTGTCCACGCAGATTATCGCGCGTGCTTTCGGCCAGATGGCGCTGCAGTTGCGAAAGGGTGGGCAGCCACAGCCCCTTGCCTGGGATAAGCGACACCATTTCCGAGGCGCGTGCGAGATGATAAAGCGCTTCGGGATTATTGGCGTTCTGCTGCGCCAGCGCTTCATAGCGCAGGAGTTCCCGGCTGGCGCCATCCAGCACGTCTGCGGTTTTAAAATGCCATGCGAGCAGGCCGGAGAGTCCCGCGCATCCGGCAATCGCAATAAGTGCTGTGAGCTTCATGCGCGAGTCGGATGCAGGTTTTACTGGTGCACGCGTCTCTTTTTGCAGGTTCTGAATAAGCCCCTCAATAAAAAACGCCCGGTGATTATTGGCCTGAGGGAATGTATCCTGAACCGTCAGTGCATATTCATGACGGATTTTATGGTTGAGTCGGTCAACGCTGGTGCCTCCCTGTTCGGCACTCGTAAAATAGACCGACTGCAGGCAGTTGCGGGCAGGCGCCAGAAGCTGCAGAAAAATCTGCAGGGCAGAGCGCAGACCTGCTACCTGCAGCGGAAATTCGCGAATGAGCGTGCGCTTGACGCCTGAGCGGGCCGGATGCATTTTGGCAATCACCTGCTGGCTTAGCACTTCCACCAGATGGTCAAGCGGTGATGCAAAGCTTTTTGCCGGGAGGGTCGGGGGCGCCAGTGAAAAGCCCAGGGGCTTTTGCAGCTCGCTGGCGTGGTCGTCCTGGAAAAATTCACAGAATCCGGCAATCGCGTCCATGCGCGTGAACACCAGTTCCGCGCTGACCGGGTAGCCAATGTCTTTAAGAATGCGGATAAAGAGGCTCGCATGCGCCTTCAGATGTTCGGAGAGTTCAGTTCTGTCGGGCAGCAGCAGTTCGCGCGCATCCACGCAAAAGAGAAGGCCTGAGATGCGCAGACCCTTCTGGCAGCGGTTGAGCTGGCGCAGTGTCGATTGCAGGAGCGTATCGCCCTGGTTCACCCATTCTTCACCCAGTTCGACGATGATGCCGTTTGCATTATAGTAGATGGTGGATTTTCGCGGCGCATGCACGGTGTAGTGGCGCAGGCCGCTCTGGCGCAGCAGACTGGATTTACCCTGGCGCGTGCGACCGGCGGCCAGCAGAAAAGAAAGCGCGTTGTCCCGCGGGTTCAGTGGTCCGGTAATTTTGGTGAGCGCATCACAGAGCGCATGCAGCGACTTGTCCATCAGTTGCCAGCCCTCGCCAGTACGGTATGATGGCTCAGCACATCACGGGCTTTGCTTTCCAGCATGACATGGCTGACAACCCAGGTCAGTGTAAACAATGTCGTGGCGCAGGCCATGGCAAGAATCAGCGGCCGTTTTGAGCGTTTTTGGAAGTGTGGTGTGGACACGTTTTCTTTTAGAAGCTGATGTGGCTTTGGTACCCGATACTGACGAACCAGCTGATAGAGGTCTTCCGTGAGGTTATCAAGGGTCTGGCGGCCATTGGCCTGTAGATGATGTTCGCCCTCAAATCCGGCAATGAGGCAAAAATAGGCAAGCTCAACCAAATCGAGGTATTGCGCCGGATGTTCGCGAATGGCGCGTACGATATCGAAAAAATGCCGTTCCGGGCCGTGGCTGTCAGCAGAAACGGGCGTGAACGCCTTGAATTCAGTCACCTGACCGTAGAGACGCAGGTAATTTTTAGCCAGGAGTTCGTCAATGGTGGCGCACAGCAGATAACGGGCAATGGCTTCGAGTTCCGCCGGGCAGGCAAGGCTCGCGAGCTTGCTGTGGAACGCCAGCAGCTCGTGTTCGATGTTATCATGAATCACGGGCAGAGCGGGGAGCGATGGACTGACGCAGAGGCGCTCAAGCATCGAAAGCAAGGGACTTGCCGCCGCCACGAGAGGGTTGTTGACGACCGGCGTTGCAAACAACCGGGAGCGGTAATACCCCTGAGGAGCCTTATGTGTCGCGGGAACCGCGAGTCGTCCCGCAATAAAGGCCGACTGAAGTTCGGCAGCCATGGTGTCACTCCGAAAGTGGTGGCGTTGGGTAAGTTCCCTCCCCAAATTTTGGGGTGAATTGATATTACGTTATCTCTCCGTACTTGTCGATGCCGGAGTATTTCAGCTATTTTTCCATAACTTCTTCACTTGATGGATTTTTTTGCTAGACTATATCGTGGGTAGAAAAATAATCTAAATGGAGAATGGATATGAAACGAGTTGCGCTTGGTGTGATGGGTGGCGTTTTGGCTATGTTTTTAACAGCCTGCGGTGAAAATGCTCCCAAACAACCTGAAGCACCGACAACCCCGACAGAACAGACCGCTCCTGCAGCTCCTGCGGAACAGGCACAGCCTGCTGCAGCGCCTGAGTCTCAGGGCAGCACGTCTGGAGAAGCTGCGCAGTAATCGCGCTTTCTCAGGACTTAATTACGAAAACCCTGTTGCAAGACAGGGTTTTTTTTTGTTGGGGCAGATATGAAAACCTTAAGCGATGATGTTCAACGCCTTTCACTGGCGCTTGGTGCGCGCAAGTGGCAGATGGCGACTGCGGAATCCTGCACCGGCGGAATGCTTGCGGGCTTCCTGACCGCTCTGGCCGGCAGTTCCGCGTGGTTTGAGCGTGGGTTTGTCACTTACAGCAATGCGGCCAAGGAAGAACTTCTTGGCGTGCCGCATGCGCTTATCACGCAGCATGGAGCGGTGAGCGAGGCGGTAGCGCTTGCCATGGCCGAGGGGGCGCTTCACCACAGCCACGCGCAGATGGCGGTTTCTGTGACCGGTATCGCAGGACCTGATGGCGGTACGCCGCAAAAACCGGTGGGCACGGTCTGGCTGGCGTTTGCCGGCAACGGTATGGCTCCCGAGGCGCGTTGTTATCACTTCACGGGAAACCGTGAAGAGGTGCGCCTGCAGACGTGTCAGGCAGCCGTGTCAGGCTGTATCGCGCGGCTTTTGGATATGTCAGCGTGAAGGTTTGCCACGCTCGATGGTCTGTGTGATAATTTCGCTTTTTGCGGCTCCAACACAGGTGAACTTATGGAAGACAATAAACAAAAAGCACTCAGTGCAGCTCTCGCGCAGATTGAACGCCAGTTTGGCAAAGGCTCTGTTATCCGCATGGGTGATCATGCAACCCCCGACATCGAAGCGATTTCCACCGGTTCACTGGGCCTCGACATTGCCCTCGGAATTGGCGGTCTGCCGCGTGGGCGCATTGTTGAGATTTATGGCCCTGAGTCTTCCGGTAAAACTACGTTGACCCTTCAGGTCATTGCCGAGTGCCAGAAGATGGGAGGCACTGCCGCGTTTGTAGATGCCGAACACGCCCTTGACCCGAGCTATGCCGAGAAACTTGGTGTTAACGTTGCCGAGCTGCTGGTTTCTCAGCCTGATACCGGTGAACAGGCACTGGAAATTACCGACATGCTGGTGCGCTCTTCCGCCGTTGATGTCGTGATTGTTGACTCAGTAGCCGCTCTGACGCCAAAGGCTGAAATCGAAGGCGAGATGGGAGACACCCACGTTGGCCTGCAGGCACGTCTCATGTCACAGGCGCTGCGAAAACTTACCGCCAACATTAAGCGCTCGAACACACTCGTGATTTTCATCAACCAGATTCGCATGAAAATCGGCGTGATGTTTGGCAACCCTGAAACCACCACTGGCGGTAACGCGCTGAAGTTTTACGCCTCCGTGCGCCTTGATATTCGTCGTGTGGGCGCCATCAAGAAGGGCGATGAAGTCATGGGCAGTGAAACGCGCGTTAAAGTGGTTAAAAACAAGGTTGCGCCGCCGTTTCGTACCACGGATTTTGATATCCTCTATAACGAAGGGATTTCACGCGAGAGCGAAATTATCAACCTTGGCGCGCAACTGGGGCTTATTGAAAAGTCCGGCGCCTGGTACAGCTACCGTCAGGAAAAGATTGGTCAGGGTAAGGACAATGTCCGGCAGTATCTGAAGGATAACCCGGCCATTGCCGCTGAACTTGAGCAGCAGATACGTGCGCAGCTCTTGAATAAGGCAGTTCCTTTCAAGGCACCGGCTGAAGATCTTTCCGATATGGCGCTGGATGTCTGACGATGCTTATTCCTGCGCGCTCAGGTGGCTCGTTCGGCGCGAGTATGGTGCCGAGGAGCTGCTGAAACGCCTTGAAGCAAAGGGGTTTGGGGCTCGCGCGGCGCGTGAAGCCCTTGACGCGCTGCAGGAACAGGGGTATCAGAGTGACGTGCGCTTTTGTGAAATGCTCTGCCGTACCCGCATTCGTCAGGGCTATGGGCCACGGCGTATAGCCGGTGAGCTGCGTATGCTGGGCGTCTCACCGACCCTTATCAGTGCTGCTCTTAACGATGCAGAAACGGATTGGGAGGCACTGGCGCGTGCGGTATGGGAGAAGAAGTTCAGCGCGGAGGAAGCCGGTGATTCACCTGATTCCCGCGCCCGGCAACAACGGTTTTTGCTGTATCGGGGCTTTGAGGCAGACATGGTGAGTCGGTTGTTGAAAACCTGAAACAACCCGCTCGAGCCGCTTTTGCGTGAAGCGGTTTTATTAATCGGTTTAAAGAGGCTGTCGGCATATCCTGTGACGACAGCATCTCAACATCAGCAGTAATTATTATGAACAGTGCAGACATCCGTAAAGCGTTTATCGACTATTTCGCCCGTGAGGGACATACCCCGGTAGCTTCAAGTCCGCTGATTCCGGCGAATGACCCGACGCTGCTTTTTACCAACGCCGGCATGGTGCAGTTTAAAGAAACCTTCCTTGGTACGGAAGCGCGCTCCTATACCCGTGCCGTTACCGCACAGCGTTGCGTACGGGCGGGCGGGAAGCATAACGATCTTGAAAACGTGGGCTTTACCGCGCGCCATCATACGTTTTTTGAAATGCTCGGTAATTTCAGCTTTGGTGATTATTTCAAGCGCGATGCCATCCGGCTTGCCTGGGAATTTTTAACGAACGTTCTGCATCTGCCGCCGGAGCGCCTGTGGGTTACGGTGTATAAGGACGATGAGGAAACGGCGAAAATCTGGCTTGAGGAAATGGGCGTTTCACGTGAGCGTTTTTCCCGTTGTGGCGAGAAGGATAATTTCTGGTCGATGGGCGATACCGGTCCCTGTGGTCCGTGTACCGAGATTTTCTACGATCACGGCCCTGACATTCCTGGCGGCCCCCCGGGAAGCCCGGATGAAGATGGCGACAGGTACATCGAAATCTGGAACCTTGTCTTTATGCAGTACAACCGTGACAGCACGGGTAAACTGCATCCGCTGCCCAAACCTTCGGTGGATACCGGCATGGGGCTTGAGCGGATTGCGGCCGTGGTGCAGGGCGTTCATAACAACTACGACATTGACAGCTTTCAGGTACTGATTCGCGCGATTGCGGCTCTCGGTAAAGACCTTAACCTCAATCACCCTTCACTGAAAGTGGTGGCCGATCACCTGCGTGCCTGTGCGTTTCTCATCACCGATGGCGTAGTACCCGGTAATGAGGGGCGAGGGTATGTGCTGCGGCGAATTGCGCGCCGTGCCCTGCGACACGGTAACAAACTGGGTTTGCCCTCGCCATTTTTCCATCGGCTGGTGATGCCGCTTGTTGAGGTGATGGGCTCGGCCTATCCCGAGCTTGCCGATGCCAGACTTCGTATCGAGCAGGTCTTGCTGCATGAAGAAAACCAGTTTGCCAAAACGCTGGAGTTTGGGCTCCAGGTACTAAAAGACGCCATCGCGCAGTTAACCGGCAAGATTTTGCCGGGAGACGTGGCTTTTAAACTCTACGATACTTACGGCTTTCCGCTCGACTTAACCGCCGATATTCTTCGGGAGCAGGGGCTTTCAGTTGATACAGAAGGCTTTAACCGCTGCATGGAGCAACAGCGTGCGCAGTCTCAGGCAGCAAGCCAGTTTGCCGCTGATTTTACGCGCCAGGGCGAGTGGCATGAGTCCAGCCTTTTTCGGGGGTATACCGATACGGTGTCTCAGGCAAAAGTGCTTGCCATTCAAGTGAACGGAGAGCGCGTGGCCTGTGTCGGCGCGGGTGTTCCAGCGCAGATAGTGCTCAATGAAACCCCTTTTTACGCGGAAAGTGGCGGCCAGGTGGGCGATACGGGTGAGATTGTGCATCAGGGTGCTGTGTTTCGGGTTGAGGATACGCGGCGCATAAAAGACGCTATTGTGCACAGCGGCGTTTTGCTCTCAGGCGCGCTGTCGGTCGATGATACCGTGGAAGCCCGCGTTGATGAAGCGCGGCGCGATGCCATTCGCCTCAACCACTCTGCCACCCATCTGCTGCACGCCGCACTCAAAAAGATTCTCGGGGGGCACGTAGAACAGCGCGGCTCGCTGGTGGACGCCGCGCGCGCGCGTTTTGATTTTCTGCATTTTGAGGCACTTTCCCCCGAAACGCTTAAGGCTGTAGAAGCGCTTGTTAATGCGCAGATTCGCGCCAATTATCCGGTGATTACGGCAGAAATGTCGATTGAAGATGCGCGCGCCAAAGGCGCTGTAGCGCTTTTTGGTGAAAAATACGGCGAGAGCGTGCGCGTGCTGTCCATGGGCGATTTTTCCATGGAGCTTTGCGGCGGCACGCATGCGCGCCGCACCGGCGATATAGGGTTGTTTAAAATCGTTGCTGAATACGGGGTTGCCAGTGGTGTTCGCCGTATAGAAATGCTGACAGGCGCTGATGCACTGGCTTATGTCAACGCGCAGCAGGAGACGCTTGAGCACGTGGCCGCTACCCTGCGTACTACCCCCGCGCAGCTTACTGAAAAGTTGTCACAGTTTATGCATGAAACAAAGCAGTTGGAGAAGGAATGCCAGCGCCTGCAGGGGGAACTGCTCGCACGCTCGGGGGATGATATGCTGGCTCGAGTGCGCCGGGTGGGGGATGTGAACCTGCTTGTTGAACGCCTGGAAAGCGGGGATGGACAATCCCTGCGCACCACGCTCGACAGGCTGCGGGAGCGGCTTGAGCAGGCGGTAATCGTGCTCTTTTACACCGAAGGCGACAGTATGCAGGTTGTTGCCAGTGTAAGTAAATCACTGGCCGGCAAGGTTCCCTCCGCCGCTACATTGGTGCGCCACCTGTGTGGCAAGGGGGGAGGCCGGGAAGACATGGCGCAGGGTGGCGGGCGCGTTCCGGACGACTTGAACGGTCGTCTTGACGCAATCGATGCAATGATTGCCGGGGGCGCGGAATAACACTTCAATCTGGGGCGCTGACATGGCATTGTTCGTGCAAAAATTTGGGGGTACGTCACTGGCAACATTGACGCACATCAACCACGCCGCAGATATTGTGGCAAAGGCGAGACAGGCCGGGCACGATGTCGTTGTCATTGTCTCGGCGATGAGCGGCGAAACCGACCGCCTGATAGCCCTTGCCAACCAGATAAGCGAGTCGCCGTCCGAGCGTGAGTATGCCGCACTCGTCTCAACGGGTGAGCTGGTGTCGATGGCACTGATGGCGCTTGCGCTCCAAAATCGCGGCATCGATGCGCGCTCTTACTCTGGTGCGCAGGCGCGTATTCAGACCTGCAGCCAGTTTCGCAAGGCGCGCATTCGTGCGATCGATACCCAGCCCATTCAGGAGGATTTGCGTGCCGGGCGCGTGGTCGTCATTGCCGGTTTTCAGGGCGTGGATAAAAACGGTAACGTGACAACACTCGGTCGCGGCGGCTCCGATACCACAGCCGTTGCGATTGCCGCGGCATTAAAAGCCGATGAATGCCAGATTTACACGGATGTGGATGGGGTGTACACCACTGACCCGTCAGTTGTTCCCGAAGCCCGCCGGCTTGAGCGCATCACCTTTGAAGAAATGCTTGAACTCGCAAGCCTTGGCGCCAAGGTGCTGCAGATTCGCGCGGTTGAATTTGCCGGCAAATATAACGTTCCCCTGCGGGTGTTGTCGTCCTCGCAGGAGGGGCCGGGTACGCTCATTACCTATGAAGAGCATGCGAGCATGGAATCGCCGCTCGTGCGTGGCATTGCCTACAGTCGCAGCGAGGGCAAAATCGCTCTGCGCGGTATTCCCGATGCGCCAGGTGTTGCCTCCACCATTATGAAAGCCATCAGTGCTATTGGCGTTAATGCCGACATGATTGTGCAGCAGATTACCCCGGAAAACACCACTGACTTTACCTTTACCGTCCACATTGACGAGTACGAACTGGTGCTGAAGCACCTTAGACATACGGCAAAAGCCCTGAAGGCAGACTCCTTGAGTGGCGAGAAGGGCATTGCCAAGCTCTCTATTGTGGGCGCGGGTCTTAAGAGCCATCCTGAAGTCGCGACACGGATGTTTGACACGCTTGCGGCAGAAGGCATTAACATCCAGCGCATCGCAACCTCTGAGATTCGGATTTCCGTGATGATTGATGCCGCACTGCTTGAGAAAGGCGTATACGCGCTGCATAAAGCCTTTTGCCTTGAGGGAGAAGCGCTCGATGAAACACCGGCGACACGCAGCCCGCGGGTTACGCGTGTGGTAGAGGCCGCCGTAAAAGAAGTTTCCACTGAGCCCTGCCTGACTCTGGGAATAGAGCCAGGTATTTAGAGGCGGTCTTCTGGGGATTTGGCTGCTGTACATTGAGGGTGATGTGCAGCGGAAAATCCCCTGGGGATGCGGCTCCGGCTTTCGGGTCTCGCAAGACACAGACGAATGTCAGCCCCCATGGGGATGAAAAAATCCCTGCTGAATAACGAGCGTGAACAACTCCTTGCAAATGAGAATAATTATCAATACTATTTAAAAAACATCTCAGACGGTTTATGAAAGACATCATGATTCCCGCGCTTACTCCATCGGCTTCACTGTCAGAAACGTTACGGTTTTTTCTCTTTGAAACGGGGCTTTCGGTATCTGGAGCACGCATGCAGAGTGCGTTAATGCAGGCTGAAAAACGTTGTGTCAAGCGCCTTCAGGCCGCGGTTTTGCGCGAGGGGCTTGCAAATGCGCCGTTTCCGGTATCCGGCATGCCCCGGTTTCTGCAGCATCTCCAGAACAATCTTCAGGAAAACGGGCTTAAGGAAGCCCTTCGCTGGGAGAAAGTGTGCCGTGAACTGGAGCAATCCATCGCCAACGATGCCCTGGCTTCAGTGTATCGTGCGCACTGGCAGGAGTGCCTTTTGCGGGAAGCCTCGGGGTATTTAAGCTTTTGGCTCTGGGTACAGGAAGCGTTATCCGGCAGTGAACGCCTGGCTTTTCTCGAGCAGTGGGGATGTATCGGACACCCGACACATCCAAATTTTCGGGTGAAATCCGGTTTTTCTTTTTCTGAAACGTTGAGTTACTCGCCTGAATTTGAAGCGCGAGTCCCGCTCTACTGGTGCGCATTGGCGCGCCATTCTGTGAAAAGTGCGGCAGAAGACCGGCGCTTAGACACGCTTTTGCGCCAGCATTTTCCGCTCGAATATCAAGCCTTTTGCGAACGCCTGAGTGCGCGACACAAAAATCCCGAAGACTACCAGGCGTTGGTGGTGCATCCCTGGCAGTGGCGCAATCGCCTGCGCCGCGCATGCGCGCCTTTAATTCTTAAAGGAGATGCCATCGCTTTTCCCGAGCATCAGTGGGCGCGCCCCAGTATGTCGTTTCGCACGATGATGCCGGAGTCAGGAGGGCCGCATTTGAAGCTCTCAGTCGGGGTGCATACCACGTCCGCCACGCGTACCGTGTCGGTGGCCTCCGTACGCAACGGCCCGGAAGTTTCACGCTGGATAAATGGCCTGCTCGCGCAGTATGGTCATTTTGAGGGAAGTCTCTATCTCGCGGCCGAACGTGGCGGCATGCATCTTGACAGCCCGGATGTGGACGCTGCTTTAAACAGGCACTGCGCCATGATTGTGCGGGAGAATCCCGCGACCTGCGTGCCAGAGACGGCGGTACTCGTTCCGCTTGCGGCATTGTTTGCCATGTCCCCCGTGAGTCAGAAGCCACTGCTCCTTGAAGTGTATACCGCGAGCGGCATGCACCTCACAGAATTTTTTGCCGAATGGTGCCGCTGTGTGCTGCGTGGTCAGTTAACGCTTCTTTTGCGCCACGGCCTGGCATTTGAAGCGCATCAGCAGAATGTGCTCGTGGCTATTGCGCAGAGTCGTATTCTGGCACTTGTGCTGCGCGATCTTGGCGGCATTGGCATTGGCGATGCGGCATTTTTTGACAATCAGGACTATCCGCGTCTGCACGCGGATGTCACCATCGGCAACCGCACGCTGGAAGCGCTATGCGCAACATTTACCCATGGCAACCTCTTAAGCCATCTGGCAACCTGCATTGAAGCCTTCTCTGCACACAGCGATATGACGCAGGAAGCACTCTGGGGCATCGTGCGCGACTGTCTGGAAAAAGAACTGGCAGCATTGGCTGCAGTTGTTCCCGAGGCGCGTCTTCAGGAAGCGCGCCTGCGGCTTTTACGCCATCCCTGGAAGCAGAAGTGCCTGCTTTCCATGCGTCTTCTCCATGAGTCGGGCATGAACCAGTATACTTCCGTTAAAAATCCGCTGGTGAAACCTGCATGAAAGCATCGGTCATGCGCTGCATGCTGGGCGGTCAGTTTTTAATGATGCTGGCCCTTGAAATGGGTAATACCTGGATGGGGCTCATGATTGCGGGCCTCGAGGACGTTCCCGCCAGTCAGGTGGTTTTCTGGAACATGCTCGCCTTGTTACTGCCGATGGTGGCAAGCATGGTGATGGCGCCTTTATGGGGGTACCTGTCAGACCGCCATGGCTACCGCCCCATGCTGATGCGTGCGGCAATGGCCCTATGCCTTTCTCAGATAATGATGCTGTTTGCGAGCTCGACACGGGTTATCCTTCTCATTCGCCTGCTGCAGGGGCTTTTTGCGGGGTTTCTCGCCGCCATGCAGGCGTATGCGCTTGCTTTTGACAACAGGGAGCAGCGGGGGCGCATTCTTGTGCGACTGCAATCGGCAAGAGCGCTCGGTACCGGGTTTGCGGGAGTGACAGGAGGGGCTCTACTGGGAGCCGGCGGCTTTACGCTGCTCTATGCCGCGGCGGCACTGTTGTGTTTTTTCGCGCTCGGCTGGATGTATATGGCACTTCCGCGTGTAGAAGTGACACGGACCGAGACGGTTGAGCGCACAGACGCTCGAGGCATGAGCCGCATGCTGCTCGTCAGCGGGACCTTGATAATCCTCGCGCAGCTGATTCGCTTTTTCCCTGAAGCCGTTTTTACGCTCGCCATGAATAACCGCATGCCAGGGCAATATCTCGCCACAGGGCTGTTGTGTTCATTGCCCGCCATCGGGCTGCTTGCCAGTACGTCGTGGACCGGGCGCCGTATCGATGCCGCGCGTGCCTGCCCCCGTTTGCGGCGCCGCTTTTTGCTGGGGTGCGCGCTTCTTGGCGGCTTTTCCATGCTGCTTCAGGCATTGGATGCGGGGTATGTAGTCAGTGCGCTGGCGCGCTTTAGCTGGGGGATTACCTTAGGCGCACTCCTGCCAGCACTTTTTTGTGAAATCAATGACCGCGCTCACGCGCCGGGTGCTGCGGTTGGAATGGCGAATGCTTTTGCAAAGGCCGGAAACATCCTTGGGGTCGGGCTGGGTGGTTTTGCCGCAGGCCTGATGCCGCTTTCTTCCTTGTTTTTACTGCTGGCGCTACTCTATGGGCTGTTCATGGTTATCGTTCGAGTGGGCTTTAGAGAAGGAAAAATTTCTGAGTTTTCTGGCGGGAAGGAGATTTTGTCGCAATGAACAGGCGTCTGCTGCTCGTCATTCTCTTCAGCTGGTTTCTTGGCAATGCCGGAATCTATTTTTTAGCCCCGGCACTGCCACGCCTTGCGGAGGACTTTCAGGTGGCGGCAGGGGTCATTCCTCTTGTAATGTCGTTCTTTCTCGTGGGTAAGGCGCTTGGCATGCTGCTCTGGGGATTTGTGAGTGAGCGCGTGGGCAGGCGCCCGGTATTTCTTGGGGGGCTTTGGCTTTATGTGCTGAGCAACGGGTTTGCCGCAGTCTCTGTGAGCCTGCCGCAGATGCTTCTGGCCCGTGGACTCCAGGGACTTGCCGTTGGCGCAACCCTTTTAATGGGGCGTGCCATGGTGAATGATTCAGAGCCTGAAGCCAAAGCCATTGCCCGCTTTGGCTTTCTTTTTTCCGCAGGCGGCGTCTGCATCGCATTCTTACCATTGCTCGGCAGCCTGCTGGTCGGCGTTTACGGATGGCGGGGAGCCAGTTTGGCCATGGCGTGTTATGGCCTCGTCCTGTTGCTTCCTGCCCGCAAAATTACGGAAACCCGCCCGTCTTTGGAACAGAAGGTATGCTTTACCGAAAGTCTGCGCAAGGTGTTCCATAACGGCTATTTTGTGCGCATTCTTGCGGTGTCTGCGTTGATGATGGCGGGGGAATCCGCGTTTAATACCAGCAGCGCCATTGTTTTGATGCACACGGAAGGTTTTAGCCTCGCCGCTTTTGGCGGTATTAAGACACTCGTATTATTCGCACATATCTTTGGCACACTCGCATGCGCCGCACTTTCCCGGTACACAGACAGCGACCGGCTGGTCGGGGCTGGTGTGAGTGCTTTTGGTCTGGCCTCCGTCATGGCACTGGGAGCCGCATGGGTATCCGCATCCATACTGTTAACGTTTTTGCTGCCAATGCTTGTATATTATTTCGGTACGGGCTTTGTCGTTACAGCCGCTACGGCTGCCAGCGTGCGTCCTTTTCCGGGGCGCATGGCGCTCGCTCTTGGCATTTCGCTCTGTTTTCAGTTTGGTTTTTCTGCACTGGCCAGTTTCTGCTGCAGCCTTGCCGGAATTGAAAACACCTGGTCCCTGATGGGGGTAGTCGCTGCAAGCGGAATACTTGCGATGGCAGTATGGTTTTTTCCTTGCAGAAGGGTTATCGCAACCCGCAATGAAGTGTGATACGATGCTTGTTTTTCATTCTGGAGAGGAATCATGAAACGTTTGAGCCGTGTACTGATGGCTTTGAGTCTGTTGATGGCAGGCACAGCTGCTCTGGCAGATGGAGCAAGAATTGGCGTGGTTGATTTGCAGAAAATCATGCAGACCTCCACCCAGATGAAAGCCATCCAGGAAAAGCTTGAGAAAGAGTTCAAGCCCCGCCGTGACAAGCTGGTTGCCATGGAAGAGTCTTTGAAAAAAGACATGGAAAAATTCAAGCGTGACAGTGCGGTCATGAGTCAGACGCAAAAGAAAGAGCTTGAGCGCGCGATAGTTGCTTCACAGCAGAAGTTTGAGCGTGAAGGTCAGCAGTATCAGCAGGAACTCAGCACCGCTCACAATGAAGCGATGGAAGAACTGTACGGCAAAATCCGCGCGGCGATTACCCGTGTTGCGAGCACCGGCAAGTACGACATTGTTTTGCAGAAAGACGCAGCACCTTTCAGCTCTGACAAGCTGGATGTTACGGCTCAGGTAATGAAAGAAATTCATTAATACCTGCGCTGTACGCGTTCTGCAAAAGCGAAAACCGTGCCTCTCGGGGCACGGTTTTCGTATCGTTCATATGCCACCAGGCAGCTGGTGGTTATAAATCGGGGCACGAATCACGAGGGGCTTAGCATGACGGAATCCGTTGTTGATATTCGTAGTATTCTTGAGCATATTCCACACAGGTATCCGTTTCTTCTGGTGGACAGAGTGCTGGAATATACGCCGTTTGAGTACCTCACCGCCATTAAAAACGTCACCATGAATGAGCCGTTTTTCCAGGGGCATTTCCCGGGGCAGCCCATTATGCCTGGCGTCTTGATGCTGGAAGCGCTGGCGCAGGCCAGTGCCATACTCTCGAGTCTTTCGCGATCTGCAAGCGAGGGGCATTCGTTTATGTATTTTTTTGCAGGCATCGACAATGCACGCTTTAAACAGATAGTAACGCCTGGCGATCAGCTGCGGCTTGAAGCCCGGCTGGTTAACCGCAAGCGCGATTTCTGGGCCATGCACTGTGAAGCATGGGTCGGCGACAAGCTTGCGTGTGCGGCCGATTTGTTGAGTGTTGCGAAGGAAGTAAAAAGTGATCAGTGAACATGCAATTATTCATCCTTCCGCCAGACTGGGGAAAGGGGTATCTGTAGGGCCTGGCGCAATTATCGGCGCCGATGTTGAAATCGGGGATAATACCTGGGTAGGTCCGCACGCAGTGATTGAAGGTCCTACGCGCATTGGGAAAAACAACCGCATTTTCCAGTTTGCATCAGTAGGCGATGAACCTCAGGATACCACGTACCAGGGCGAAAAAACGTCGCTTGAAATCGGCGATGGCAACGTTATACGCGAGTACTGCATGATAAGCCGCGGCACCGTTAAGGGCGGGGGCATCACGCGCATTGGCAACAATAATTTTTTGATGGCGTTTTCGCACATCGGCCATGACTGTATGATTGGTAACCACGTTATCATGATTAATTACGCAGCACTCTCGGGGCATGTGCTGGTGAACGATTACGCCATTATTGGCGGATACGCCGCCGTGCATCAGTTTTGCAGTGTCGGTCAGTACGCCTTTATCGCACGCGCCACTTACGTCACTAAAGATGTATTGCCCTACGTCATGATTGCCGGACACACCACCTCAGCGTGCGGCATTAACACCGTAGGCTTGAAGCGGCGCGGTTTTACGCCAGCAGCCATTGACGGGCTGCGGCGTGCTTACAAGATCATTTTCCGCAAGGGATATACCGTGCAGCAGGCCGTTGCCGAGCTTGAGCAGATGCAGGCCGAGTGCCCGGAAGTGACGCCACTGATTGATTCACTCAATACGTCCACGCGCGGCATTGTGAGGTGATTGTGGTAAACGGGCTCGTATGGATAGCGCTCGGTGGTTCGCTGGGCGCGCTTGCGCGCTTTGGCACCGTGAGCATTGCGAGCCGCTTTACCGGGTCGGAATATCCCTTCGGCACACTAACGGTAAATGGGCTCGGTTCTTTTCTGGTCGGTTTTATCATGGTGTTTGTCATGGAGCGCTTTTCAAGTGTTGAGGCCATACGCCTGTTTGCCGTAGTCGGGTTTCTGGGAGCTTACACGACCTTTTCAAGCTTTGCCTGGGAAACATTAATGCTGCATCAGCAGGGAGAGACAACTGCTGCGGTGCTTAATGTGGTGCTGAATGTAACGATTGCGCTGGGCGCGGTTATCGCCGGAGTCCTTTGCGCGCGTGTATTGGGAGGGGCAGCATGACACAGGTTCGGATGGTGCGTGTGTATCTCAGCGAAGACGCGCCCGTACTTAAGGCGCTTTATGAGCACCTGCACGTGTCAGGGGTGCGTGGTGCCACACTCTTTCGCGGCATCAGGGGATTTGGACATACGGGCATAGAGCGCGAAGCATCGTTGCTGGATATGCATTTTCACCTGCCGGTTGTGCTCGAATTTTTTGATACCCCCGAGCGGGTGGATGCGGTACTCGCGGCCTTTCCCGAAACCATTGAGGCAGGGCGTATGGTGCAGTGGCTGGCGCAGGTGAACGAGGAGTAAAACATGCTTGACATTCAGATGTTGCGTGAAAACCCCCATGAAGTCGCGGCTCAGCTTGCCCGGCGCGGGTTTGTCTTTGATGTGGATGCGTTTCTGGCGCTGGAGTCAGAGCGCAAGCGCCTGCAGGTAGCGACACAAACGCTGCAAAATACGCGCAATTCCCGCTCCAAAGCCATTGGCGAGGCGCGCGCGCGGGGTGAGGATATCGAGCCGATGCGTGCCGAAGTCGGACGGCTTGGCGCAGAGCTGGACGCGCACCGTTCGAGCCTTGATGCGGTCCTTGCCGACATGGAGGCTCTGATAATGAGCCTGCCAAACATCCCGCACCCGGGCGTGCCGATGGGCAAGGACGAGACTGAAAACGTGGAAATCCGCCGCTTCGGGGTTCCACGTACCTTTGATTTTACGCCCAAACCCCACGATGTACTGGGGGACGCGCTGGGACAGATGGATTTTGCCGCGGCAGTCAAAATCAGTGGAGCGCGCTTTGTGGTCTTAAAGGGCGAACTGGCTCGCCTGCAGCGTGCGCTGACGCAGTTCATGCTCGATGTTCATACGCGTGAACATGGCTATGAAGAAGTGTATGTACCCTATATCGTAAACGGCGACAGCCTGCGCGGCACCGGACAGCTGCCAAAATTTGAAGAAGACCTCTTTAAGCTTACCGGTGATTCTGAATACTATCTTGCTTCAACGTCTGAAATTCCTGTCACCAACATTGTGCGCGATACCATATTATCGAGTGCAGAGCTTCCCATAAAACGCGTCTGCCATTCACCGTGTTTTCGCAGTGAAGCAGGCTCTTATGGCAAGGACACCCGCGGTCTGATTCGCCAGCACCAGTTTGAAAAAGTTGAACTGGTCTGGGTGACC
Organism: Legionella geestiana; assembly: GCF_004571195.1. GTDB lineage: Bacteria > Pseudomonadota > Gammaproteobacteria > Legionellales > Legionellaceae > Legionella_B > Legionella_B geestiana. The sequence continues at coordinate 1,816,025 of NZ_CP038271.1, forward strand.
ACACCGGAAACCTCCTGGGACGCACATGAGCAGCTGATTCGTGATGCAGAAACCATTCTGCAGCGTCTTGAGCTTCCTTATCGCGTGGTGACGTTATGTACGGGCGATCTTGGTTTTTCGTCTGCCAAAACCTGTGACCTTGAGGTCTGGCTGCCGGGGCAGAATGCGTATCGCGAAATTTCTTCCTGCAGCAACATGGAAGCGTTTCAAGCGCGGCGCATGAAGGCGCGTTATCGCACGCATGCCGAAGAAGACACTAAACTCGTGCACACGCTCAATGGCTCAGGCCTTGCCGTAGGGCGCACGCTCGTTGCCATTCTTGAAAATGGTCAGGATGCCGAAGGAAATATTCACCTGCCGGCGGCACTCCATCCCTATATGGGGGGACAGACGGTGATTCGCTGCTCCCGATGAAGCCGGGGGGCTGCTTTCCCCCCACAATGCACTGTGTTAAGCTCATGGCAACACTCATTCGCGGGCAAGGGCATACGTGCACAGCAAGGCGGTAATGCGTTTCGATGAAACGGGCAGTGTTTACCATTGCGAGGGTGACTGGACGGTCCTGCTGCTGGATGGCTTTACCGAAAACTTTCACCGCGAGACCTTGCCGGAGTCTGCCGCGCTTGTTATCGATGGTGCTCAGCTTGGCCTCTTTGACAGTGCCGGTGCGCTGGCACTTGCGCAATGTGTCAATCTCCTGAAAGAGAAGGGCAACACCGTTACCTTTCAGGGTTTTTCCAAAACGCATGAAGCTTTGATAAACCTTGTTGATGTCCGCACGGACGTCCTCACGCCTCCGCCGCCAAGACCCACAAAACCTTTTTTATGGCGGGTGGGCGCAGAAACTGTCAGCAAGCTCGACCAGGCCGATGGCTTTATCATGCTTATCGGTGACATGACCACACGCCTTGCCGAAGCACTTGGCAACTGGCGGCGTTTTCGCATACCCTCCATTGCGTCCAATGTATACTCAACCGGCGTGCAGGCCCTGCCGATTCTTGCGCTTCTGTCCTTTCTTATTGGTGTGGTACTTGCCTACCAGATGGGCCTGCAGCTGCAGACCTATGGGGCAAATATCTTCATCGCCTATCTGTCGGGCCTTGCCATATTTCGCGAGTTCTCGCCACTTATCACGGCAATTATTGTTGCCGGGCGCACCAGTTCCGCATTTACCGCACAGATTGGCAGCATGAAAATTAATGAAGAAGTGGATGCTCTTGAAACCATGGGCTTATCGCCTGTGGAATTACTGGTGTTACCGAAGGTACTGGGTTTACTGCTCGTCTTTCCGCTCTTGATTTTCTGGTCTGACATGTTCAGCCTTGCAGGGGCTGCGATTATGTCAAAATGGATGCTCAGTGTCGGTTATATCGACTTTATGGAGCGTCTGCGTGCGTCTGTAGGACTGGAACAACTTATGCTGGGCTTGTATAAAGCGCCCGCATTCGCGCTTATTATCGCGCTGGTAGGGTGTTTTCAGGGGTTTCGCGTTGAGGCCAATGCCGACAGTATCGGCAGCCAGACGACACGCAGCGTGGTGCAGGCGCTGTTTCTGATTATTATCGCGGATGCGGTGTATTCCATCATTTACAGCTGGATGGATTTGTAAATGAGCACTCCGGTCATTGAAATCAAGGATCTTAAAAACTGCCTGGGTGGACAGTGGGTGCATACAGGCGTGGATTTAACTGTCGAAAAAGGGGAAATCCTTGCCATCATTGGTGGAAGCGGCAGCGGCAAAACCACCATTCTGCGCAGCCTCCTGATGCTGTTAAAGCCCACTTCCGGCACCATTCGGCTGTTTGGGGAAGACATCTCCACACTCTCAACAGCAGCTGAAAACCGCCTGCGGCGGCGCTGGGGAATGATGTTTCAGCACAGTGCATTATTTTCCGGGATGAGCGTTCTCGAGAATATCATGTTTCCCATGCGCGAGTTTACCGAACTGGATGAAGCGTTCATGAAGCGCCTTGGCATGTTAAAAATCTCTCTGGTGGGGCTGCCGCCTGAGGCGGCGGCAAAATTTCCAGCGGAGCTCAGCGGAGGGATGCAGCGGCGTGCCGCAGCTGCACGCGCCATCGCCATGGACCCGGAACTTCTGTTTCTCGATGAGCCAACAACTGGCCTTGACCCGCACAGCGCCCGCCGATTTGATGAGCTGGTGCGCTTCCTGCGCGATGCGCTTAACCTGACCATTGTCATGATAAGCCATGACATGGAGTCACTGCGAGGCGTGGCTGACCGAATCGCGTTTGTGGGCGATGGCCGTATCATTGAAACAGCGCCGCTTGAAAAATTGCGAAAAAATCCACATCCACTGATTGCTGATTACTTCAGTAACTTTTAAACTGGTTTAATCCGTCTACCCGGGAATACGTGATTGGAAGCGAAAATTAACTACACCGTTGTGGGAGCTACCGTACTGATTCTCGCAGCGGCTCTCTTAAGTTTTGGTCTGTGGCTCTCGGTGGGTTTTGACCAGAAAAAGCATTCCACCTATGCCGTATACCTTCATGAGGCGGTATCAGGGTTGAGCGAAGACTCGCCGGTGAAATTTAACGGCGTGCAGGTGGGGTATGTGAGTGAAATCCAGCTGAACCGCCATGACCCGCGTCAGGTTAAACTGCTCTTAAGCATCGAAGATGGTACGCCCATCACCATCAGTACCAGTGCCACCCTGATTACGCAGGGGCTTACCGGAACTACCTATGTAGGGCTTTCCGCAAGTTCTTCGGTGCTGACGCCCATCGAAGTTATTCCCGGGGAAAAATACCCCATCATTCCGGCAAGACCTTCGCTTTTTAATCAGCTCGATAAAGTACTCAAGGAAGCCTCAACCAATTTTGCCGATGTCAGCAAAGGCATTTTGCGGGTTTTTGATAAAAAAAATGCGGAAAATATTCATGACCTGATTGCCAATCTGGAAAAAGTCAGCGCGGTCTTTGCTCAAAAGAGCGCAGAAATTGATAAAACGCTCGTGAATGTTGATGTATTCATGAAAAACATGGCCAGTGTCAGTGAGGGGCTGCCACAAATCATGCGCGACCTGCGCGCCGGCATTCAGACCATACGTGATACGTCTGATGTCTTTAAAGCCGCGGGTGAAGAAGCGACCCGCACCATGCGCTCGGGCAAACAGACGCTTGATAAAATCTCAGAACAGACCATCCCGCCCTTTATACAGCTGGTGCATCGTCTTGATGCCATTGCCGCGAACCTTGAAAAGGTCAGTGACGCCATGCGCCAGAATCCGTCCGTGGTGTGGCGCGGTACGAAACCCCCCGCACCTGGACCTGGAGAATAAGCATGCGCCATCACCGAATCCTTTTTATTCCGCTCGTTTGCATGCTCGTAAGTGCATGCTCACCGGTTAAACTGCCACAAACCACCGAATACCGCCTGTTTGCATTTGGCAGTGATGCGCGAGGCCCTGCACGTGCGGCGAGCTCTGTTCTTGTCAGTCAGCCGGATGCAGTGGCGGGATATCAGACATCACAAATGCTCTATGTGAACAAACCCTATACCCTGAGTGCTTTTGCACACAATGCCTGGGTCAGTCCGCCTGCGGACATGCTGTTCCCGCTCATCGTGCAAAGTCTTCAGAAAAGCGGACAGTTTTATGCGGTCGCCTCCACGCCTTACGCGCCGGCGGCAGACTATCGCCTTGATACCCAGTTGCTGCGATTAGAACAGAACTTCCTGCAAAAACCCTCTGTCATTGAGCTGTCGGTGAAAGTGGTGCTGACGCGCACCCTTGATAATAAGGTCCTTGCCTCGCGCATTCTCAGCATCCACGAACCTGCACATGCCCCCACACCACTTGGAGGGGCAGAAGCCGCCAACCGGGCAACCGTGGCGCTGACAACGCAAATAACACGGTTTGTCCTCGAAAACACGCAAAACAGCAGGCCTCTGGCCAAATAAGCGAAACACTTGTACAATGACCCGCCAGTCAATCGGATGAAATTATTCAGAGTCTTATAACAAAAAACGAGGGAGACATCGGATGAAAGCCACAGTATTTGCCAAGTGGGGTATGATGTGTGCAGGCGCGGTCCTGCTTGCTGCCTGTTCCAAATCACCCGGCAGCGCCGGCGGCATGGGCATGAACGGTGCTGATGCCATGGCACGCGGCCTCGGTCAGATGAGTCGCTTTGCCGGTCAGGAGCCAGGCGAGTCCTACACCACGCAGGCGCCCCATAATCAGGTCTACCTTTTCTCTTACGATGACAGCACGCTGAACAGCAAATACCTGCCATCGCTCAATGCTCAGGCGGATTACCTGCGTACCCATCCCGGCGCGCGCGTGCTGATTGCCGGACACACTGACGAGCGCGGCAGCCGCGAGTACAACATCGCACTTGGCGAGCGTCGTGCCAACACGGTCGCAGAAATTCTGCGCATGGCCGGTGTTGATGCCAATCAGATGCGAGTCGTGAGCTACGGTAAGGAGCGTCCCGCCAACTTCGGCCATGATGAAGCTTCACACCTGCAAAACCGCCGTGCGGAATTCACCTATGAGGCTACCCGATGAAAGCGGGATTCACTCCACTCACGCGCGCACTTCTTTGCCTGTCGCTGTCATGGAGCGCCTTTGCCGAGGCGCCTGTGGTGGATGACAGCGAGAACTTCGCGCTGATGGAAAACAACCAGGCCGCGTACGCGCGGCCATTGACGGCCGCTGCTGACGATGACACCGCTGACGTGACCGAAACGCCGATAGCGAGAGATACGGGCGCGGATGCGCTTACGCGAGACAATGCAGCGCTTATCAACAAAATCCAAGGTCTGCAGCAGGAACTTCAGGAGTTGCGGGGGCAACTCGAAGTACAGGCGCATGATTTGAAACGCCTGCAGGAGCAGCAGCTTTCTTTTTACAAGGATTTAGATGCAAGGCTGCGCATGCCGTCTGCCAGTACCTCTCCAACGGACACTTCTCCTAAAGCTGCCGCACTTCCAGAGGCGGACAGGGCGAAAATCGCGGCACTCCCCGCAGTCGCACCAACGGGTGTGATGACCGAACAGCAGAGCTACCTCGCTGCCTATGAACTCGTGAAAAACCGCCGTTTTACTGAAGCACTTAATGCCATGCAGGCTTTTACCGAGCGCTACCCTTCGGGCGAATATACGGCCAACGCAGAATACTGGCTGGGCGAGCTCTATCTCGTGAAGGAAGCCTGGCCACAGGCGATGCAGCACTTTGAAACGGTGATTACCCGTTTCCCGACCTCCAGCAAGGTCTCGGCCAGCATGTTAAAGATGGGCTATGCACTGGCCGCTTCAGGCGATAAGGCGCACGCGCGTGAACGTCTGCAGCAGGTGGTTTCACAGTTCCCTGACACTCAGGCGGCTCTCCTTGCCAGCGAACGCCTCGAAACCCTCAAAGCCGGATAGTCAGATGGTGTTGCGCATTACCGAAATTTTTCATTCTCTGCAGGGCGAATCTACCACCGTGGGCTTGCCGACGGTGTTTGTGCGTCTCACAGGTTGCCCGCTGCGCTGTGGTTATTGCGATACCGCCTATGCGTTCAAAGGCGGTACGCGTCTTACGCTTCAGGATATTCTCGATAAAGTGCGCTCATATGGCTGCATGCGGGTATGTGTAACCGGTGGCGAGCCGCTCGCGCAGCCCGGATGCATAGATCTTTTGCGCCTGTTGTGTGATGAGGGCTTTGCGGTTTCGCTTGAAACGAGCGGCGCGCTCGATATTGCAGAGGTTGACCCGCGGGTGCTCGTAGTAATGGACCTTAAAACTCCGGATTCAGGTGAGTGCGCTAAAAATCGCATGGAAAATCTCGCGGTTTTAAAGCCATCCGATCAGATTAAATTTGTGTTGTGCTCGCGGGCAGATTACGAATGGGCGCGCGCCTGCTTGAAAGAACATACGCTTGAAACCCGTTTTCATGTCCTCTTTTCCCCTTCATGGAATGAACTTAATCCGGCGATGCTCGCCGAGTGGATTCTCGAGGATAGATTATCCGTGCGCTTCCAGCTGCAATTGCATAAAATTTTATGGAATGATGCTGCCGGGCGTTAGGGCATATTCTTTTGTCGTCCCCGCGAAGGCGGGGACCCATTCCAGGTTTTGCACTGTGCCGGTGTCGGGATTGCTCAGCGCGAAGGCGGGAAATGAGGCTCAATTTGGCAAAAGATTCGCTTAAAAGATAGTTTCCCGCCTTCGTGGGAATGACAAGGGTTGTGTCATGCCAAAAGCCTGTGCCCCCCGGGCTGTCGTCCCCGCGAAGGCGGGAAATGAGGCTCAATTTGGCAGAAGATTAGCTTAAAAGATAGTTTCCCGCCTTCGCGGGAATGACAAGGGTTGTGTCATGCCAAAAGCCTGTGCCCCCCAGCCTGTCGTCCCCGCGAAGGCGGGAAATGAGGCTCAATTTGGCAAAAGATTAGCTTAAAAGATAGTTTCCCGCCTTCGCGGGAATGACAAGGGTTGTGTCATGCCAAAAGCCTGTGCCCCCCAGCCTGTCGTCCCCGCGAAGGCGGGAAATGAGGCTCAATTTGGCAAAAGATTCGCTTAAAAGATAGTTTCCCGCCTTCGTGGGAATGACAAGGGTTGTGTCATGCCAAAAGCCTGTGCCCCCCGGGCTGTCGTCCCCGCGAAGGCGGGAAATGAGGCTCAATTTGGCAAAAGATTAGCTTAAAAGATAGTTTCCCGCCTTCGCGGGAATGACAAGGGTTGTGTCATGCCAAAAGCCTGTGCCCCTGCCTGTCGTCCCCGCGAAGGCGGGGACCCATTCCTGGTATTGCACTGTGCCGGTGTCGGGATTACTCAGCGCCTTCACGGGAATGACATCATCAAAAATAGCTAAAGTCGAGACCGCTGGCATGGTAAGCTGTTGATTTGGATTTTGCAGGAGAAACCGCATGCAATGGTTCGCACAGGCGCCTTCCAATATTGCGCTGATAAAATACATGGGAAAGTCTGATGAAGCCCATAATCTGCCGGCTAATCCGTCGCTTTCCTGGACCCTGAAGCACCTTGTGACCAGTGTGTCGCTTGAAAACATTCCGGGCCGAAAGGACCGCTGGGAGCCGCTGGAAACCCCCGGCAGCGCACCTTTTACGCTTTCGAAATCCGCTCAGGCGCGGTTTCTTGAGCACTTGTTGCGCATGAAAACCCATTTTGGGTATGAGGGTGCGTTTGTGGTGCGTTCCAGCAATAATTTCCCCCAGGGCTGCGGACTGGCGAGCTCTGCCTCAAGCTTTGCGGCATTAACACGGTGCAGCGTTGAGGCCCTCTGCGAACTCACCGGACAGGAGACGCCTTCTGTTGAGGTGCAGGCGGCGCTCAGTCGTGAAGGCTCTGGCTCCTCCTGCCGTTCATTCTTCAGCCCGTGGGCGCTCTGGCGTGACGAGACGGTGTGTGCCATGGATTTTCCCTGTGGTGAACTTTTCCATCAGGTGCTCGTGCTCAGCCACGAAGAGAAAGCGGTATCCTCCAGTGAGGCGCATCGGCGTATTCTTACAAGTCCGCTGTATGCGGGGCGCACACAACGCGCTGAGGACAACCTCAAAACCCTCATTGCAGCCCTTGAGCATAATGACTGGGCAGTGGCCGCGCAGATTACGTGGCGTGAATTTCATGACATGCATTCGCTTTTTGAAACAGCCGCGGAGCCATTTACCTACCGCACGCCAGAGGTTCGAAACTTTCTGAATCAGCTCGAAACGCACTGGCAGGATACCGGCGATGGTCCTATCGTCACCATGGACGCAGGCCCCAATATTCATCTTCTTTATCGACCTGATCAGATGGGCCTTGCGCGCGCCCTGATGCAGGATAAATGGCTTGGAAACTGTGATGTCCTGTGATTTTCAGACTACGGCCTGTGGCAAGTGGATTCTCGCCGGTGAACATGCGGTGCTGCGCGGGCATCCGGCACTGGTGTTTCCGCTGCCCGCGAAAACGCTCTCCCTGACCTGGCATCGAACTGAGGCACCGCTTACGCTCGAAACCCATGGCGCACAGGCTGATATCCTGCGCGAGGCAGCCCTTGCTGTATTGGAGGTTCTTCGTGCAGAGGGCGTGTTAAACGAGGCAGCGGGTACGTTGTGCCTTGAGGGCAATTTGCCGGTGGGTGTCGGTCTCGGCGCCTCTGCAGCCATTTCAGTGGTCTTTGCCCGCTGGCTTGCGCATCTGGGCGTGGTTTCAACAAGCGCCATTCCTGCTTTCGCCAAACGCCTTGAAGACCATTTCCATGGTAAAAGCAGCGGGCTTGATATTGCGGGAGTAGCAGCGCCTGGCGGCAGGTGGTTTTGCGCGGGCGAAAGTCACGCACTTTCAGAGACCTGGTCACCCGCCTGGTACCTCTCATCCTGTGGTGAGCAGGGGGCTACCGCGGCGTGCATCGAGACGGTTCGGCAATTGTGGCAACGGGCACCCGATGTGGCTCAAGTCATAGATGCACGCATGCATGAGAGCGTCACACTTGCGGCAGACGCTCTTGCTGATTCAGGTCCAGAGGCACTGCCACGACTGGTAAAGGCTATAGAACAGGCCGCCGGCTGTTTCAGTGACTGGGGACTGGTGACGGACGCGTTGAAAACGCACATGGAACTGCTGCGCGCTCAGGGGGCACTTGCCGTAAAACCTACGGGGTCTGGAAAAGGAGGCTATGTGCTCAGTCTCTGGGGATGCGCGCCACCAGCGGATTTAGCACTGATGGCGGCTTTTTAAGCGTTATTCTTTAGAGCCGCCGCCCATTTTTTCGCGCAGTTTTGCCATGATAATGGGAATCGAGCACCAGCCAATTGCGCCTTCAACCACCATCACGATGCCAAGAATCAGCAAAAAACGCCATCCGGCACCAAGCAGTGCGGCAATAATCATCAGGGCACCAATCACCATGCGGTTGGTGCGTTCGGATTTGTCAATGTTGCAGGTTATGGCCATGATTGCTCCTTGCATGTATCCGGTTGAATCGCGTCGTCTTACCTATGACGACAGCAATTAAGGATTTAGTATTCGCTTTTTTTATCGCGAGTGCAACTCACTTCTAACATCCCGATACCGCTCACTCCACCAGCCATTCACGAATACGCGCCTGTGTATCCTGCAACACCTGAAAAAGCCGTGTATCGAGAAGGCTTGCGTCTTTGGGCGGATTGGCCGCGAGTTGTTCCGTACGCAGGCAGGCTTCGGCCAGACGGCGTGCGCCGCAATAGAGCGCGGTCGATTTTAAGCGGTGCGCGTGCGCCCGAATCTGCACCCAGTCCTGGCGCTCACTCGCTTCACGCAGCGCTTTTTCATCATCTGGCAGCGACTGCTCAAGCATCAGGGGCAGCAACTCGCGAAGTGCGCCCTCGCCACCGGCCATGTCCATGGCTTCAATCGCATCAAAAAGAGGAAAGGCATCCAGCCCAAAGTCCGGGGCCGGTATGGCCGGTTCCTGCTCGCTGAAATCGGCTGACGGAATAAACTGGCGAATCATGGCCTTCAGTGCCGGCAGACGCGCCGGTTTTTGTAAAATGGCATTGATACCGGCATGGAGGCAATCGGCTTCTGAATGCGCGTCCACATGCGCGGAAAGGGCGATGATGGGAACCGACGGTGCCTTGCTCGCGCGTTCGGCTTCGCGAATGCGTGCCGTTAATTCGATGCCAGACATTCCCGGCAGGCCAATGTCAGTGAGAATCAGGTCGAAAGACTCGTGCGCGAGCAGATTGAGCGCACTTTCTGCATCCAGCACCGAGGTGTGGCGACAGCCTGCCTGACGCGTGAGGGTTTCTACAAGGCGCAGAGCAATAAGGTTATCCTCAATAAGGAGAATATGAGGGGCCTCATGGGCGCTTGCCGGTGTCCAGACCGGCTCCATTACCATGGGGGATACCCCTTCCGGCAGAGTATGCTGTGCCTGTTCCATGTCCTGCCTGACCTCCACTGTCAATATAAACGAAAAGCGCGAGCCGGTTCCTGGCTCACTGTATAACTGAATACTGCTTCCCAGCAGCTCCACATATGTACGTACAATGTGCAGACCCACGCCGTGTCCTGGCTGGCTGCCGCGAAACGATTCCCGGGCACGGAAAAAGCGGTCAAACACCTTTTCCTGAATGTCGGCTGCAATGCCAATGCCGGAGTCTTCTATCGCAAACTCAAGCACGGCTTCTTTTTCACGGCGCTCAATGAGCTGAACGCTGAGCGCGACATAGCCATTGTCTGTAAACTTAATGGCATTCCCGCACAAATTGAGCAGAATGCGGTGCAGCTTTGTGGCGTCCGTAATAATACACTGGGGAACATTCTTGTCGATATCAATCTGTAAATCAAGGTGCTTTAAACGAATCGATGGCAATTCGAGGCTCGCAATTCCGTGCACGAGCTGGCGGATGTCAATCATGCTGAGGCGCAGGTCATTCTCGTTGACATGCTGCGCTGAGACAACCTCCATGATGGTGTTGAGAAGGGCCAGCAGCTGCTCACCGCTTTCATTAATCCAGCGCGCATATTGCCGGTTTTCGTGCTTTTGCAGCTGTTCTTCAAGAATTTTTGACATGCCGACTACGCCGCTTAAGGGCGTGCGTAAATCGTGGCTCATGTTGGCGATGAACTCTGCCTTGGACTGGTTGGCGGCTTCTGCCATTTCGCGTGCGCGCTTCAGCTCGGAAATATCGACCGAAATACCGGCGACCCCCGCAAGCTCGCCATTCTGGTTACGAAGGGGCACCCGGCTCGTCAGAAGGTTTAGCGTATGGTTATCAGCATGCGGGATAGGAGGGTCTTCCACGCCAAACATGGGCAGCCCCGTTTGTAATACTTTCAGGTCGTCATTTTTGAGTTTCTCGGCAAGCCCTTCGGGCCAGTTGCAGATGACGGCAAGTTCTTCATAGGTTTTGCCGCGAAAATCTTCAAAGCTCATGTTAAGCATGCTGAGAACGTTGCGGTTACAGCCAAGCATCCGGCAGTCGACATCCATCCAGTAAACGTTGCAGGGCATGTTTTCGATGAGGGTTTCAAGGTGAATCCGCTCATCCTGTGGGGTAGTGCTGGTCTGAACGTTTGTGCTGAGCAGCCATGAGGGGGTCTGCGTGCCTGGCAGCTGATAAATGGTCCACGCGGTGGACTTGCCGTGAACCGTCAGCGGAATATCGTGAATGACCGCATCATTCTGCATGCGCGCATAAAGGGGCGTCAGAAAATCCGGCAGGTGGTGCGCTTTGCAAAATTGCACGAAGGGCATACCGGTAACCTGTGAGGCTGAAACTTGAAACAGCGATTCTGCATGCGGGTTAAAAAAATCGATGCAGAGCGCGTGATTTACCACAAAAAGGACATCGCTGCGCTGATTAAGCAAAAATTCGAGGACGGGATATTGAGGTGCGGCATGCAAATGGTTACCATCAGTGCCTGAATCGCGAAGCTTGTTCATTTCTGCAGTCATTCCGGTAAAATCAGGGGTCGGCGGATATGCAGGTGCATCACCAGTTGCCATCAGACCCGGGTTAGACAAGTCACAGCGTTTGCGTAACGATGTGACCGCTTGCAGCGTGAACGCCTTATGCCAGCATGTATCGCGGCAACAGGCCTGGCATTGTGAACCCCGTGGGACCGTATTCAATCCAGGGAGATGACCTTCATGCGTTTGTCATGTTGTCTGACAGGAGAAGACAGCCTGTTAATCCAGTGCGCAAACCGGCTTCTGGCCGGCGGGCACTGCATCGTCATGGTGGTTTCCTCATGCAGAAAGGTGCATGCGTTCGCACGCGACCATGGCATTCCGTGCACGACTATTCTAGAGGATGTCGAAAAGAATTCCATCCCTGCTCTCGATTATATTTTCAGTATCGTGAACAGCCGTATTCTGCCGCCCTCGATACTCGCACTGCCGCGTTTTGGCGTTATCAATTATCATGACTCGCTGCTCCCAAAATTCGCGGGACTCAATGCCACGAGCTGGGCGATTCTGGAGGGGGAAACGGTTCACGGCGTGACATGGCACAAGGCCTGCGATCGCGTGGATGGCGGCGATATTCTTTGCCAGCAGCGCTTCACCATTCCTGAAAACGCGACTGCGGTCATGCTGAATCTCTTGTGTTATGAGGCGGCCATACGTTCTTTTGAAACCCTCTTGAGCATGCTCGAAAAGGGCGAGGCGCATCCCCACCCGCAGAACCTTCAAGAGCGTACATGGTACGGTCGGCGCACACCCCTGCCTAATCTGGGGTTTATCGACTGGAGGCGCCAGAGTGCGGTGCAGATTTCGCGGCTTTTTCGTGCGCTGCAGTTTGGGCACTATCCTAACACTGTGGGTACCCTGCGTCTTGGCATCGGTAAAACCTGCTACAGCGTCACTGAATTCACAATATTGCCGGAAACTCCCGCGAATAAGGTTCTGCCCGGCACGCTGCTGGGCCATGACCGCAAGGGGCTGCGCGTACGCCTGAAAGACGCAGAAGTTGATATTGGTGGTTTTTTTGCCATGGACGGAACGCCGGTTTCCGCAGATACGCTGCTCGTGCGTCATGGACTCGCCGCAGGTGTGCGTCTGCCATCGCCCTCTGCCTCCATGCTTGCGGCCATTGCGCTGACGTTTCCGATGATTGCGCGCCATGAACCCTGGTGGGTGGCACGCCTGCAGGAGAGCAGCACGCATGGCATGTTTACCAAAGCGTCCGTGGTTGAGACGCCTCAGACCCTCGTCCTGCCGCTTCGAAATTTTTCTGCGCATCTGCCGCAGGATGAGCCATCGGCACGGATGTTCAGCGCGGCGGTACTGCTTTATCTGTTTCGTTTAAACAATCATGAAAAAACCACGGTGCACATTGCGCTCCCTTTCTCTGAGGAAAGGGAGGCTTCGGGTGATTTTTTCGCGAGGCACCTGCCTCTGGTCGTTGCGCCTGACGCATCGCTGACACTTGAGGGCATGCTTGAATATACCGACAGCCTGCTGAAGTCGCTGCAGGCGCATCAAACCTTCTGCCAGGATGTGGCAGTCCGTTATCCACTGCTCGCAAAGGCCTGTACAGAGCCGCTGTTGCTGCTGGACTGTGAGGGACAGGCAGTGACACCGGAAAGCGCGCTGCTGCACTTTTCGCTTGATAAAAAGGCGCGCGAAATCCGGGTAACGCATCGGCTTAATCTGCAGGCAACGCAGGGCATTTTTCAAGAGTTTCTTCACCATCTGCCGTTTCATCTGGCAAACCTTTTTGACGGATTCGCCCATAACCCGCATGCGCTTGCGGCTGACTTTTGTTTTCTCTCAGCACTTGAGCAGAATCTGCTGCTTGAGCAGTGGGGGCGGGGTGCTGTCCGCAAGCAAGACTCGCTCTCACTTTTTGCGCGTTTTGAAGCTGTGGCGCGCCGAAGTCCAAAGCGTACTGCCCTGTGTCAGGGAGCGTGCTCGATGACTTATGAGGAACTTCTGACAGCCTCGTTTAAGGTCGCACAAACGCTTGAAAATGCCGGCGTGACACCGGGGAGCGGGGTCGGCATCTACCTTGGGCGCAGCCCGGCTTTTCTTGCAGTACTTTTTGGAATTTTGCGCGCCGGCTGCTGGTATGTGCCGCTTGAGACAAAGTTTCCACTGCCAAAAACGGCCTCTCTGATGAAAGCGGCACGCCTGAAATACCTCTTTACCTCCGAGGCGCTTTCGCAAAAACTGGCGTCTTTATCAGAAGACACGCTTCCTGATACTGTTTTTCTGGTCGATGAAGGGTGGGCCGACATTCCCCAAATGCCAGTTCCTGCCTTCGTTGATGCAGTATCTCCTGACACGCTTGCCGCTGTTGTATTTACCTCAGGAACCTCCGGCGTGCCCAAAGGCGTGATGGTAACGATAGGCAATATTTTAAATTATTGCGACTGGTTTCTTAATTCTACGGCGTTTGATGAAGATGGCATCATCGATTTTTCCTCATCCATTGCCTTTGACCTTTCCGTACCCTGCTCCATCGCACCGCTGCTGGCAGGTGGTACCATCGCGCTTTGTGATGAATCGGTTAAAGCAAACCCACGCCGCTATCTGCAGCATCTGCATGCGCATCAGGTGACACACGTGGAAGCGACTCCTGGTTATCTTGAGTTGATGCTCGAATATCCTGAAGACATCAAAAAGCTTGACTCGCTTCGCTGCCTGCTGCTCGGCGCTGACATCGTGCGTGCCAATGATGTGCGAAAATGGCTCGCTCTATGTCCTGAGCACCAGGTTTTCAACGAGTATGGTCCAACAGAAGCCACGGTTTCAGTAACGGCATACCGGGTGGAGGCGGCAAGCCTTGCTGTCGATGCGCAGGTGCCGATTGGCAGGCCAGGACACAACAGCATCTGTCTCGTGCTGGACCGCCATCAGAACCTGTGCCCGGTGGGCATGAAAGGAGAGCTTTGCATTGGCGGGGCGCAGGTTACGCGCGGATATCTGTTTCGCGAAGACCTGACACGCGCACGTTTTCTTGAGCCCTCGCGCTTTCCGGGAGCAGGGCGGGTCTATCGAACCGGCGATGTCGCCAGCTGGCTTCCCTGTGGCAGTCTACAGTTTGCAGGGCGGGAAGACCACCAGATTAAGCTGCACGGATTTCGCATTGAACTGTCGGAAGTCGAAACCGCACTTTTGAGCATGCCTCACATTCGTCAGGCGGTGGCCTGGGTAGAAGAGGCAACAGGTGAGCGACACCTTGCTGCCTGTCTGGTGACAGATGGCAAGGTGCTGACCACTGACGCAGTACGCGCCTTTCTTTCAGCGCATCTGCCACTGTACATGGTGCCCTCAGAAATCTTTTTTGTGGATGCCATTCCACTGCAGGAAAATGAAAAAATTGATTTACGCACCATCCGCCAGATAGGTGAGCGCCGCCGAGCAGTGGTGCCATCGCTCCCGGGTAAAAAGACGTTGCAGGATGAGCTCTGGGCTATCTGGCAGTCGCTCTTTAATGGAGCCGTGTTGTCCCGCGATATGGATTTTTTTGCGCTCGGCGGGGATTCGTTGTCAGCCGTGCGACTGATTGCCGAGGTCAGGACACGTTTTGGTATCGCACCGGGTTTAACCTCGCTCTTTGAGCATTCCACCTTTGAACGATTTGCGCGTCATGTATATGCATTGTGTGCCGAGGCCAAAAAAGGCAGGGCCTCTCTCTGCCATGAGGGTTCACCCCTCGTGAATCTCTCCCCGCGCACTGGGGCATTGCCGCTGTTTCTGGTGCATCCTGCAGGCGGAACCGTGTTTGTCTACAAACCACTGGCGATGCGGCTTGCCGGATGTTGCGGTGTAATAGGGATACAGGACCAAAGCCATCACGGCAAGGATCTTGTCTTTTTATCCATGGAAGACATGGCATCTTACTACGTTGAGGCACTCTGCAAGGTGCACACGGGGCGGGAAGTACTGCTTGGCGGCGCGTCTTTTGGCGCAACGGTCGCTTTTGAAATGGCGCGACAGCTCGAGGCCCTGGGGCGAAAGGTGATGTTTCTGGGACTTTTTGACGGCTGGGTGCGTTATCCCGATGCCATCATGACGGCGTCTACCCATGAGCTTCTTGAAGTGCGCGCCAACCGTCATATCGAAATGGCCGACAGCGAGCGTACGCAGCTTCTGGCACGTGAGGCGAGACGGCGACAGCTGCTGCTTGATTATGCGCCTGAGCCGGCAGCATTTGGTGCCACGCTTTTCAAGGCCGAGAGCATCTGGCCTGAGTTTTTGCCGGTTGACAGTGCCGACAATGGCTGGGGGGCGCTTTTTGGCGAAAGGCTGACGCTGCAGCGGGTTGCGGGCGATCACCTGACCATGCTGGAATTGCCCCACGTTGCCTCGCTGGCTGATAAAATACGCAACCAGCTTGCGCATCTAACAGAGTGCTCGCTGTGAAGATTTAGCTTTACGCACTACAGGGGCTGTCTGCCCCGTATGCAGCGGTGCTGGTCGAAGGCCATGATAAGCCCCCTGCACTTCATGGAGTGAGCGCGTGGGCTTTGGCGCGTATGGATGCTTCTCCTTAGGATTTGCGCCTTTTCGTGCCTGCCGGAGTTCACAGATACGGTAAAGATTAAGTGGCAGGAGCAGCGCGTGCAGCGCCAGAATGGGCATCAGGTGGCTCGTTGCCGCATAGGTGATAAACGCCGCGTTACTGCCGACAGCGAGCAGGCGCAACGTCAGAATGTCACGCGTGCAAAACGTTGCAAAAACAAGGATGGACGCCAGATAGCCTGTGCACTCAACAAGGGGATGCATATGTTCTCCTGGTGCAATGCCGTCTTTTCAACATAGCACCACCTCCTGAAGTTTGCCAACAAGGCCTATACTGAGAAAAAGGAACGGGGGGAGCCAGGAATGAAAATTACGCGTACTGTGTTAAAGCGCGCGGTCGATGCCGGAATTCTCGATGAAAAACAGGCACTAAAGCTTGCCGATTTTCTCGCGAGTCAACCCGAAGCCGGTGTGGCCTTTAATCTCACCAACGTCCTCTACTATCTCGGGGGAATGCTTGCCATAGGTGCCATGACGCTTTTTATGAATCTTGGCTGGGAGCTTTTTGGCGGGTTTGGCATTTTTTTTCTTGCGATGCTCTACGGGGTCGCGGGGCTTTTACTGGCGGCGCGGTTTCGGCGCATGGGGGAAGTCATACCGGCCGGTATTGCCGCTACATTTGTCGTGGCCCTGACCCCGCTTGCCATCTACGGCCTGCAAAAAGGCATGGGATGGTGGCCCGATGACAGCACCTACCGTGAATACTATTCCGTGATTCAATGGCACTGGATTTTCCTCGAGCTTGGCACGCTGGCGGTGGGATGTGTACTGGCTTTTTTTTGGCGTTATCCTTTTATGGTGATGCCCATCAGTTTTACGCTCTGGTATTTTTCCATGGATGTGGTTTCCATGCTCTCAGGTGGCACGCCATCCATCGAGCTTGCCGCAAACGTCTCGCTCTGGTTTGGGCTTGGCATGCTCTTTATCGCGCTATATGTCGATATTCGTTCGCGCGCGAGCGGTGATTACGCGTTCTGGCTGTATCTTTTTGGCGTACTAACGTTCTGGACCGGCCTCAGCCTGCAGGATTCGAGCGGGGAGTGGTCAAAATTCCTGTATTTTTGCATTAACCTTTTGCTTATTGGTGCGGGTGTGGTACTCGTGCGTCGGGTATTTGTCGTGTTTGGCGCGCTGGGGGCGATGTTTTATCTGCAGCATCTCGCCTCCATGGTGTTTGCCGACAGCATCTGGTTTCCGGTTATCTTAACCCTAATGGGATTTGGCATTATTACTCTTGGGCTGTGGTGGCAAAAACACGAGGCGGCCATTACCGAAAAAGCCCAGTCCTTTCTGCCGGCGGCCGTGCGAGAACTCCTGCGCTCGCGTGGCAGCCTGAATTAGGACACGCCCTGGGACACGCCCCTGGGCTTCTGACAAAATCTGCCATCTCCACTTGCCGCAAGGGGCGGGGCGAGTGCTATAGTGAGCACTTTGAAAGTTTCAGGAGCCGCAACATGGGGAATTGGAAAAGTCTTGGTGATATTCGGCGCGAATATGGCCTTTTAAGCCTTGATGAACAAGAGGCTGGCAAGAATCCCATCGCGCTTTTTAAGCGCTGGTTTGAAGATGCCCTCGCCGTTGAGCGTAATGATCCCACCGCCATGGTGCTCTCCACGGTCGATGCAAAAGGCTACCCGGACTCCCGTGTGGTTCTGCTGAAAGGGGTCGAAGAAGACGCATTTGTCTTTTTTACCAATTACCAGAGCACAAAGGCCATGCAGATTCAGGATAATCCGTATGTCGCTCTCAATTTTTACTGGGCTGAAAAAGCGCGTCAGATTCGTGTGCGCGGGCGCGTAAAACGCACAACCGCCGCGCGTTCTGACGCCTACTTTGCCTCGCGTCCGCAAAAGAGTCAGCTCGGAGCGCTTGCCTCGCCGCAAAGCCGCGAAATTGTTGACAGAGCGGTATTGGAACATGCCCTGAACGACCTGATAGCACAGTATGGTCAGGAGCCGGTGGTACGCCCAAGTCACTGGGGGGGTTATATGGTATTGCCGGATGAGATGGAGTTCTGGCAGGGACGTGATAACCGCCTGCACGACCGGTTATTTTATTTTCGTGAGCGCGGAGAGTGGAACGTACGCCGACTGGCTCCGTGAACGACCTGATTTAATCTTCTGATCTGTGTGCGGGACATTTTTTCCGCGCCGGGGGATTCACATGTATTTTTGTACCGTGATCAGGCTTAATCGTTCCATGCGTTGGCTCCGTGCCATATCCCGAATGGGTCCCCGCCTGCGCGGGGAAGACAGTGTGAGAGAGATTTTGGCCTCTGCACACACCCCGAATCCTGTCATTCCCGCGCAGGCGGGAACCCATCCATGTGCCGGCACGGGGCTAACTCCAGCATGAGCTCTGGGAAGACAACGATTTTTTGTCCCGTACATAGCCTTCTGATGTTTATGAGTTTTAACAGGCCGAGCTGTAAAGTCCGGCAAAAATCCCCCGAAAAAAACACTTTTCCCGCCTTTTTTATCACCCAGGTACGATAAATGCATGAAGACAACTGAAACATCCTTAATGGCAATCACGGATGTCTGAAAATTGTCAAAAATGTGTAAATTATTGGGCAAACAGGCATTGAAACAGAGCCTGAAAGTAAAATTAAAACACACACTACTCACTCGTGCCGCAGGGCGTCACGGGGGGAAGGTGAGGGGAGAACCAATCATGAATACTGGAATGAATGTGTTGCCGGATGTGCGTTTGCGCTTTCACATTGAACACCCGGCACTGGAAGACTGCTACCGTGATGGGTATGAGGCAGGCATGGGGGATGTCCGGGAAGAAGATAATCCCTACGAGGCAGATACCGTTGAGCACGCGCACTGGCAGGAAGGCTGGTGGGCAGGCTTCTACGGGGAAGAGCCCCTGTATGCGCTCGATGGCATTGATGCGCACGCAGAGGGTGCTGAGGCTGCCAACGAGGAAACTTTCGGCGGTTTTGGAACCGGCATTGCCGGCACCATCCTTAAATATACTGGTGAAATTGTGGCGCTGGCCGTACTTGGGTACCAGGTATTTGAACTGGTCGCCTAAGCTTGAAAAAATTTCAGTACTATGCCTTTCATGCGCGCGATTTCCGCGGGGCTGAACACCTTCCCATGCGGGGTACTGGGGTCCAGGCACACATGCACCTGGTCCCCAATCCCTTTTAACAAATCCACACCACTCAGGCGCAGGATAGAAATCTCTGCTGCAATTTCTATCGCCCATGCGTCCAGATACTCCATGGAGGTAAATACCGGCAGAAAGTGTTCGTTGTTTTCCGTGAGAAAAAGGACTTCTGGGGCATCCGGTGCGCTTTCACGGCGAATGGGGATGATAAAGTTCGCTTTGGTGAATTCAAGGTAGGCGCGGTTTGCGGCAACGGATTCACCGTTGGCGTCAAGGGCATCGAGAATAGCGCGTTCCAGAGAGGACATGGCAAAATTCCGGGTAAAACCGCCATTGTACATGAGGCAGGTGTCTGATGACAGTCTCGTGATTTCGCGCTACTATTTGCAAAACGTAATTTTCTCGGAGTGTTCATGACTTTTGTCGTCACCGAAAACTGCATTCGCTGCAAGTACATGGATTGTGTCGAGGTCTGTCCGGTAGACTGTTTCTATGAAGGGCCGAATTTTCTGGTCATTCATCCGGATGAGTGCATTGACTGCGCCCTGTGCGAGCCGGAGTGTCCGGTGGAGGCCATTAAATCGCAGGATGACCTCAGTGATTCGGAACAGGTTTTTCTGACGCTGAACGCCGAACTTTCAGCCACCTGGCCGAACATCACCGCAAAAAAAGAATCTCCCGCAGACGCAAAATCCTGGGAAGGCGTTGCCGGCAAGCTTGAACACCTGCAAAAGACGTGGGACGAGTAACGCCCTCGCTCGAGACGCTTACCGAAGATTGTGAGCGCCTCTTTGCGGAAAACGGCAGGCTCTCAACAGCCATTCCCGGTTTCGTAGCGCGCCCCGGCCAGAAAGCACTGGCGCTCGCGGTGGCAGAGTCCATCGAGAAGCAGGATACCCTTGTTGCTGAAGCCGGAACTGGCACCGGCAAGACCTTTGCCTATCTGGTTCCGGCTTTGCTGAGCGGTCAAAAGACCGTTATTTCCACCGCTACCAAAACCCTGCAGGACCAGCTCTTTTCCAAAGATTTGCCCCTGCTGCTGCGGGCGCTCGGGATGAGTTCCAGCGTGCAAAATCTAAAGGGGCGTGCCAATTATCTTTGTCTGTATCGCATTGCACTTCACAAAAGTTCCGGGCGTTTTGGCAGCCGTAATGTCGCTTCTGAAGTTGCTTTTGTGAGCGAACAGGTGGCGCGCCTTGTGGTGGGAGAGCGTGGTGAGTTACCTGAAATCGCTGAGGATTCACCGGTCTGGCCCTGGGTCACCTCTACCACAGAAAACTGCCTTGGCAGCGAATGTCCGCATTTTAATGACTGTTTTCTTGTGAAGGCGCGTCGGCGTGCGTTGAAAGCAGATGTGGTGGTCATCAATCATCACCTCTTTTTTGCCGATGCCGAACTGCGCGCGGGTGGTTTTGGCGAACTTTTGCCAGGCGCTTCGGCCATTATTTTTGATGAGGCGCACCAGCTTCCGGAGGTGGCGAGCCACTTTCAGGGAGAGCGTCTTGGTACGCGTCAGGTGCGAGGGCTTTTTGACGATATTCTCCGGGAATGGCCGGTGCTGGATGCGCCCAATCATCCGCTGCAGGCGCTTAAAACAGAACTTCTAGACACCGTGGATGCCCTGCAGGATGCGCTCCGACAGGGTGAGGAAAAAATCGATTTTCAAGAGGCCTTAAAAAGAAATGGGGTGTCAGAAAGTCTTCAGCTCTTAAAGGACATACTCGAGCGCATGCACGCCTGTATGTCTGAGGCAGGTGGCGAGGATGCTCCGGGTTTTTTGCGCACGCGCGAGCGTCTTGAGGCCTTGCAGGCCACACTTTCGCGCTTTCTCGCACCTGATAATGACGCGATTCGCTGGGTGGAGCGTCTGCGGGAGTCGGTGGTGCTGCATGCGACTGCCGCCTGTGGTGCAAGGGGCATTCAGGAGACGTTCTCGCGTTTTCATGCGGCCTTTGTCTTTACCTCGGCAACCCTTGCCGTTTCCGGCAATTTTGAGAATTTTCTTCATAAGATGGGAATGCAGCAGGTAAAAACCGGTGTGTATCCGAGTCCTTTTGATTATCAGTCACAGGCGATGCTCTATTTGCCGCGTGCGCTGCCAGACCCAAAGCACCGTACCTTTGGCGAGCGGCTTGTGGAGCGAACGCTGCCGCTCGTTGAAGCGCTTTCCGGGCGCAGTTTTTATCTTTTCACGAGCCACCGCGCTCTGTCAGAAGCGGCAGCCATCCTGCGAACCCGCCTGAAACTGCCGCTTCTGGTGCAGGGGGAAGAGTCTAAGCCCATTTTACTTGAACGTTTTCGTGCGTATGGCAATGCGGTACTTTTAGGAACCGCAACCTTCTGGGAAGGCGTTGATGTGCGCGGAGAGGCGCTTTCCTGTGTTATCATCGACAAATTGCCGTTTGCAAGTCCCGCGTGTCCCGTGATGCGCGGAAAAATGGCGCGCGTTCGGGCGCAGAATCTGTCACCGTTTGATACACTGGCGTTGCCGGAGGCCATCATTGCCCTCAAACAAGGGGTGGGGCGCCTGATTCGTGATGTAACGGACAGAGGCGTGCTCGTCATTGCCGACCCCCGTCTTGCCGCCCGCGACTACGGTCGGCTTATTTTTGACAGCCTTCCCGACATGCCCAAAACCCGGGATGCGGCAAGGGTGTTGCGTTTTATTAACGAAGTGGTGTTGTCACAGAATGAAACTGCTTGCGATTGAAACCTCGACGTCCTGCGCCTCAGTAGCGCTCACCTGCGGGGGCGCGTGTTATGTTGATACCCGAGAGGGGGTCGCTGAGCATGCCCGCTTTCTGCTGCCGATGGTGGAGCGCCTGCTGCAGGAGGCGGACATGCGTCTTGAGACGCTTGATGGGATTGTATTTGGTCAAGGCCCTGGCAGTTTTACCGGGATTCGCATTGCCTGCGCAGTCGCAAAGGGGCTCGCATTTGCCGCAGATGTTCCGCTTTATCCGGTGAGTACGCTCCGTGCCATGGCAGGTTGTGTGGACACTCCAACACTGGTGCTGCTTGATGCGCGCATGAATCAGCTTTACTGGGCGGTTGCGGGTTTGCCGCAGCAGGCCTTCAGGGAGCAGGTTTCCAATGCAGAAAACATTAACGTCGCGGGAGAGATGCCACTTGAAGTCGTGGGGTTTGGGTTTGAGCCCTACCGTGACGCGCTCGCGCCCGCGTTGCGAGCACGTATTCTGTCCGAGTGCTCAAGGCGGCCCGATGCTGAATTATTGATTGCGCGTGTTCGAGAGGGAGAGGTTATGCCTGTCAGTGCGGCTGAAGCCCTGCCCGTTTATATTCGTGACAACGTGACTCATGGAGCAAAAAATGGATAAACGTTTACTGGAATTACTGGTCTGCCCTTTATGTAAAGGGCGTCTTTTGCTGAAGAAGGATGAGCTGATTTGCCGCTTCGACCGCCTTGCCTATCCGGTGCGTGATGGCATTCCGGTGATGCTTGAAAATGAAGCGCGGGTGATTTCGCTCGAGGAAAAAGACGCGCTTGCGTGAAATAGCAGCAATGATTCATTGGGCCTTGTGGCAACAGGTTGTGTACACATCACGCCGTAGCCTGCTCTGATAAGCGCGGGATTAGGATGCGTGAAAAAGACATCCGGCCTTTGGGGATACCCGATGCCGGGCTTCGCCATGCTCAGCCCAGCCTACCGCACAATTGTAAATAATCAGCACAATGCCGTAGCCTGCGCTGATAAGCGCGGGACAGGATGCGCGAAAAAAATCCGGCCAACGGCGATACCCGATGCCGGGCTTCGCGGCACTCAGCCCAGCCCACCGCAAAATTGTAAATAATTAGCACAAAGCCGTAGCCTGCGCTGATAAGCGCGGGACAGGATGCGCGAAAAAAATCCGGCCAACGGCGATACCCGATGCCGGGCTTCGCGGCACTCAGCCCAGCTTTGTGTCTTGAAAGTGTGGTATCGGAGCCCGGACTGATAAGCCCAGGAATGGATGCATGATAAGTGATTGTTTAAGCCTCAGTCTACAAACTGAAAATAGCTCTCGCCTTCCTGAATCATCCCAAGCTCGCTGCGAGCCTGTTCTTCAAGCGCCTGCTCGCCGCGTTTCAGCTCGAGAATATCCGCTTCTGCCGCACGATTTCTCGCGGCCTGTCGCTCATTTTCTGCCTCAAGCACGTCAAGGCGCTCTTCAAGGGCGAGACATTCCCGCACGTTGCCATCGCCAAACCACAGTTTATACTGCAGGCCTAAGAGAAGCAGGATAAGCAGGGCGAAGACCGTTTTCATGGGCATGCTGGCAGGGATAAGATATTCTTAGTTTGCCATGAATTGAGGGGTTGAGCCAGCAGTTGGCTCAGGAAGTTTCTGGGTGGCATGAAGCTTTGAATGGCTCTCACTTAAGATACGGTCGATGCGGCTTTTAAAAATCCCAAGCTCCGGATGGTCTTCATAGAGTGCTTTCAGGCGTGCGCCCCCTCCCTGAAGTAATTTTTGCAGCGCTTGCGGGTCATCTCCCTTATTGTTGTAATCGAGCCCTCGCGCTTCCTTGGCAAGTGTTTTTGCAATGGCTTCTTTTTCAGGCGAGATAAATGCCGGGCAGGGAAGGCCAATGGAGTTAAGCACACTGCCGACGCCGCTCCAGAAGCGGTTGCTCTTCATATACCCCTCGAGCTTTTCGGCCAGTTCCTGGGCGTGGGTTTTTCGAGCAATCGGCGTGGTCCTGAAATATCGTGCGCCCAATAATTCGGGTCCGTTAATTTCTTTCATGCAGTTCTCAAGCGTTCGGAGGCCCTCTACCGGTGTTTGTGTGCGAACGGCATTAAGCGAATTAGAAATTTTCGCGAAGGCGCGGTCATTTTCCGGCGTTTTATCCTTGCAGTGATAATGGTATGCATTTACTTTTGACTGCAGGTTCTGGCGCAGTCGCTCAAAATCACTGGCGTTTTGTGGCATGCCAATGGGAACAGGATCTCCCCCACCTGCAATACCCCGGGGTGGGGGCAAATGCGGCTGATTCTCAGGATCCGGGTGTTTTGAAAAATGGCGCAGAAACCTGTCTCGGTACCCCGCCTCAAGGTGATGCAGTTCTTTTCGCACCTCTTCTTCAGTTGCTTTTTTGTGATTACCCTCAAAAAACCATGAAAAAGTCTTTGGATAATGTTCCTTGAAAAGTCCCCGATGCTCCTGATTCACAAACAGTTCCGGGTCCTTGACATAATCGCCATGCTGCGCAAGTACGGTACGGGGGTTTAAACGCTTTCCACGGGCATACACCCATTCATTTTCTCGCATTTCATTATAGAGCTGCAGTCGTTCTTCGGGTGTTTTAGGAAGGAGGTTTTCCGGATGGCTGACGGCCTCATAAATCCCCTTGCGATTCAGGCGGCAGATTGTCGGTGTAACCTCCTTGCCGATAGACCCTGTTTCCCGGCAAAAATCAAGATAACGCGCCATGATTAATTTTGGTGCCTGATTGAGCTGTTCACGCTCATCAAGCTGCATGCCCGCACTGTGCTTGCCATACCATGGCATCATGGTCACGCGCGTTGTTTCAGGATTGGCAATGACATAGCGTCCGGCATGCTGCGGGTCAAATCCAGGACGGTACTCATGCAGCATGAGTGCCGCCTCCATTCTGTTGACGTTCGGAGGAATATGCCATGAATCAGGATCATCGCGTCGCCCGGGGCCTGGAACGGGGTCTATGAGAAAAAGATTGACCTTCAGTTCAGGATACAGTCGATTCAGGACATTGGCCATGCGCACGCACGCATCGGCCCCTCGGCTGAAACCCTGAAGATTGACGGTATCAAGGCCTGGGTTATCCTGTTTCAGTTTTTCGATGTAAAGTGTCGCTTCAAGCAGCAGGTTATCAACCCCATCTCCGGTAAGTTGTCCGTCAATGGCCTGGAGCGTGTTTCGAAGCGACTCGGCAGCAGCGGGATTAACGATTTTTGTGTTTTTTCCAGCATCGTACACATAGGTTCCGGGAGTTGGGTGCTCACTGTTCGGAGTGAGTGGTGTGGAGCCAGGGCCGTCAAAAAGCCTTTTACCGAGCACTGCCGCAGTCCCCATGCTCTCATGGAACATGTTAATCGTGTCCATGTTTTTCTCACGGTGTTGGGCTGTTCCCATAAAACTCAGGCAGGCAATGTGTCCGGTCATTTTATTTTCTAAATGATTTTTATGTTTTAATTATATGCAAATAGAATGCATATTATCCAGTTTATTGACATTTTTCGCGCGAATGCCAGAATCAACGGACGCCATTTACGGAGCACCTTATGCAAAGCTTTGAGCACACTTATGAGCACGATACCAAAACCCTGCGCGCGCACGTCGCCCATTTTCCTACAGTCGATGAAGAAAAACTTCCGGCCGTGCTGATTGCCCACGACTGGAGCGGGCGAAATGATTTCGCGCGCGAAAAAGCCGAACAGCTTGCGGCACTCGGCTTTGTGGGTTTTGCGCTTGACATGTATGGCGAGGGGCAAACGGCTGAGGCCGTGGAAGATAAAATGGCACTCATGCAGCCGCTGTTAAACGACCGAGCACTTTTGACAGCACGCATGCAGGCAAGTCTTCGAGCCGTGCGTGAACTGCCTTTTGTCGATGCAGAGCGCATCGCTGTTATCGGCTTTTGTTTTGGCGGATTGTGTGCGCTTGATTTAGCGCGAAGCAGTGCGGATGTGGCGGGTGTCGTCAGCTTCCATGGCCTGCTCCATAAACCTCAAAACCTGCCGGTGCGCCCGATAACGGCAAAAGTACTTGCCTTCCACGGCTATGACGACCCTATGGTACGCCCAGAGGATGTTGTTGCGTTTTGCGAGGAAATGACCGAAGCAGGTGCTGACTGGCAGATGCACATGTATGGGAACACACGCCATTCGTTCATGAACCCGCTCGCACACAATGAAGAGATGGGGACGGTCTACAGCGAGGCGGCAGAGCGGCGCTCACTGGCGGGGCTTGTTTACTTCCTGCGCGAGCTGTTTGCCTCTTGAAGGTACCCGCGGTATAGTGAAGCGCCATTTATAACGGAGAGAAACATGTCAGGAAAGTTTACCCAGATTACACAGGACATCAGCACGCAGCTTGGCAAAATGCGAAAAGAAATGCCCGAAGTCATGGCCGGATTTTCCGCATTGTCCCAGGCCGCCACTAAAGACGGCGCGCTTGATAAAAAGACCAAGGAACTCATAGCCATGGCACTTGCCGTAGCCAACCGCTGCCCCGGCTGCATCGGGTTTCATTCCCAGGCGCTTGTTAAACTGCAGACAAAGCGGGAAGAGCTCCTTGAAACACTCGGGATGGCGGTTTACATGGGCGGTGGTCCGTCTTTAATGTATGCGGCTGAGGCGCTTGAAGCGTTTGAAGAATTCAGCCGCTGATAAAATTCCCTCGTTGACAAAAAAGGCGCATAATAGCGCCTTTTGATTGAGTGAAAAAACACCATGAAGCACATTGTCGAGCAGATTCTGTCAGAAGCCCTTTCGTCCCTGCAGCAGGCAGGCAGCCTTCCCGCGTCACTGTCGCTGGACGTTGCTCGCGTTGAACACGCCCGTGATGAAGGGCATGGCGACTTTGCGACTAATGTGGCCATGGTGCTCGCCAAACCCTGTGGCAGGCCACCACGTGAACTCGCGCAACTGCTGATTGATAATCTGCCGATACACCCTGATGTGTTGCGTGTGGAAATCGCAGGCCCCGGTTTTATCAATTTCTTCCTGCGAAAGGGCGCAAGTGCACAGGTGGTGGCGCGCGTGCTGCGCGAAGGCGAGGCGTTCGGGCACAGTCGTCTCGGACAGGGGCAGCGGGTTCTTATTGAGTATGTATCGGCCAACCCCACCGGTCCGCTGCACGTGGGGCATGGTCGGGGGGCGGCTTTTGGAGCGACGCTTGCGAACCTGCTTTCAGTGGCGGGCTTTGATGTCTCGCGTGAATATTATGTCAATGATGCCGGCCGCCAGATGAACATTCTCGCTGTCAGTGTCTGGCTGCGATACCTCGAGTTTTGCGGTGAGCCCGTGGTCTTTCCTGCCAACGGCTACCGAGGGGATTATGTCATTGATATCGCCCGTGACGTGCATGCCCGCGAAGGGGATGTCTGGGTGCGTCCATGGGCGGATGTATCAGCCACTCTCCCGCCCGATGAACCTGAAGGCGGCGACCGGGAGCTTTATATCGATGCGATGATAACGCGCGCGCGCGAACTTTTAGGCTCTGCTGGGTTTGCAGGTTTTCACGCGAGCGCCTTAAACAGTGTTCTTGGAGATATCCGGGATGATCTTGAGGGCTTCGGGGTTCATTATGACACCTGGTTTTCCGAGCAGTCGCTCGAAGAAGACGGTTCCATTGAGCAGGGCATTCAGGCGCTGGTTGCTGGAGGTCACACCTATGAATCCGAGGGCGCGCTCTGGTTCAAAGCGACCGATTTTGGCGATGAAAAAGACCGCGTTCTGGTGCGTGCCAATGGCGTAACCACCTATTTCGCCTCCGATGTCGCGTATCACTGGAACAAATACAACCGCGGATTTGACCGCGTTATTGATGTGTTTGGTGCTGACCACCATGGCTACCTCACGCGTATCCGTGCTGCCGTAACGGCGCTCGGTAAAGATGCTTCGGCCCTTGACGTGCTGCTCGTTCAGTTTGCCATTCTCTACCGTGATGGTGCGCGTGTGCAGATGTCAACCCGCAGCGGCTCGTTTGTGACCCTTCGCGAGCTGCGCGAAGAAGTCGGGAATGACGCGGCGCGCTTTTTTTATGTGATGCGTAAACCCGAACAGCACATGGACTTTGACCTTGACCTCGCCAAATCCGAGTCTAATGATAATCCTGTGTATTATATTCAGTACGCGCATGCCCGTATCTGCAGTGTGCTGCGCCAGCTTAAAGAACGCGGACTCTCGCACAGTGACACTCTCGGGCTTGCAAACCTTGAGCGTTTGACCGAGCCACAGGAAGCGACCCTCCTCACGCTGCTTGGACGTTATCCCGAAGTGATTGAAGAAGCTGCACGTTCCTGTGAACCGCATCAGCTGGTGTATTACCTGCGCGAACTCGCGAATGGCCTGCACTCCTGTTACAATGCCGTCACGCTCCTCTGTGAGGACGAGACGCTGCGTGCCGCGCGTCTGTGCCTGTTGAAAGCGGTTCAGCAGGTGTTGCACAATGGATTAACCATAACCGGTGTATCGGCGCCAGAGAGTATGTAATGGCAAGGGATTATGACAGAAGAAAACCCGCAAGGCGGACCGCCAGCGCACCTGGCCGCTTTTTTGGCTGGCTTGCGGCTTTTCTTGGTGGCTATCTGACGGCAACCGTATTTGATGTGGCAAGTCTCAGTGGCTGGGTGAATAAACAGCTGCTGCATGACGCGCCCCAGCCGGTGATGCATGAAGCGAGAGCCACCGCAGCACCCAAACCTAAATTCGAATTTTATACGCTGCTGGCGCGTGGACAGACGGTGCTGCCCAGGGTGCCCGCATCATCGTCCTCACCATCAAGGCCCGCTCCGACACCGCAGCCGCAGGTACCTGTTCAGGCAGCTCCAAAACCTGCAGCCCCCATTGCCCTTGAAGTGGCTAAAGTGTCTCCAGCGCCCGCGCGCCAGGTGCCTGTGGTCGAGAGCCGCCCCGTAGTGCCGCCGCCTGTAGCACCTGCTGCCGCTTCCGGAACGTATGTGGTGCAGCTCGCTGCATTTCGTAACCGCCAGGATGCTGAACGCCTCAAGGCTTCGCTGACGCTTCGTGGCATGCAGGCCAGCGTGACCGGTGTGACACAGCAGAATGTCACCTGGTTTCGTGTTGTAATCGGCCCCTATGCCAGCCGCGATTTAGCCATGCGCGCACAGAATGCCGCTTTTCAGACGGAAAAAGTCCGCGGCATGGTGCGCCGCGCTGATGCTTAAGTCTAACGGTCAATGCAAACCCGAACATCCCGCGCATTTCTGATGGCTGTGGGTTTGCTGACCGCAACAACGACCCGGATATCGCCTGCCACACGCCGCACGCACTCGACCACCGTTTCAGCAACCGTTTCAATCAGATGATACGTGCCCTTCGCGAGTGTTTCAGTGACAGTTTCAGCGACTGCCGCGTAATCAACGGTGCGTGCAATATCATCCCCAAGGTTATTAAGCGTTGTGTGCATGCAGATATCAATCAATAGAGGCTGCAGGATGCGCTGCTCCCATGCATGTACGCCAATACGCGTGGATACGGCAAGACCGTTAATTTCAATAGTGTCCATGATGTCTCCTTTCAATATGGGCAGAGCATACCATAATGCAGGCTATTTTTTTGAGCCCGCAAGAGAACTGCTGAATCCCCGTAAAATTTGCGCTACCATGGGCTCAGGACTATGGAGAGGATGCGCATGGATAACAAAGATGATGTAAAGCGAAAATACAAAGGACATATTGTGCTGACCTCCCACCCGTCACAGCATGCGGTGGCGCCCCGGCCCATACACTGGGGTGAAAGCACGCCTTTGGCGCGGGGGCCGGTGATTGCATCGCTGACCAACCCGAAACATCGGAATGCCGTTGGTACGCACTACGGTGCCTATTCTGTCTATCGTGCACTGGCGGTTGCGGCGGGCGTACTGAATCCTGATCATAAACCCGACTTAACCAATACAACGCCACCCGTACAGATTGGTCCGCATCCGCAATGGAGCATGCCCGGTAAAATCGTGTCACTTGACCCTTTCGGACACATGGTGGCGCAGGTTTTTGCCGATGACATAAACGCGGGCTTTGACATCCGCCCAAGCATTGCCGTAACAAAGGCGCACATCAATATTCCTGAGCTTAAGGATGCGCTGCAAAAGGGGCGACTGAAACCGGACGGGCATATTCTTCAGGCATCGGGGGATGTTGTGGTTACCAAGGCCGCCATTGAGCCGGTATGGCATCTCCCGGGCATTGCCGAGCGTTTTGGGGTTGAGGAGGCGGATTTGCGCCGCATTCTTTTTGAACAGACCGCGGGCATGTTTCCTGAGCTCGTAACGCGTCCAGATCTGGAGGTTTTTCTTCCTCCCATTGGTGGCATGACACTCTATTTCTTTGGGGATGTCTCTACCATTCATAACCCCGATATCGAACTGTCCTGCCGGATTCACGATGAATGCAACGGTTCTGACGTTTTTGGCTCCGACATCTGTACCTGCAGACCCTATCTGACCCATGGGATTGAGCTTTGTGTGGAATCGGCACAGCGCGGCGGCTGCGGACTGATTGTCTATAACCGCAAGGAAGGGCGTGCGCTTGGCGAAGTGACGAAGTTTCTCGTGTATAACGCCCGCAAACGCCAGCAGGGCGGTGATACGGCGGCGCACTATTTTGAGCGCACGGAGTGTGTGGCCGGCGTGCAGGACATGCGTTTTCAGGAGTTGTCTTCAGATGTGCTTCACTGGCTCGGCATTACCCGCATTCACCGTTTTGTTTCGATGTCCAACATGAAGTATGACGCGCTGTTACGCGGAGGGATTGAGGTGCGTGAACGGGTCGGCATTCCCGATGAACTGATTCCGTCTGATGCCAGGGTGGAGATGGACGCCAAACGCGCGGCCGGCTATTTTTCACCGGAAGGGGTGCCGGGGAATGAGGAGCTTGCCAAACCCAAAGGACGCAATCTCCATGAATAATGTCCATACCGAAACCGAACCGCTTAAACACCTTGAAACGGTGCGCAGGCGTGCACATGCCATGCTGGCGCTCGCGCGGGAAGGGGCACTTGCACATTTTGAGTACCACGATGAAAAACGCCTGCCGACCGCGCTTTTTGTAGCGGAAGTCACCAAAACGCGCTATCCGACGCTTGAAGTTCCACCGCATACGCGCTGGCGGCATTTTGAGATGGCGGGTATTGACCGCATTGCCCCCCTTTGCGCCGGGATGTCGGCCCGCGATCGTGGAAGGATGCTCACAGAAATCGCCCTTATCAGTGTGTTACTCGATGCTGGTGCCGGCAAGGACTGGTCGTTCATGGAAGCAGAGTCTGGCATGCGCTATTCCCGTTCGGAAGGACTGGCGCTTGCCGCACTGAAACTTTTCAAAAGTGGCCATTTGAGCAGCGAGCCCGGCTTGGTGCTGCAGGCGGATGCGAAAGCCCTGCAGGCCCTTGATGCTAATACGCTTGCAGAGGTGTTTCAGGTGAGTGACACGAACCCGCTCACGGGGCTTGAAGGACGCGCCGCACTGTTAAGGCGTCTTGGCGCGCGCATAGAGGCGGCACCTGAATATTTCGGAAGCGGCGGGCGCGCTGGTGGGCTTTTTGACGTTTTGTCAGAGAAAGCGGATACGGGCAGGTTGTCGGTAAAGGTACTTTTTCGCACTCTGCTTGATGCCCTCGCTCCCATTTGGCCGGCGCGCCTTCAGTATGCAGGAGAGTCCCTCGGGGATGTCTGGACCCATAAAGCCCTTCAAAGTGCCGACCCGCTCAGTGCGTTTGTCCCTTTTCACAAACTGACGCAATGGCTGACGGGGACGATGGTTGAAGCGCTCGAACACGCACACATTACCGTGCTGGATACCGAGTGCCTGACGGGGCTTGCTGAATACCGAAACGGTGGCCTGTTTCTCGACACTGGACTGTTAACGCTTCGGGATAAAGCAGCTCAAGCCCGCGTCTATTGCCCAGAGGATGAACTGGTGGTGGAGTGGCGTGCGCTGACGGTCGCACTTCTTGATGAGGTGGCTGAAAGCGTGCGCGAAGTGCTTGGTAAAACATCGGATGAACTGCCACTGCCGGCGGTATTGCAGGGGGGGACCTGGGAGGCCGGGCGGCGCATTGCACGTCAGATGCGCCCCGATGGCACGCCGCCCCTGCAGGTTATCAGTGATGGAACCCTTTTCTAATAGACTGGAGTTAATATGACGAATTCGCAGGTTGTGGAAATCAACCACCCATTGATAGCGCACAAACTGACCCTGATGCGTCTCAAAGAAACCAGCAGTGGCAAGTTTCGCACGCTCCTGCACGAGATCAGCCTGCTGCTGACCTATGAGGTTACGCGCGATTTACCGTTACACTATGAAATCATCGAAACCCCGCTCGCCACGATGAAGGCGCCGGTTCTGCAGGGTAAAAAAATTGCCTTTGTTTCCATTCTGCGTGCCGGTAACGGTCTGCTTGAAGGGATGCTGCAGCTCATTCCCTCAGCGCGTGTCGGGCATATTGGTCTGTATCGCGACCCTAAAACGCTGATGGCGGTGGAGTATTATTTCAAGTTGCCAGAACACCTTGAAGACCGCGATGTGATTGTGGTTGACCCCATGCTTGCCACTGGACACACCGCGATTGCCGCGGTCAGCCGCTTGAAGGAAGTCAATCCGAAATCCATTCGTTTTCTTTGCCTTCTGGCTTCACCTGAAGGCTTGGCGGCGTTTCATGGAGAGCACCCCGATGTCACCGTTTATACCGCCTCGATTGAAGAGCGTCTTAACGATCACGGGTATATCCTGCCAGGGCTTGGTGACGCCGGAGACAGGCTTTATGGCACAAAGCTTCGGAATTAGCCGCTCTGGCACAGTGCTCTTCCCGGGACTCGCCGCCCAGGCTACAATAACCGACTGCATTAAGCCCCGAGGAGCATCATGAGTACGGTTAACGAATCTGTTTTTATGCGCGCGCTAAAGCGCGAACCCGTTGCCCGTACGCCGGTGTGGATGATGCGCCAGGCTGGGCGCTATCTGCCTGAGTACCGTGCCACCCGTGCACAGGCAGGTGATTTTATGTCACTGTGCAAAACGCCGGAACTCGCCTGCGAAGTCACGCTTCAGCCGTTTCGCCGTTTCGCGCTGGATGCGGCAATCTTATTTTCTGATATTTTAACCATCCCCGATGCCATGGGGCTTGGGCTGCATTTTGTCGAAGGCGAAGGCCCCTGTTTTGAGCGTCCGTTAAAGAGCCTTGAGGCGATTGAAAAACTGCGTGTACCGGCACCTGAAACACTTGAATATGTCATGGACGCCGTGCGCCACATTCGCCGCGCGCTGCCTGAAGGCATTCCGCTTATTGGCTTTGCGGGCAGCCCGTGGACGCTTGCCTGCTACATGCTTGAGGGTGGGAGCAGCAAGGATTTTCGCCACGCACAAAGCCTGCTTTATCGCGAGCCACGTTCTGCGCACCTGCTTCTGCAGACGCTCGCCGAGGCGGTAACGGATTATCTCAGTAGACAGGTGGAAGCCGGCGCCAATGCGCTGATGGTGTTTGATACCTGGGGCGGCATACTCTCGCCGGAGGATTACGTGCAGTTCTCCTGCGCGTATATGCAGCGCATTGTCGAGGCTTTAAAAGAGCGCCATCCCGAGGTACCGGTTACGCTTTTTTCAAAAGGCGCTCACCAGAGTCTCGAACGGCAGGCACAAACCGGCTGTAATGCGCTGGGTATCGACTGGACGCTGCCACTGTCTGAGGCGCGAAGACGCGTTGGCAGTGAAGTGGTATTGCAGGGGAACCTTAATCCAGCCATTTTGTTAACGTCTCCTGACTGTATCCGCACGCAGGTGGAGCGTGTGCTTAAGGATTTTGGTCAGGGAGAGGGGCATATTTTTAACCTTGGCCACGGCGTTACACCCGATGTGCCGGTTGAGCATGTCGAAGCCATGATTGAAAGCGTACATGCCTTAAGCCCGCACTATCATCAATCGTTCTGAGAAAGAGACAAGGAGACAGGGAATGTTTCGTCATCTTCTGGGAAATGCGTGTATTGGCCTGCTGTTGATAGCGGCTGCTCTCCTGATTGGCATCATGGGGTATCACCATTATGAGGTGATGAGCTGGACGGACGCCTTTTTGAATGCCTCCATGATTCTCTCAGGCATGGGACCTGCCGCCACCATGATGAGCACCGGCGGCAAAATTTTTGCCGGTTGTTATGCGCTCTTTTCAGGGCTGATATTCATCGCCATCATGGCGCTGGTTTTTACCCCCATTATCCATGCGTTTTTTCGAAAAATTCACCTGGAAAGTGCACGCAACATCCATCACGGAACAACGCCGCCCTAACGGATACTGACGTTATACAACGTAGGTTTTGGCATTCGCACACGTGTCATTCCCGCGAAGGCGCTGAGGAATCCCGACATATTTTTGTACAGCGGGCCAGTTTCAACCAGCTCAGACAAGGCTTTGATGAGTTACTGAGAACTTGAAGTGCTTACAAATCCGTGATCACGTTATTTTTCGCAAAAAAAGAATCGGGATCACCCGGCGCGGGAGGCAGGGAACTATCCCTGAAAAAGCACAGTGCCAATACAGGGATGGGTTCCCGCCTGCGCGGGAATGACAGGATTCGGGGTGTGTGCAGAGGCCAAAATCTCTCCCACACTGTCTTCCCCGCGCAGGCGGGGACCCATTCAGGAGGTTGCACGGTGCCAACGCATGGTTCGGAACCCGCATGCTCGTTGTACAAAAATATGTCGGGATTCCTCAGCGTGGGAGGCAGGGAACTATCCCTGAAAAGGCACAGTGCCAATACAGGGATGGATTCCCGCCTGCGCGGGAATGACAGGATTCGGGGTGTGTGCAGAGGCCAAAATCTCTCCCACACTGTCTTCCCCGCGCAGGCGGGGACCCATTCAGGAGGTTGCACGGTGCCAACGCATGGTTCGGAACCCGCATGCTCGTTGTACAAAAATATGTCGGGATTCCTCAGCGTGGGAGGCAGGGAACTATCCCTGAAAAGGCACAGTGCCAATACAGGGATGGATTCCCGCCTTCGCGGGAATGACAGGGTTTCAGGCCTGTAGAGTGGCCAAAATCTCTCCCACACTGTCTTCCCCGCGCAGGCGGGGACCCATTCAGGAGGTTGCACGGTGCCAACGCATGGTTCGGAACCCGCATGCCCGTTGTACAAAAATATGTCGGGATTCCTCAGCGCGAAGGCGGGAATCCATCTTACAGATTGATTGAATGCCGCATTGTGTATGGTTCTCTGCCTTCGCACGAATGACAATCGTCAAAGCGCACCCGAACAAGCCAAAAATCAAAGATGGCCAAAGTCCATAGCGATTGCCTTCAATCATTTCCAAGGGTCTGGGCGCATGGAAAATGGTGTCGGTGCCGTGTTGGGGCGGTCTGCGGGAGTGGCCGCCGGGGCATCTCCTGGCGCACGCATCATCGCGCGAACCCGGCGCAGCATGTCAGAATCCGGTGCCATTCCGGCAGTAAGTTGTGACTGCATGCGGCGATGACGCAGTGCGAGCATTTCCATGAGACTGCCAAGTGGTTGGGGATTTTCAACAATGGCGCGCGGCATCGGCATGCCGGGGCGCGGCATCTGGCTCGCAATGGTGCGATAACTGTGTTCAATCGTGCCATGACGGCGGCGGGAGTCTTCCGGCGTTGGGCGTGGAACCGGTACTGGCATTGCCATGCGCGGCGCAAGGGGCGTGGAGGCCGGTGCGCTGTATTCCATGTTCGCAGGAGTAGCCGCCGGTTCTTTCATGCTTTGTTTGCGCACATCTTCACGGCTTTCGAGAATGCTTTGTCGCTGATTGAGCAGCGACTGATAATCTTCACTAAGCCGATTCACACGCATCTGGCACACTTTTTCCTGGCGCTGCAAGTCAAGTTTTGAAGTTTCAACCTGTTGCGCCACCGCACGCTTGATGGAGCGAAACTCAGGCTCGCGGGCATCAAAATTCTGCCGCGCTTCTTCACGTGCAGTTAAAGAGAGGTCTTCAAAACGGGTGTTGGCCGGCAACAGGTAGCAGGTATTACCATCCCGCACCACCTGCAGTTCAGGACGAAGAATATAGGCCGCATTGTGGGCTTCAAGGCAGGGTTCCCAATTGTGGTCGAATGCACAGCGGTTCCCGGCAACGACATCGTGCCATTCTGCAAGGTGCTGGCTCGCTATCAGATTTTGCAGCACACCGGCTGTCAGTTCGTGATTGACCGCATCTCCTCGTAACTGGAGTGCTTCGAAATGTGCCAGTGCCTGCTCGGCATGGAGCATGGCTTCCAGTCGATGCTGGGCGAGATGGGCTTCCAGAAACTGCAGGTCATCGGGCAATCCTCTCAGAATCGCATGCTCCATGTGCTGCAGCAGGAGGGTGGTTTCTTCGCCAAATATAACGAGATGCTCGCGGGAGGTGCGCAGGGCATTAAGCAGTTCCTCTTCTGCCGCCAGCGCCATCGCTTTTTCTTCTATCAGTGCATCAGCGGTTTTCAGTGCGAGGGTATAGGCGTCATCCGCTTCCATCCAGACGATTCCCCGTGCAGAGTGCGAGGAAGCGTTGGCTTCACGGATGCGCTCGGCGTTTTTCTGAAGTAAAGCATCAATCTGTTTTTGAATTTCACGGTTTAAGGCTTTGCGATGCTGAGCCCGGCTCATTTTTTTTAAGAGAAAGTGTGCCAGCAACCGATGGTAGAGCATTTTTTCATCGCGTTCGCTGATGCGATGGTGTGCCTTGATGCTGTCGATTTCATCAAGCTCACGCTCAGTTTCCGCAAGAAGCTGCTGAGCGCGCGGCATCTGCAGTAAACGTGCGAAGTCTGCGGGACTGTGAACGCCGTGACGCGCCAGAGAATAGTTAATATAGGAGTTCCATGCTCTCGCATCTATCGTTGGGTTTGGGCGCATTTTTAAGACATCAAAAGCGTGTGTCAGTCGGGTCGTCAGAGTAGGCGCGGGCATGTTCGGTTCCTGAAAGATACAGAGCAATTGAATCATTATATACCATAATGGCACAAAATGCCCATCGGATTTTCAGCCCTCACCTGCCTGCAGGCATGAAGGCAGTGCTCTGCACCAGCATGCCATTAGAACAGGGCATTTGCCTGCAGCTTCGCCTGACGAAATGAGGACACACTCCGCTAATATATGGTATATTGCCTGCCTTTTCGCATGAAAGTGGAGGCACCTGTGTTTGAAAATCTGACCGAACGGCTGTCGCATGCCTTTAAGGTGATGAGCGGGCAGGCGCGCTTTACCGAGGAAAACATGCAGCAGGCGCTGCGTGAAGTGCGCCTGTCATTGCTGGAAGCCGATGTGGCATTGCCGGTAGTCAAGGATTTTCTCGAAGGGGTGCGTCAGAAGGCGCTTGGTGAAGATGTACACACCGACCTGAAGCCAGGAGAGGCGCTCGTCAAAATTGTGCACGATGAACTGGTGCACCTGATGGGGGATACCCGTGTTGCCTTGAATTTTAAGGCGCAGCCGCCGGCGGTATTCTTAATGTGCGGCCTGCAGGGCTCTGGTAAAACGACAACGACTGCAAAGCTTGCGCGCTACCTGATTGAAACAGAAAAAAAGAAAGTCATGCTGGTGAGTGCGGACGTGTATCGTCCGGCCGCTATTGACCAGCTGAAAGTATTGTCCGAGCAGGTTGGCGCGATGTTCTGGCCCTCGCATGCCGGGGAAGACCCGGTAGCGATTGCTGAAGCCGCACTCGAGCATGCCCGCAGGCAGTTTGCCGATGTGCTGATTGTGGATACAGCCGGGCGGCTGCACATCGACAGTGCAATGATGGATGAAATCGCGCGTCTTCATAAGGCGGTCAATCCGCTGGAAACGCTTTTTGTCGTTGACAGCATGACCGGCCAGGACGCGGCCAACACTGCGAAAGCGTTTCACGATACGCTGCCGCTTACCGGGGTCATTCTTACTAAAACCGACGGGGATGCCCGCGGGGGCGCCGCACTTTCCGTGCGCCAGATAACCGGCCAGCCTATCAAGTTTCTTGGAACCGGTGAAAAAACGACGGCCCTTGAGC
The DNA here is from genome assembly GCF_004571195.1 of Legionella geestiana. Classification (GTDB taxonomy): domain Bacteria; phylum Pseudomonadota; class Gammaproteobacteria; order Legionellales; family Legionellaceae; genus Legionella_B; species Legionella_B geestiana. Next base: position 1,853,824 of record NZ_CP038271.1, read on the forward strand.
CGTTTCACCCTGAACGGGTTGCCTCACGCATCCTCGGCATGGGGGACTTGCTCACTCTTATCGAGGAAGTGGAGCGCAAGGCCGACAAAAAAACGAGCGAGAAGCTTGCCAAAAAAATCAGCAAGGGAAAAGGCTTTGACCTTGAGGACTATCGCCAGCAGATTCTGCAGATGAATTCCATGGGAGGGCTGCAGGGCATGATGGCGAAACTGCCTGGCATGAGTCAGCTGCCAAAGCAGGCCATGCAGCAGGTCAATGACAGCATGCTGGTTAAAACGCTTGCCATCATCGATTCCATGACCTTGAAAGAGCGGCGTCTGCCTAAGCTGATTGTAGGCTCACGCAAGCGGCGGATTGCCAATGGCTCTGGTACGGCAATTCCTGATGTTAACCGCGTGCTCAAGCAGTTTGAGCAGATGCAGAAGATGATGAAGAAGTTTACAAAGCCCGGAGGCATGCAAAAAATGATGCGTGGCCTCGGTGGTCTTGCGGGAATGCAGGGGCTTAAGGGCCTCTTTCCCGGGGATAAGAATTAGTGATTGACGCACCCCTGCGGGTTTCGTACAATACACGGCATTTTTACGTAATCTACTCTTGAAGCAGAGGAAAACAATGGTCGTTATTCGTTTGTCATTGGCCGGCGCTAAAAAGCGTCCTTTTTATCATGTCGTTGTCACTGACAGCCGCAAACGTCGCGATGGCGGTTACATTGAGCGCATCGGTTATTACAACCCGATAGCACGTGGTCAGGAAACTGAACTGCATCTTGATACTGAGCGCCTCCAGTACTGGCAGAGCGTTGGTGCCCAGATGTCTGACAGAGTGCTGTCACTGGTCAAGGCATTCAGCAAAAAAGCTGCAGCATAAGGTGACCGAGGTTTCCAGCCGGATAGTGGTCGGCCGTTTTGGTCGGCCGCATGGTATAAAAGGCGCGATTGTCGTGCATTCTTTTACCAGTCCTGAAGACTCACTGCTGCAGTATATGCCATGGCAGATATGCAGGAGCGGGCGCTGGCAAGACGTTTCACTGATAAAAGTAGACGTTCAGGGGCGATTGATACTGGCGCAGGTCGAAGGCTATATAACACGCGAAGACGTGGCGTCCCTCACCAACCTTGATATTGCTGTTGACCGAGGGCTGTTGCCACAATTGCCGGAAGGTGAGTACTACTGGTTTGACCTTGTCGGCATGGAAGTTGTGACCTCCAGTGGTGTTATGCTGGGCACGGTGACTGAGCTGATGCCTACAGGTGCCAATGATGTGCTGGTTATTGATGGTGAAAAGCGCCATCTTGTGCCGTGGCTGATGGAGCGTGTGGTGCAGGCAGTAGACATGCAGCATCGCCGCATCACGGTCGACTGGGATCCGGATTTTTAGCCGATGCTCTACCTTGGCGCTGTCAGCGTGCTGCCTGAAGTGTTTGAAGGCCTGCACCACGGTGTGACCGGGCGGGCGATTCAGCGGGGGCTGGTGCAGTTTAACTGCTGGAACCCACGCGAGTGGGCACCGCGTCCCTGGCGACAGGTGGATGACAAGCCCTATGGTGGCGGACCTGGCATGGTGCTGTCGTACGAGCCGCTTGCAGCCGCCATTCGACATGCCAGAGCGCAGATGCCGGCCGCGTGCCGCACGATTTATTTAAGCCCTCAGGGGCGCGTGATTCGCCAGCAGGATTTAAATACCGTGGCGGAGCGCAAGCAGCCGCTGCTGTTTATAGCAGGGCGTTATGAAGGCATAGACGAGCGCATTATCACCCGTTTTGTGGATGAGGAATGGTCGCTTGGCGATTTTGTACTGAGTGGTGGCGAGCTCGCGGCCATGGTGTTTATGGACGCGATTGTGCGATTGCTTCCCGGTAGCCTTGGGCATCAGGGATCGGCGCAGCAGGATTCCTTCATGGAGGGAATACTGGATTGCCCGCATTATACCCGGCCTGAATGTGTCGAGGGGATGGTCGTACCGCCGGTGCTCATGGGGGGTAACCACCGCGATATTGAGCGCTGGCGCAGAAAGATGGCACTTGGAAACACATGGCTGAAGCGGCCGGATTTACTGGCGAACATGCCAGCAGAAGGGCGTGATGCGCAGTTACTGGAAGAATTTATCCGCGAGCGGGCACCATCCAGCGGGGATAGTGCACCGGGCGCAAGTTTTAACGAGGAGCAACCAAATGACAAACATTATTGACGTTATCAATGCCGAGCAGATGCAGGGCAAGAGCATTCCTGAATTTGGCCCAGGCGACACGGTGCTGGTACAGGTCAAGGTGAAAGAGGGTGCCAGAGAGCGTTTGCAGGCTTTTGAAGGTGTTGTTATTGCCAAGCGCAACCGTGGTCTGAATTCAGCATTTACTGTGCGTAAAATTTCTCACGGTGTAGGTGTTGAGCGTGTGTTTCAGACATACAGCCCGGTGGTTGACAGCATTGCTGTGATTCGCCGCGGGGATGTTCGCCGTGCGAAGCTCTACTACCTGCGCAACCTTGCCGGTCGTGCTGCACGTATCCGCGAAAAGCTGGCGACCAAAAAAGCAGACTAAGGTTTGCGCATTCGTCAGGTTTTACCAACGCCTGCGGGGCTTTTGTGTGTCGATCATGACACACACGTCCTGCAGCGTGCTTTTTTTATGCCGGATGGTGAAATACAGACGGCAGACGATCTTTTTTCCTGCCATATCCGCGACACGCTCGCGGCATGGTGTCTTAGTCCTCAATCCCCATTGAATGTGCCTCTGGAGCCAGCTGCAACACCCTTTCAGCGTGTGTTTCGTGAAGCGCTGCTGCAAATTCCAGCGGGGCAGACGGTCTCTTACGGAGAGCTTGCGAGAACGCTGCGCACATCCCCGCGTGCCGTTGGTCAAGCCTGCAGACTGAACCCACTGGTTCTGTTCGTGCCCTGCCACCGGGTTGTTGCGAATTCCGGACTCGGTGGTTACATGGGCTCCAGCGCACCTTCTTCTGTGAAGCGGGCATTGTTGCATCATGAAAATTTTTACGCGCAGCAATAACGCTCCATGCTGAGCGAAGCGCCGTGCACCCCAATGCCAGGTGCCATGAATGAACACAAAACGTTGTATTTAATAGACTTTTCGGATGAGCTTCGCGCCGCGAAGCCCGGCATCGGGTATCCCCAAAGGCCGGATGCTTTTTTCGTGCATCCTATCCCGCGCTTATCAGCGCAGGCTACAGCGCCATTTTTAAATAAATTATTGTATTTAAAGTGTTTTTTGTAGGCTGGGTTGAGCGCCGCGAAGCCCGGCATCGGGTATCCCCAAAGGCCGGATGCTTTTTTCGCGCATCCTATCCCGCGCTTATCAGCGCAGGCTACGGCGCCATTTTTAAATAAATTATTGTATTTAAAGTGTTTTTTGTAGGCTGGGCTGAGTGCCGCGAAGCCCGGCAGCGGGTATCCCCAAAGGCCGGATGTTTTTTTCGCCCATCCTATCCCGCGCTTATCAGCGCAGGCTACAGCGCCATTTTTAAATAAATTATTGTATTTAAAGTGTTTTTTTGTAGGCTGGGTTGAGCGCAGCGAAGCCTGGCATCGGATGTCATCATCTGTCGGATGCTTGTTCAGGCATCTCTCCCGCGCTTATCAGCGCAGGCTACCGCATTTTATAGATAAAACAAAAAGTTAAAAGGCCGGGCTTTGCATCGCGAAGCCCGGCAGCGGATGTCATCTCGCGCACCTATCCCCGGGCTTATCTCCGAGGCAACGGCGCTACAGAAACACTAAGCCAACAAAAAGATTAAAAAATATACAGATGTTGTTTACATATTCATTATGTTCTGTTATTATCCTCACGAGTCATTAATCGCGTCCTTAAGCAATTATCCAGTCAGAGGTTCATATGCGTTCAAGAAGCGAAATCAGTCCCACTCATAGCCTTACTTTTAACGATATTCAAAGTGAATATGATGCTTTGATGGGGGCTTGTGCCCCTGCGCAACCGGGAAGCGATGAGTCGTCTGAGCAAGTACATAGAAAAAAAATGCTGTCTGAATTGCGCGGTACTTACGCCCGCTACCAGTACAATGAAGCGCTTGAGGGGCTGCAAAAGCTGAGTACATTCGCACAACACAATTCTAATGAACGCCTTTCACCAGAATTTATGCAGCACTTTGCCCGTTTTAAAGAAGCGGCAACCGCCATTGACAAAGGCAACCCAATGACCCCGCCGGCGTTTAAAATGTTGCCACACGACACCGCTTTTCATGCAAACAACAAAGCGGTGTTTGTTGAACTCCGAAAAATGCAGGCATTTTACGAGCGCTTCTGTAAACCGGTAGAGCCACTCACGGCCCCGACAGCGGAACAGGTATATTGGAGCCGTCTTGTAAGAATAAGCAAAAGGCCAGCCGTTGAAACGGATTTTAGCCAAATTATTCGCAGAATCAAGCATATACTTGAGCCAGGCGCTCATGCTCGTCTAAGTGATACGATGATTCACTCTTTTATCGATCATTTTAACCGAAGTGCTTCTGTGTTGAACGAAATGCTTGGATATAAAGCTGAGCCCTCTCATACGCCGCTGCAAACACGTAGAAAGCCTCAAACCTTTGTTGATGTGAATGAATATCTTAGAGCGCAAGAGCAGGTTCGCGCCGCGTCTCGTACACGCAGTTTTTTACCCTGGCTTAAAAAAGCCTGGTATGATGCCATGCTGCCGCTGGCAAGTGAGCAAACGCGGGAACGCCCTGATTTCAAGCACTATCTTTTTGGGTATACCGGTTATCAGGCAGAGCGTGGCGGATTCTTTTCAGACCTGCGTATGCTTGCCAAAGGTGCTCTGGTTTTTCCAGCGGTACTGATAAAGCGCGTCCCGCGTTTTATTTTCTCTAACCTGCCCGCAGAGCTGTTTAATTATTTCAAGGGTGCGCAGACGCCGGATACTGAATCACGGGGCTTCTCGCTCATGAGCATCCCCGAAACGCTGTTTCGAGGGCTCGGTCTTTTGATTGACGCGGCCATTTCCCCCTACGTCTTCTTTAACCGCGTGATGAAATTCATGCACGATAAAGAAGTGCCTTTTTTGGGGCGTCGAGACATGCAGTGGATGTTTGCGTTGAATATGGCGGTCCTTTATATCGCAGCATCAGGCGCATTGCTGTTATTGACTTCGTTGCCGATAGTTGCTCTCGGAATGATAGCATCGCTGTTAACGGATGTGCCACTTGTCCGGTTTGTGGATGAATACGACAGTTTCGAGCCTGCGCATCAAGAGATTAACCGTTTTATGGCAGGCTGCTTTACCGAAGACGCTGAAGTTGAGCCTGAAACTAATCCTGGCCTGAGACTAACGACCGAGCCAGACCACTATCCCTCTCCACAGAATCAGGGTGGTTCAACTGTCTCTGAATCTCAAGCCCCGGAATATCCAGCAGTCCAACCCACTCTTGAGTGATAAATCCGAGCCCGTCACCTGGATACCAGGAGACGGGCGCTTATCAGGATGAGCCTGATGGTGCTGCTGAGCTGCTTGATGAAGCGTTTAATTGCGTGGTAATGAGGGTTGGGAGGCGCTCAAAAAAACCCACCACCTGAAGCCGCGCTCGCTCTACCGTGGCGCCGATGTTAATCTCTGGCAGGGGTGAGAGTGTATCAAGCCATACCCGCTCACACTCGCGTGGTGACAGGCGGCGTAGTTCAGCTGCAAGTGCCTCTACCCTTGCATTCACCGTTTCAACCCGTGCATCTTCCATCACAGCGGCAAGTGTGCGTTGAAGTGCCTGTAGTCTTGAGTCTGCGGCAAAGTCCGGGGTGTGCGCCAGGTGGTCTCTAAGATGTTTTTCATAAGTCTGAAGTGTTTCACGCACCTCCAGCACCCGCCGTATTTTAGAAGCCACCTCGATTCCCCGGCCATGGCCGCGGGCTTTAATAACGAGGAGCGTTTGCTCAATCGCATGATTGTTCTGCGCATCACCCCAGCCCTCAGGTTTTTCTTGCATGAGCTCTAGACAGGCCCTGGCATCAAGCGGTATTTCCGAGCGGTGATAATACTGAGATGCGACATGCGCGTTAATCCATACCCACGCCTGAAGGCCTGCGTTAAAGAGCGTAGTGGCATCAAAGTCGAGATGCTGGAAGACGCGCTCTTCTTCAAAGAGCAGTGCATACAGCACTTCAAAATGCACAATGTCGTCTGGGGTAAATCCCTTGTTAAGCAGCTCAAAGGTGCAAAGCGGCAGCAGGGCATCACTGTTTTGTACAATGCCCGGATAGCGTTGCCGTACAAACTCCACCCATTCGACCGCGCGCAAAAAATCCCCCTGGCGCAGGGCCTCCAGATACTCGGTGGTGGATGAGAGCATGAGTTCTCCAAGGCTTGAGGGTTGTTGTGAAAAAACGCGGGAATTACTCTGAATTGTCGCATCCGAGGGATAAATGTCAATCTTCACAACCTTGCAGGGGAAGTGCATCTACACACTTCCCCCAGGATGTGGGAGTAGGGGTCTAAGGGTTTTGTCCGTTTCCGTGTATCCCTGTGAAGGCAAAATTAAGCACGCACAATGGCTATCAAAAGAGGTCACACTACATAAAAGTTCTCTATCTTGCGGCTCCTCGTTAGCGGCATGCTGTTTTTGAGCGAGCAGAAATGGCATCAAGACTCCTTTGCGAATCGTATATGAGCAGATAATGGCATAATTGGACTTTTGAATAATGGCCTTTTGCTCGCGCCGGCTTGTGGGAATTGCATCTGGACGGTCTTGTCATGGCGGGTTTCTGTGCTATGGTGAAAAAAGGGATGAAGCGGGAGTTAATGATGAAACTACGCCTTATGCTTTACGGGATAGGCCTCTCACTGGCCATGAGCGCGTTTGCTGACTGCGACCTTAAACGTTTTCGCTGGGAATGCGCCCTGCCCATGCAAATGAAGCCATCTGCTTATTCAAGAGCGCCGGTCTGGTGCGGGCATGTACTCGGCTACCTGACGCGCGAGCGCTACGACAGGCTGCTGCATTACCGCCGGGTAAACGTGAATATGGTGCTCGATGTTAACGGGGAGTATATTGACAGTCCGTGCGTTCCGCATTGACATCCATCGGCTCGCGCAGCGACAGCAGCGAGCCGCCAATCAAGAGCAGTGCCCCCAGCGCTTGCGCAAGCGACAGGGTTTCGTGCAGCAGCGTTATGCCGAAAAAAAGAATGAATACCGGTTCCAGTACTGAAAGAATGGAGACCTCAAGGGGCGAGAGCAGCTCAAGCCCCTTTAAGAGCAGGACTATCGGCAGGCTGGTACAGACAATCGCAAGAATGAGAATGTATTCCCAGCACGCCGCGGTCTGCGGCATGCTGAAGCTGCCTTCCACCAGTGCGCCACCAAGGCAGGTCACCAGACAGCCGAGAGAGACCATCAGGGTCGATAGCATGGGATTGACGGGGCTGTCCTTACTTATCAAGACATACAGCGAATAGGTAAGTGCTGACAGCAGTCCCCACACCATTCCGAGAGCCGTGATATGAAAGCTGCCGCCAAGTGTCAGTGCCCATAGCCCCGGCATCATCACGAGCAGGGCAAGCAGAGAATAAAGACCTGGTATTCTTCCCTGAAAGAGAAGGCCTGCGAGCATCACCATGGCGGGATAGGTGTAAAGCAGCGCCATGGAGAGACCAGTGCCAAGGGTCTGGCTCGCTAAAAAGTAGAAAATGGAAGAACCGCTGTAAAAAAGCACCCCCCAGAGAAACACTTTTGCAAGCTCCATCGGAGGCGCGCGGGATGTATCGCGTGACAGCATGCAGACGAGCATCATGCACATACTCGCCACCAGATAGCGCCAGAACAGCATGGTAAAAACCGACATGCCTGTCTGCATGACGCGCACGCCATAAAACCCAAGGAGCCCAAAAAAAACACCGGAGAGGGTGGCATATAAAATGCCTTTCTGACGAGGTGTAATGTTGCCCATGCTTAAAACCCTTATAAAATCTGACACATGCTGGAAATCGTTGACAGCGATGGCAGCCACCATGGCTTATCGGGCCAGCAGCTGTTTAATTCTGTGGTGCTTAGGTAAAAACGATTAGTCTCAATTTTCAGCTCTTCAGTATCTTCAAGAAGGCGCTCCAGGGCCTCTCTGCGCTCCAGAAATTTTTCGAGATTATCCCGCATGATTTCTGTGGTGTCATCCAGCGCATCACGCGTGGCCTTGATGCGCGTAACATAGTTTTTAGGAGTGTGCGCGACAGTCGCAAGCGGGATTTTTTCATAAAGGAGAAAGTGCACGAGACTGCGTAGTTCGCCGTCGCTCAGTTCCCTGTTCAAGGCTGCGGCACACCAGTTTGCTCCGACTCGATAAAAGTGGACCAGATAGTTGTTCATTGAGATAACATACGGATAATTGTCGATCAACTCAAGGGCCTTTTTTTCAAGCTGCTCGACCCAGGCCCTCCCGAGCGGGCTTGCGAAAAGCCCATAGCCTGCGTGCTCTATCCAGGATTCAGTGGGATTGACCGCGAAGCGGCGCGCAATACCCGTGCATATTAAGGGCGGGCGTGCCGGGGTACTGCTTGAGGAGGCCATGCTGGAGGAGGAAGTCGCGATGCTGATGGGCTGTTCGTCTTTGTTTTGCATGAACTCTCCTCCCTGTCAAGGCTTTCTCTCCTTGTACCACACTGGCAATCGTCTGTCATGCTTTCGTGTGGGTGCGCTCTCTGACAAAGAGTGTCTCAAGCGAAACATTAAGCGCCTGATGAAGGGTCGTATCCATCTCTCGCAGCAGTGCATTCCAGGGGGAGGTGCTGGCACCGAGGCGCCCGGCGTTGGGCAGTCGCCAGGGCAGCAGTTGTGTCAGGTGGTAGAGCGTTATCTGGGAGGGGTCGCGGTTAAATACGTACTGACCATCCTGCGTGACTTCCACAAGGTGCAGCTCGATAAGCGCATTCAGCATGCCATCGGCATCGACTTCAAACGGCTGGCGATGGCCATTGATGAGCGCCTCGCGAGACAGCGTCTGGCCTTCGCACTGGGCTTTCCAGAGCATCCAGAGCCAGAGGAGGGCGTGAGAGAATCCATCGAGAGGCTGCCCGGTACGCCGCAGATGGTGCACGGAGAGGGCGTAACTAATTTCAGCGCCAACGAGCGTAATCACCCAGACCCAGTATACCCACACGAAAAACACGGGAATGGCAGCAAATGCGCCATAAAGGAGCTCATAGCTGTTATAGCGCGCAAGATAGCCGGCAAACACATGCTTCGCCGATTCAAAAAGAATGGCGGCAATGGCGCCGGCAATCAGCCCGTGACGCAGGTGTACCGGGCAGTTTGGCACCACAATATACAGAAAACTAAAGCCTGCAAATGACAAAAACAGCGGCAGCGAACCAATGAGCAGGGTTGGCGTGGAGTGTTGAATAAAGGGCAGTGAAATCATCCAGGAGCTCGCGGCAAGGCTTAAGCCGAGCAGCAGGGGCGAGAGGGAGAGAATGGCCCAGTACAATAAAAAAGCGGCAGGCCCCTTGCGGGGCGAGCTGACCCGCCAGATGCGGTTCATCGAGGTTTCGATGGTGTACATGACAAGGAGTGCTGAGACAAGGAGCGTGCACACGCCGGTAACAGAAAGCTCTGCCACCTGGCTTGCGAACTGTTCAAGGTACCCCTGCACCACCTTGCCGCTTGCCGGTACAAAGTTTTCAAAAATAAAATCCTGCAGCGGGGTTGCAAGCTGTCTGAACACCGGCAGTGAGGACAGTATCGAGACTCCAACCGACATCAGCGGTACAATGGCGAGCAGCGTGGTAAAGGCGAGGGCTGAAGCGCGGTAAGCGCAGTCATCCTCGATAAAACGCCTGACCACGAAGCGCACAAAGGCACTCATGCGCGCGCCAGGATGATAATCACGGACTGGCTTCCAGATTTTCATGCGGGTGGCACTCCTTTGGTTTTCATGCGAACCCCGAGAAGGCAAACGGCGTAAACCAGGCCGCTTAGTGCGCAGAAGAGAGCAAATACCCGGTTGTCGTGCCCGACATACACAAGGCTTGCTGCCTCCACGCCAAGGCCCTGTGCGGTCATGGAAAAGAGGCTAATCAGCGCCGCGGCCGTGCCCTTGCTCACGGGGGTGGCAAACAGGATGTGGCGATAGAGCGGTGCGTTTGCAATGCCAAGTCCCAGCGAATAAAGAATAATGCCAGGCATCAGCCAGCGATAGTCTGCACTGATAAAAACCGGCAGCGCCACACCAAGCACCAGACCGCCAATCGTGGTTGCCGAGCCGACCAGTATCAGCGTTCGGATGGTAAAACGGCGCGACAGATAGTGCAGGACGAAATTTCCGACAATAATCGCACCAAAAACGGGCAGCTGCCAAAGTGCGTAAGTCATCATGGAAGCGTGGCCGTAACGCATGATAATGAGCGGCGAAAGCCCAATCCAGGCGATACAGGGCACGGAAATAATGCCGCTTGCGAGCGATCCGGTCATAAAAGAACGGTCGGTCAGGAGTGCTTTGTAATTGCCAAAAACCGTACGTGGAGAGAGCGGGATTCGCGCAATCTTACCTCCGGCACGGGTTTTGGCGCCCACCGGTTCCGGCATGAAGCGCCAGAGTCCAACCAGTGCGATAAGTGCCAGGAGAGCAATCAGGGCGAAAATCGCACGCCAGCCCATGAGGTGAATCAAAGCCGCGCCTACGAGAGGCCCGAGCAGCGGTGCGAGCAGGGCAACGTTTGAAATGATGGCCACGAGGCGAATGGCATCCATTTCATCAAAAATTTCCTGCAGTGTGGCATAACCGATGACCCCGATAAAGCAAAGCCCCATGCCTTCAAAAAAACGTGCGAGCAAAAACTGGTTAATGGTCTGGGAGCCGGCTATGAGCAGGGTAAAGACAAAAAAAATCACGGCACCGCTCAGCATCACCGGACGTCTGCCATAGCGGTCAGAAAGCGGGCCTAAAAAAATCTGCAGACTGGCCCCGCCGAGGACATAGGCTGTCAGCGAGGTCGCGACCGCTGATTCTGGCGCATTGAAGGCTTCAACCACCTGCAGCATGCCCGGCATCATCATGTCATTGGCGATGTAGGTGAGGAACTCGTAAAGCACCAGAAAGCCCGCAAACAGGAGGGCTTTCTGGCGTGAAACGTAAATAAGCGGTTCAGGCATGATGGTATTCCGTAGTTCACAGGGCAAAATCATAACTTGATTTATAGACAATCAATCAGGTTTGTAATTGTGTCTTCCCCGCGCAGGCGGGGATCTATTTCTGTACAAGGCCTTCGGCAATAGCGCTTGCGCGTCTTCCCCGCGCAGGCGGGGATCTATTCATGGAATTAAATCCTCACTGTTTGATAAATGGAGCTCCGCCTGCGCGGAGCCGACACGGCACATAATGCATTTTTTTCAAATACAAAATGGTACATCTTGCCCTGCTGTAGTTCAGGCAAGTATAGCCGTATATGGCGCCTCGATGCTACACTGCCGCCTTTCTCTGGAGGAGGGGCTGAAGATGTCTAATCCCTATGTACTGGTGCTGTATTATTCCCGTAATGGTGCGACAGCCGATTTGGCGCGGCACATTGCGCGTGGCGTCGGGGCGGTTGAGGGCATGGAGGCGCGTATCCGAACCGTACCGGCAGTCTCGACTGTGTGTGAGGCCAGTGAGCCGAAGGTGCCGGATGCGGGTGCGCCCTATGTGGAGCTTGACGACCTTGCCCATTGTGCGGGACTTGCGCTTGGCAGCCCAACCCGTTTTGGCAATATGGCAGCCCCCCTCAAGTATTTCCTGGATGGCACGAGCGCGCTGTGGCTTTCTGGTGCACTCGCCGGTAAGCCGGCATGTGTATTTTCATCCACAAGTTCACTGCATGGTGGGCAGGAAGCGACACTTCTCAGCATGATGCTGCCCTTGTTTCATCATGGCATGCTCCTGATGGGGCTGCCTTATACACTGCCTGAACTGAGCACCACCGAAACCGGCGGCACGCCATATGGAGTGACACATCTCGCCGGTATAGAGGGCAATCGCCCGCTCAGCAATGAAGAGCAGGTGATGGCGAGACACATGGGCGAGCGCCTTGCGCGCACGGCTAAAGCGCTTCACCATAAAGAATGAAGGCACGCCCTGACTGCGTGCCGGGCGCTACTGCCCGGCATGAAACTGTCGGCTTAATTGAATCGCCATTTCAAGTGACTGTTCATAATTAAGTCTCGGGTCAACCAGACTTTGATAAGCGCGCTTCAAATCAGCGGCTTCAAGTCCTCTGGCGCCGCCGATGCATTCGGTCACATTGTCGCCGGTCAGCTCAAAGTGCACGCCGCCAAGATAGCTGTCCATGCGGCGATGAATCGCGAGTGCTTCGCTAAGTTCTGCAAGAATATTGTCAAAATGACGGGTCTTGATGCCATCAACGGTAGTTTCAGTGTTGCCGTGCATGGGATCGCACGACCACGTGACGGGTATGGCTGATTTTTTAACGGCTTCAATCAGCGGTGGCAGGTGTGCGGCAATCCGCTTTGTACCAAACCGGGTAATCAGAAGGAGCCGACCTTCGGCGCGTTGAGGATTCAGGCGACTGATGACTTCAATCAGTGCCTCGGGCGCGGTATCAGGCCCCACTTTTACGCCAACCGGGTTTTCAACGCCGCGTAAAAATTCGAGATGTGCACTGTCAGGCTGCGCAGTACGCACGCCAATCCACGGGAGGTGCGTGGAGAGGTTGTACCAGTGTCCATCATGAAGCTGGCGGGTAAGCGCCTGTTCGTAGGGCAGGTGGAGTGCTTCGTGGGACGTGTAGAAATCTACTTTGCCAAGATTGCTGGTGCGAAGGCCATCAATGGCTTCGAGAAAGTCCATGGCGTTGGCAATGGCATGCACGATGGCATGGTATTCCTCAGCCTGGGGAGAGTGCTCGACAAAACGTAAATCCCAGCGCTGCGGATGGTGCAAATCGGCAAAACCGCCATCGAGCAGGGCGCGGATGAAGTTAAGCGTCATCGCGGCGTGGCTGTATCCCTGCAGCAGCAGCGCGGGATTGGGCGTGCGTGCGGCCTCGGTAAATTCAGGCGCATTGACAATATCCCCGCGATAGCTTGGGAGTGTGACGCCATCGCGTGTTTCAAAATCGCTCGAGCGGGGTTTGGCGTACTGACCGGCAATGCGCCCGATGCGCACAACGGGTTTATGCAGGCCATGCAGCAGCACAAGGCTCATCTGCAGCAGAATCTTCAGCTTGTTACTGATGATGTCAGAGCGGCAGTCTTGAAACGACTCCGCGCAGTCTCCACCCTGCAGCAGAAAGGCCTCTCCCCGTCCGGCCATCGCCACAAGATTGCGGAGCTTTTTGACTTCACCGCTCGTTACAAGCGGTGGCAGCTGAGAAAGCTGGTTGACAACCTCTGCCAGTGCTTCTGGCGACGGATAGGTCGCCGCCTGCAGGCAGTTATAGTTTTGCCAGGAGGCTGGCGACCATTGATTCATAAGATAAAGCCTTTTGCCATCTGGCAATTACGCAGAGAATACCTCGAATTGTGCGGTAAATGTGCGCGCACTGCAAGTTATGATAAGTGTATTCATTTATATAATTGTGCAATATAATAACCCATAATGTTTAATTTGTATTTTTTATGAAGGGGTGGGCGTGAAAACCTGTAAGGTAGTTGTGCTGGACCTTGGCGTAAAAGGTTTTCACCATATACTCTCATGGTACCTTCACAACCGGGCGAATGCACTGCCTGAGCCAACGCATTCCGTAGCAATTTATCAGAATCGTGATATTCGCCAGGGTCTCAATCTGGAGTTTTGGCTGGTACCGAGTCATCGTCGACTCGAGTGCATGAGAGAGGTACTGCTTCAGGATGCCAGCGCCGTTATCCTGGTTTCAGGCTCCGTACGTGCCTCAGAAGTCAACCTGCTGCTTGACCGAGTCTGCCGCAGTCTGCCCCCGGGGCTGTCGCCCTGGCGCGCCTGCGTGGAGGGGGTGGCGCCACGAGGAGCCGCGCGGATTCGCGCTGTTAATCTGGACAACGGCGCAGGTATTGAACAGCTGATGCAGGAGGTGGTGAGTAACGTGCCTCATGAAAGCCTTCAGAAACGGGACATCAAAGAGCGTCTGCGAGCCTGGATTCGTTACGCCGAGGGCGATGGTCAAACCCCTGATTATACTTTGGGTTTCAGTTTTTTAGGGCGCTGGCAGGCTGTTGGGAGGCGGCGAAACTGCCTGACTGCAAAAAAACTACTGCTGGAACTTGAATCCCCGAATGCGCAACTGCAGCAGGTTTTAGCCAGGGCGTCACAGATACGTGCAACCATTGAGCCGGGCCTTTGTTTTTTTTCACGCCGCATTACGAGTGATACGCTAAACCGCATCATCGAGGATGGCCTTCAGCCTCCTGCCCCTTGAATTCCGCCAATCCATCCCCACTTCAGACAGTCTGACTGGATGGAGTATTGATTATGCATAAAGAATCACCCAAAGACTGGAAAGCCGTACGTGAAGCTGCTGAGCTTGAAGAGGCTGCGGCTGAAGCACCTGAAGTTGAAGATGCCCCTCATGGCGCGCTGGAACACCCTGATTATGCCGCTCTTGAAGCCAAGCTCACTGAAGCGGAGCAGCAGGCTTTTGAATACCGTGAAAAGTGTGTGCGTGCACTCGCTGAACTTGAAAACGTACGCCGCCGGGCACAGCGCGATGTTGAAGAGGCGCACCGTTATGCGCTCAACAAGTTTGTCGACAGCCTGCTGCCGGTCTTTGACAGTATCGAGCAGGCACTGGACATTGCCTCGAAAGAAGGGAACGCTGCCATGCAGGAGGGCCTCGAACTGACGCAGAAACTGCTGCAGGATACCCTGAGCCGATTTGATATTACGCAGCTTAATCCGGTTGGTGAGGCGTTTAACCCGCAGGAGCACGAGGCCATGACGGTGCAGGATGTTCCAGGTGCCGCTCCCAACAGTGTGGTGGCCGTCTTTCAGAAGGGATACCGTATTGCTGACAGAGTCGTGCGCCCGGCACGTGTGGTGGTCGCGCCCCAAAAAAATTGAGCAACCATTCACCACGCTCACCGAAAAGCCATATTTGGCGCATCTTGTGCGAACGCATTACAAAAACTGCTCACATACCGGCGTATGCTGCGCTTTTTTTGTAATGCGTTCGCACAACCTGCACTCAAATCTGACTTTTCCCCTAAAGCATTCAAAATGTGGTGAATAGATACAAAATTGAATGCATGAGGAGTGGGGCTTGAAATTGACTTTTTCTGCCCCATATAGCCGTTACGATGTTATGAAATATAGCCCTTGACCATTGGAGCAGAACGATTATGGCAAAGATTATCGGTATTGACCTTGGAACCACCAACTCGTGCGTCGCTGTTCTTGAAGGCGACACCCGTAAAGTGATTGAAAACAGTGAAGGTGCGCGCACCACGCCTTCCATTGTCGCGTACACCGATGATGGGGAAGTGCTCGTTGGTCAGGCTGCCAAACGCCAGGCCGTTACCAATCCTAAAAACACGCTTTTTGCCATCAAGCGATTGATTGGACGCAAATTTAAAGACCCTATCGTTCAGAAAGACATCAAGATGGTACCCTACGAAATCGTCAGTGCAGACAATGGCGATGCCTGGGTTCGTGTAAAGGGCGATGATAAAGCACCACCGCAAATTTCTGCTGAAGTGCTGCGTAAAATGAAGAAAACGGCTGAAGATTATCTTGGTGAGCCAGTCACAGAAGCGGTTATCACGGTGCCTGCCTACTTCAACGACTCCCAGCGTCAGGCGACTAAAGATGCCGGGCGCATTGCAGGACTTGAAGTCAAGCGCATCATCAACGAGCCGACAGCAGCAGCCCTTGCTTATGGCATGGACAAAAAGCGTGGCGATTCCGTCATTGCCGTCTACGACCTTGGGGGCGGTACGTTTGATATCTCCATCATCGAAATTGCGGAAGTGGATGGCGAGCACCAGTTCGAAGTACTCGCAACCAACGGCGATACCTTCCTTGGCGGTGAAGACTTCGACCTCGCTCTGATTGAATACCTCTCCGCTGAATTCAAGAAAGACACCGGTATCGATTTGCACAACGACCCGCTGGCACTTCAACGTTTGAAGGAAGCGGCTGAGAAGGCAAAAATCGAACTGTCATCTGCACAGCAGACCGATGTTAACCTGCCTTATATTACGGCAGATGCTTCCGGTCCTAAGCACATGAACATCAAGCTGACCCGTGCGAAGCTTGAATCGCTGGTTGAAGGTCTGGTTCAGCGTTCCATTGCGCCCTGCAAAACCGCACTGAAAGATGCCGGTAAATCCGTGTCTGAAATTGACGAAGTGATTCTTGTCGGTGGTCAGACCCGTATGCCGCTCGTTCAGAAAACCGTTCAGGATTTGTTCGGCAAGGAGCCGCGCAAGGACGTGAACCCTGATGAAGCAGTTGCCGTAGGTGCGGCCATTCAGGCGGGCGTGCTGTCAGGAGACGTGAAAGACATCCTGCTGCTTGACGTCACTCCGCTCTCACTCGGTATCGAAACCCTGGGTGGCGTGATGACCAAACTCATCGAGAAAAACACCACAATCCCTACCAAGGCGAACCAGGTGTTTTCAACGGCCGATGACAACCAGACAGCGGTAACCGTACACGTGCTTCAGGGTGAGCGCGAGCAGGCATCTGCCAATAAGTCACTGGGACGTTTTGACCTCAGCGATATTCCTCCGGCTCCACGGGGCATGCCGCAAATCGAGGTGACTTTCGACATCGATGCCAACGGTATCCTTAACGTCTCTGCCAAAGACAAGGCAACCGGCAAGGCCCAGTCCATCGTTATCAAAGCATCCAGTGGTCTTAGTGATGAAGAAATTGATGCAATGGTCAAGGATGCCAAAGCCCATGCCGATGAAGACCGTAAGTTCCGTGAAATGGCTGATCTTCGCAACCAGGCTGATGGTCTTATTCACAGCAGTGAGAAATCGTTGAAAGACCTTGAAGCAGAAATGGACGCAGACGAAAAATCGGCCATCGAAAATGCAATAGCCGCCCTTAAAGAAGCGGTTAAAGGCACGGATAAGGCAGAACTCGAAGCGAAAATTAAAACGCTTAGTGATGCTTCCGGTAAAATGGCTGAACGCGTCTACGCCAAAAAGGCCGGCAGCGGCAGTGAAGCGGCAGGTGGTGAGGCCGCTGGCGCACAAACCGCATCTTCCGATGACGGTGTGGTGGATGCAGAGTTTGAAGAAGTACGTGACGACGAGAAGAAGTAAGCTCACGGTTTCTTACACGGGGGGTGCGCGGCGGTTTTGCGTGCCCCCGTTTTATTTTGAAGAGAAGGTGAACAGTCATGGAAAAGCAGGATTTTTACACGCTTTTAGGGGTTGGTCGAGATGCGAGTGAGGCAGACATTAAAAAGGCTTACCGCAAGCTCGCAATGAAGTATCACCCTGACCGAAATCCTGATGACAAGGCTGCGGAAGAGAAATTTAAAGAGGTTCAATGCGCCTATGACGTGTTGTCAGACCCGGAAAAGCGGGCACGTTACGACCGTTTCGGCCATGCCGGCATAGACCCTTCCATGGGCGGCGGGCACGGAGGTTTTGGCGGATTTGGCGATGTGTTTGAAGACATTTTTTCGAATATTTTTAATGCTGGACGTGGTGGCTCACAGTCCCACGGTCAACATGGCGCGGATTTACAGTACACCATATCCCTGACCCTTGAAGAAGCAGCACTTGGCAAGCAGGTGGAAATTACGGTTCCCCGTCATGGTCAGTGTAAAACCTGTGAGGGCTCAGGCGCTAAAAAAGGCTCAAAACCTAAAACCTGTGAAACCTGCGATGGCATGGGTCAGGTTCGTATCCAGCAGGGTTTCTTTTCCATTCAGCAGCCCTGCCCGAGCTGCCGTGGACAGGGGCAGATTATTACCGATCCCTGCACCGACTGCCGTGGACAGGGGCGCGTGCGTGAGAGCAAAAAGCTTACGGTTAAAATTCCTGCAGGTGTGGACAATGGCGACCGGGTTCGACTCTCCGGTGAGGGAGAGGCCGGTATTCACGGTGGACAGACTGGTGATTTGTATGTTCAGGTCAGCGTGAAAAAACATGCAATTTTTGAACGTCATGACAACGAGTTGCACTGTGAGGTGCCCATAAGCTTCGCGACTGCGGCACTTGGTGGTACTATCGAGGTCCCAACCCTTGAGGGGCGGGTAAGCCTTAAAATTCCACCGGAAACGCAAACCGGTAAAGTCTTTCGACTGCGGGGCAAGGGCGTGAAGTCAGTAAGGGGGCATGGACCTGGTGACTTAATGTGCCGGGTGCTTGTAGAAACCCCGGTGAATCTCACCCGCGAGCAGCAGGATGCGCTGGCTGAGTGGCAGGCCTCACTGGATGGCAGTCAGAAAACGCATGCTCCGCGTTTAAGCACATGGTTTGAAGGGGTTAAGAAGTTTTTTGAAGACATGAAGTTTTAATGCACGGTATCTATTCATCACATTTTGAATGCTTTTCGGTGAGCGTGGTGAATAGTTACAATGCACCTTTTTGGGGTTTTTGACGATGACGCACACACCTGCAATTCTGGCGCTGGCCGATGGAACGGTCTTTGAGGGCATTTCCGTAGGCGCTCCAGGCGAGCGTGTCGGAGAGTTGGTGTTTAATACGGCCATGACCGGCTACCAGGAGATTCTCACCGATCCCTCCTATGCCGGACAGGTGGTGATGTTGACCGGGGCGCATGTTGGCAATACCGGTTGTAATCTGGAAGACATGGAATCAAACCGCGCGTTTGCGGCAGGCCTCGTGATGCGTGAGTGTACCTTCACGCCGAGCAACTACCGTGCAACGCAATCGCTGCCGGAATGGCTGATTGCTCAGGGGGTGCCAGGCATTTCGGGTATTGATACCCGCGCACTCGTTTTACGGCTGCGAAATGAAGGTGCCATGGCGGTGTGCCTCAGCACCTCAGGCGATAAGGCGCGTGCGGTTGCGCTTGCGCAGGGTTTTGCCGGCCTTTCAGGAAGCGACCTCGCGCGAGCAGTAACGTGTGAAACACCGCGTATCTGGCAGGGTGGCCGCGGTGAATGGGCCTCAAGTTCTGAGCCTGCCACCTTAAAAGTTGTTGCCTATGATTTCGGCGTGAAGCACACGATTCTGCGTATTTTGAGCGATCTTGGCTGCGAAATTACCCTCGTACCGGCTCAGACTCCTGCGAAAGAAGTGCTTGCGATGAATCCGCATGGCGTGTTTCTCTCCAATGGACCTGGCGACCCGGCAGCATGCACGTATGCGATTGAGGCTACCCGCACGTTCCTCGATGCCGGCGTGCCAGTCTTTGGCATTTGCCTCGGGTTTCAGATTCTGGCCCTTGCCTGTGGTGCACAGACGCTTAAAATGAAATTTGGCCATCATGGTGCGAATCATCCGGTGGCGGCCATTCACGGCGAAACCGCACGCGTTTTAGTGACGAGCCAAAACCATGGATTTGCGGTGGATGCCAAAACCTTGCCCGATTGCCTCGAAGCAACCCATCATTCCCTTTTTGACGGAAGCCTTCAGGGCATTCGCCATCGCAGTAAGCCCGCATTTGGTTTTCAGGGGCATCCTGAATCAAGTCCAGGACCGCACGATGCGGAAGTGTTGTTTGGCGAATTTATTACGCATTGTCGTGCAAGAGCAGCGCATCCGTAAAATCACTGAGGGATGAAAATGCCGGAACGTGCGCAAAGTGTCCGGCTTTAAAGTGCGCAGTCTCGTGCGGGGCTGAGGTGATGAAAATCGGGCTGCATTCAGCGGCCTCAGCGGCCATGATGTCAGTGATTTTATCACCGGCAAACGGTACGCCTTCAAGCGTGAATCCCATTGTTTTTGCGAGGCTCTGCAGCATGCCCGGTTCGGGTTTTCGGCAGGTACACCCGGTGTCTGGAAGGTGGGGGCAATGGAGAATGGCTTCAATATCCCCCCCCTCTGCCCGAATGGCAGCGAGCATATGTGCGTGGATGGCAGCAAGCCTTGCTGCATCGTAATAGCCTCTGGCGATGCCTGACTGGTTTGTGGCAATTCCAATGCGAAAGCCTGCCTGTTTCAGGCGCGCGAGCGCTCTAAGACTCCCCGGAAGAAAGAGAAATTCGTCAATGGATTTGATGTAGGCGCGGGAGTCGTGATTGATAATGCCATCGCGGTCGAGAAGAATGACTTTCTGTTCCATTGCACGTTCATACCACTGCAAAGCAGACGCTTTCACAAGAAGCCCTCCGTTTAATACTGACGTTGACTTGCCAGTGAGGGCTCAGTATATTTTAGGTTCTACTGTGCAGGCAATGGCTCTGCATCATCCCAGGGATAGTGCATGACAGACACGGAGGCAGGGTGCCGGTTTTACAGCATCTTTCAATAGCAGCGCCGGCCTACAACGAGGCAGAGGGGCTTGCTGAAGTCCTTTTGGCCTGGGTCGAGTATCTGCGCAATTATTCCGGGCTTTTGTCCTTTGAAATTGTTGTATGTAACGACGGCAGCAGCGATGGCACTGGCGAACTGCTTGACGCACTCGCGGCCGAAAACCCTGAAATTCGTCCCATTCATCTCCCGCATAACGAAGGCGCAGGTGCAGCACTTGCGCAGGCGATTTTGCATACCCAAAAAGACTGGGTGCTCCTCATGGATACGGACGGCCAGTTTCCTGTTGAAAATCTTGAGCGTCTGGCTAAAACGCTGCAAACAGCGCGTGTGCAGGCGGTTATTGGCGTGCGTTGCAAAAAAGATAATGCTCTGGCACGTTTTGGCAGCGCAGTATCCAGCAGGATTTGCAACCGCCTGCATGGCACAAGGCTTCGGGATTTTAATTCGGCCTGCAAACTGGTGCAGGGTAACCTTTTGCGCGCCTTGAGGCTTGAAGCGCGCGGAATGAATTATTCCACGGAAATTACCGCGCGCCTTATTGAATGCGGGGCGCCTCTTGCTGAAGTTGATATTGAGCACCGCGCGCGCGAATATGGCAGAAGCCATCTGCGCTTCATGCGCGACAGCGTGCACCGCGCGCTTTTTACCGCCTACCTGGCACTGCGCCTTTTGCTTATCAACCGCAACATATTACGGGTTTCTTATGAAAAAACCGCACGGGTCGCAAAAGAATAAGTGTCAGGAGCCCGCGTTACGCCCAATCCGTGTAGTGCTCTTTTGTGGGGGACGGGGAAGTGCGACCATTATCCATGAGTGGCTTCGCCATGCGAATGTGGCACTCACGCTCGTGGTTAATGCGTATGACGATGGCCTTTCAACAGGAGCATTGCGTGATTTTATCGCACAGATGCTCGGGCCTTCTGACTTTCGTAAAAACCTCTCCTGTCTGCTCGACCCCTATTCAGAAAGCCAGTATGCGCTGAAACATTTACTGGAATATCGTTTTCCCGCGACACAGGCCGAAACGGCGATACAGGCGCTCGAAACCTGGTTGCAAAGAGAGAAGCGTAAAAACTTGCCAGAACCGTTGCGAGCGCTTTTTGGAACACTGACACCGGCAATCGCTGCCAGGGTGCGTGCGCTGCTGACCGTGTTTTTCGACTATGCACGATGTGAAGCTTCAGCGTTTGACTACAGGGACTGTGCGCTTGGCAATCTGATTTTTGCCGGTGCCTATCTGAAAAATCACTATGATTTTAATGCCGCCACCTGCGAGATTGCAGAACTGGCCTGTTCACGGGCGATGCTTGTCAATGTGAGCGAGGGCGAGAACCGTATCCTTGTCGGACTTAAAGACAATGGTGAAGTGCTGACCTCGGAGGCAAAAATCGTTGGCGAGCAGTCAGAGGTGCCTATCCGTCAATTTTTCTTTCTTGAAGAAAAACTGGATGATGCCTTTTTGCAGTCACTCGAACCCTTGAATGTGGATGAGCGTGAGCAGAGGCTCAGGGCACTTGAGCGTCTGCCACGGCTTTCTCGGGAGGCAGAAGAAGCCTTAAGGGACGCGGATATCATTCTTTATGGTCCGGGTACCCAGCATTCTTCCCTGCTTCCCAGTTATCGCATCGCCGGAGAAGTTATTGCGCAGGCGAAAGCTCCTGTTAAAGCGCTGGTGCTTAATCTTGGGCCAGACCATGATATCCAGTCCCTGAGTGGGGAGGGCATTGTCAATAATGCGCTTGCCTGTCTTGGGGATATGGATAATACACACGGTGTGATTACCCACGTGTTTGTCGATAACAACAGTATTTTTGGGAGGACGCTGCAGCACCAGCCCGAGTACCGGCATGCTGCGATTATCGCGGGAAATTTTGCCAATGCCTATCGTCAATATGTGCACAACGGTCATGCCATCGTAGCAAAGGTACTCGCGCTTTGGGCGAAACCAACGGATGATACCCTGCCGCAGGCAGACATGTTTGTGGATATCCACAAGCGCTCCAGTGGACTTGGGGAATTGTATGAAGAAGTGCTGGAGGCAGACTGGCGACATTATTTTTCCCGCGTGACCCTCACCCTTAACCATGCATCTATCCAAGAGCCCGTGCCTGGCAATCTGATGGAGGTACGGGAGTGGTCAGGAAAGGGCGCTTTTCCAGAAGTTGGGTATTTTCTCGACTGGTACCAGCACCGGGATTCAGAATATCTGATTGTGGTGGCCGGTGATGGAAAATACCACATACGGGATGTTTTGCGTGCTATCACACTGCTTGAGCAGAGCCATTATGGCGCAGTTTTTGGCTCTCGCAACCAGAGTCGCGCGCAGTTTCGCGCGTCTATTCGTGCGGCCTATGGTGAGCGGCGTGTGCTTGGTACCTGCAGCCTGTGGGGCTCGCTGCTCGTAAGCGGTATTTTTGCCTTTCGGTTTGGCATGGTGTTTTCCGACCCGCTCACCGGATTTCGTGTCTTTAAGCGCCGCCGTCTGCAGGCGGCCATTGGCGAGGCCTCGCTGTGTCGCGCGCGAACGCCGGTCAGCCTTGCCGCCTGGCTCATTCAGCACAACGTTGAAATCGCCGAGCTTCCTGTCAATTATCGCACTTATGCAGGTTTTGCCGATCCGCGCTGGCGGGTGCGGCGCGGACTTAAAAATCTTTTAAGTACATTCAGGAGGTAGTGCGAATGACGGTTTGCGCGGTCATCCCGGCAGCAGGTCTTGGTACACGCCTAGGTGCTGATTTGCCCAAATTACTGCTGCGCCTGTCAGACACCGAGACCGTCTGGTCACGGATGCGCCGGGTACTGAGTGTGCTTGACCACCTTCATGTCATTGCGTCACCGGCTGGATTCCCCCTGATTACCCACGCTCTTAAGACGGACATTGCGCGTGGATTTGCTTCCGTGAGCCTCCAGCCGGAACCGCGGGGCATGGGGGATGCGCTTTTTTGCGCGTATTCCGTGTGGTCAGAGGCACAGGCGATTGTTGTGGTATGGGGCGACCAGGCGGGTTTATCTTCAGAAACGCTGCAAAAAACCGTGAGGCGGCTTCAGGGCGCGCGACAGCGTGTTGTTCTGCCGCAGGTGCTGATGGAAAATCCCTATGTCGACTATGTGTTTTCTGAGGATGGGCAGCTGCAGGGCGTGCGACAGTCGCGGGAAGGGGACATCATGCCCGGATATGGCTGGTCGGATGTCGGAGTATTTGGGTTGACCGTTTCCGGTTTATCAGACGCCTGGCAGCGCTATCGTGCGAGTGCGCCTGAAGGTACGGAAACGCGCGAGCTTAATTTTCTGCCCTTTTTGCCCTTTCTTGCGCGGGAGTCGTGGGATATCCAGACGTTTACCGTCAGCGATTCGCGCGAGGCGCGCGGCATTAACACGCCTGAAGACCTCACTTTTTTCAGAGAACAACTTACAGAGATAAGCCCATGAAACAGGTATTGGTGACCGGAGGCGCCGGATTTATTGGCAGCCACCTGTGTGAGGCGCTGCTCTTGCGCGGCTATGGCGTGCGCGTGCTCGATAATCTTGTCTATGGCAGTCGAGAAAACGTTCCCGCTGGCGCCCGGTTTATTGAGGGGGATATCACCTCTTTTACCGACTGTGAAAAGGCCATGGACGGGGTTTCAGCCGTTTTTCACTGTGCAGCCATGTCGCGCTCAGCACCCTCAGAAGCCCTCATGCACCTTTGTGGAGAAGTGAATATTCTGGGGACGCAAAACGTGCTGATGGCAGCACGCGATGCGGGCGTTGAAAAAATCATTTACAGCGGTTCCTCCACGTTCTATGGTAACCAGCCTGCCCCGCACCGTGAAGAGATGTCAGGAGACTTTCTCAACATCTATGCGCTCTCAAAATACGTGGGCGAGCAGTACTGTCTGCATTTTGATGCGCGCCATAATCTTGCGGCTGTAATTCTTCGCTATTTCAACGTTTACGGACCGCGCCAGCCGCAAAGCGGGGCCTATGCCCTGGTGCTTGGGATTTTTCTTGAGCAATTAAAACGGGGAGAGGCGCTGGAAATTCATGGAGATGGCCTGCAGCGGCGAGATTTTGTGCATGTATTAGACGTGGTGCGTGCGAATATCGCGGCCCTCGAAAAGCCAGTTCGCCATGCAGTGATTAATATCGGCAGCGGCACGAGCACTTCGGTGCAGGAGCTTGCGGACAGGATTTCAACGCGTCAGGTGTTTGGCCCACGCCGCAGGGGCGATGCCATGGAAACCCTTGCTGACATCACCCGCGCACGCAGGCTCCTCGACTGGGAGCCCTCGGTAAGACTCACCGAGGGGCTAAGGGAGATGATGCCGCAGGTGCCTGCCTGAGACTTGCTTGAATGTGCGAGGTGCTTAAGGGGCTGCGGGAGCAGGTGCGGCTGTTTCTTTGGCAACCGTCCGTTGACCACGGAGCTGCTGTAGCAGCACCGGGTTTTTAGCAACCTCGATGAGGGACTCTGGCAGCTGACTGAGCGTCTCATACAGGTCTTGAACGCGGCTATCACGTGTTGTTTCATCTGGCGCTGTCCGAAGCCTGGCTTCTTTCTGAATGGCCGAAAATTTCTCGGCAGGGGTGAGTGCCGGGTTTGCAAGAAGGGCGCGCATATTGCGAATACCTTCAGGCGCCCTGCCAAACATGCCCGATACACCGGTTCCAAGCGCATTCCATTCTGTTCGGTTAAGCGCGCGAGCAAGAATATCGAGAATAGCGGCTTCTATGTGTTCAACGGCTGTTGCCAGCATGCGTTCAGTTTTTGCACTCTTTTGGAGTTTAATTTCGAACGGCAGTTCGTCAGCCATAAAGTGAAGTACGAGAAAAATTCTGATGATGGCAAAATCTGCTGCATTCATGGCCTGTGCATTCTGGTCTGATGGATGAACGCTGCTTTTGCTTGCCGCAATTTTTGCAGTCAGCTCATCTACGCTGCAGTTTAAGTCTTTAAAATTTAATGATAAATACTGAAGGTGCCCGGTCTTGCTAAAATCCTTGTTTTCAAACAGATTGGGAGAGTCTTTGAGCATGCTCTTCACCCGCTCTTTCAATGCTTCAGCTGCATCGCTCTTTTCTAAATCCCGTGCGTAACAAAATTTCATATGGTCAAACAGCGTTTTGTAATCCAGTATGGTTGCCTCGGCATGTGTTAAGTACGTCAGCAGGTCAGACGCTGAGGATTGGATATTCGCTTGAACGCTGTCAGCATGGGCTGCCATTTTTTCACTCCGGTGCCATAAAAATTAGGGCAATTAGTGTACATCAATAATTAAATATGATCAATTGTGGGGGCTTATAAAACAGAAAAAAATCATGGCTGGAGTTGTAAATACTCACTCCGGTTTAACAGTGTCGTCCCCGTGCAGGCGCTGAGAAATCCCGACATATTTTTGTACAGCGGGCCAGTTTCAACCAGCGCAGACAAGGCTTTGATGAGTTACTGAGAACTTGAAGTGCATACAAATCCGTGATTATGTTATTTTTCGCAAAAAATATGTCGGGATTCCTCAGCGTGGGAGGCAGGGAACTATCCCTGAAAAGGCACAGTGCCAATACAGGGATGGGTTCCCTGATTTCGCGGGAATGACAGGGTTTCGGTCTTCCCCGCGAAGGCGGGGACCCATTCAGGAGGTTGCACGGTGCCAACGCATGGTTCGGAACCCGCATGCTCGTTGTACAAAAATATGTCGGGATTCCTCAGCGTGGGAGGCAGGGAACTATCCCTGAAAAGGCACAGTGCCAATACAGGGATGGGTTCCCTGATTTCGCGGGAATGACAGGGTTTCGGTCTTCCCCGCGAAGGCGGGGACCCATTCAGGAGGTTGCACGGTGCCAACGCATGGTTCGGAACCCGCATGCCCGCTGTACAAAAATATGTCGGGATTCCTCAGCGCGCAGGCGGGGAGCCATATCATGGAATGAGGACACGCCCTAAGCAGATGTTTGATTTAACAGTTGTCCTAATGCTTCAAGCCTCTCCTGCAGTGCATCGGTCAATGGCATTACCACCTGCTTATGCCGGCTGTTTTCTCCGGTTTTAAGGGTTATCCGGCTTTTGGGAATCGCGAAAAAATCAGAAAGAAACACTGTCAGTTCTTTATTCGCCGCGCCCTTATGCGGTTTGGCATGAAGTGCAATGTGTAACCCTTCTGGGGTAATTTTAACCAGCGCTGTCTTTTTTGCGTTTGGTTTCGCTATAATCTGTACCGTGACGTGCTGGTTTTGCAGGCTAAACCACATGCGAAGACCTCGATTCGTTTGAAGATTTTTCATCACATCCTATCAGAATTCAAGAAACAGGAATGACACTGCACTATGATTGCCCTATTGGAAGCGTATCGCGAAGGTTTGCTGCAGCCGCAGAATCTGGTTAAAAATGCAAGCGCGGGATTGATTGTCGGAATTGTGGCACTGCCGCTTGCCATTGCCTTTGCCATTGCCTCTGGTGTGTCGCCGGCGCAGGGGATTTATACGGCGATTGTCTCGGGAGCTGTTGTTGGCATTTTCGGCGGCAGCCGGGTGCAGATTGCTGGTCCCACCGGTGCCTTTGTCGTCATTCTTTCCGGTATTACGGCGCGTTTTGGTGTGGAAGGTCTTCAGGTGGCAACCTTGCTGGCGGGTTTGATGCTCCTGATGATGGGGGTGATGAAATTTGGAAACGTCATTAAATTTATTCCTGTATCCGTGATAGTGGGATTCACGAGCGGTATAGGCGTGATTATTTTTTTCAGCGAGTGGAATGATTTTTTTGGTTTATCGCTGCAATTGCCGCCTGAGAGCGCGTTTTCTGTAAAAATGCTCGCGCTGATACAGGCGCTGCCGCACCTTGATATCGCAACCACGGCAATGGCGCTGTTCTGTCTGATGCTGATGTGGCTCACTCCAAAGTGCGTGAAGAACATTCCAGGCCCGCTGGTGGCCATGCTTGTGGCGACCGCTTTGCAGGCACATTTCCATTTTAAAACGGTTGCCACCATTGGCAGCACCTTTGGGGGTATTCCCTCAGCATTACCGACTTTTCAACCACTGGCACTGAATTGGCCCCTGGTTTACAGCCTTTTGGGGCCTGCTTTTACCATTGCGCTCCTTGGCGCGATTGAGTCGCTGCTCTCAGCATCTGCTGCTGATGGCCTTATGAAAACCCGGCACGATTCCAATCAGGAATTAATCGGTCAGGGGCTTGCCAACGTGCTGGCGCCTCTCTTCGGTGGTTTTGCCGCTACTGGTGCAATTGCACGTACGGCGACTAATGTGCGGCAGGGGGGGAACAGTCCTGTTGCGGCGATTGTGCACTCGCTTTTTTTGCTGCTGGTGGTCTGGGTGCTGGCGCCGCTTGCAAAGCATATTCCGCTCTCAGCCCTTGCCGCGATTCTTTTTGTGGTGGCCTATAACATGAGCGATATCGCGCATTTTCGCTACATGCTCCTGCATGCTCCGCGTTCGGATGTCCTGGTATTGGTAACGACCTTTTTTTTAACGGTTTTCACGAATCTTGTGATTGCCGTTAATGTCGGCGTACTGCTCGCCATCCTGCTGTTTATGCGCCGTATGGTAGAGGCGGTGACGGTTGAAAAAGCCCGCCCCGAAGCTTTTAACGAGGAATTGGCACCCTTGCCGCCCGATACGCTCGTCTACACGATAGAAGGCCCGTTCTTTTTTGGGGCGGCAGAAAAAATTGAACGCGCGCTCGCAGTCACGCACACCGACCCTAAAGCGATTATTTTTCGCCTTAAAAATGTTCCCTTTATCGATATGACCGGATTGCAGACATTGCGTGAGATTCTTGAAGCGTTCCATCATCGCGGCGTACAGGTGTATCTTTGTGAAGCCAATCACACGGTGCGTCAACATCTTGAGAAAACAGGCATTCATCAATGGATTGCGAAAAGCCATGTCTTTGAAAACTGTGCAGGCCTTCTTGAGGCGCTGCAATCACCAACCCCAACCCCTTTAGTCAACCATCAGGATAACCATCATGACACAACTGCCGAATTGTCCCGCGTGTGACGCAGCTTACACCTATACCGATGGCACGTTTCTTATCTGCCCGCAATGCGCGCATGAATGGACACAGGAAGCATCCGATACAGCGCAAGACCCTGCAGAATGCGTGAAAGACGCGCATGGAACCATCCTGAATGACGGTGACACCATCAGTGTTATTAAGGATTTAAAAATAAAAGGCTCTTCCCAGGTTGTCAAAGTGGGTACGAAAGTCAGAAACATTCGTCTGCATCCGGGGAGTGATCACAATATCGACTGTAAGATTGACGGCATTGGTGCCATGAAACTGAAGTCGGAATTTGTCAAAAAGGTCTAAGCGCGCCCTCTGACGGGGCGACTATGGGCTGAGTGGAAGGGCAGCACCTGCTGGCGCTGCCTCAAGGCTCTCTGTGGGTAGCGAGGGGGCATTCCTTCGAAAAAAAGACAGACGGGGGCCTCTCAGTAAATCGCGCAAGAGGTCTTTAGCAGAGGGGGGAGCAGTTTTTGCAAGCGGTGTCAGCGCGTATCCTTCATGAGCCAGTAAATTGGGCAGCCCATAGATTCCCAGATTGTGGGCAGCACCAACAGCTACCAGACAGGGGCGCTGACTGGCGGATTCTGCTAATATCGCTTCCATCCAAAGCATGTTGCGAATTTCACTATGCCCTTTATTCACGGATTTAATCAGGCAGGGATTGCTAAAATATACATTGTAAAAAGCTCTGACTTCATCCGAATTTTCTGCAAAGTACGAAACAGTTTCTGATGATTCTCTTGACTCGTCCAGTCCTTCAAGGCCCGCAAAAAGTATCTCTCTATTTTCAAGTATCTTCTGACGCTTCCCCATCCGAGCCGCTTTATCCCACGCGAGCTCATCAAGAGACGTCAGATTAGGATGCGGGACATATTCCCTCCTGATTTCCATGGGAGGGACATCATGTTCGGTAAACAAGGTGTCTACTTTATCAAGGAAATTGTCCAGTAAACCTTCAAAACGCTCGGCCAAATCGACAGGTATATAGTGGGAGGTACTAAAAAGATAAACGGGTGCGTGTCCCTTTTTAGAAGCTTGCCACAAAAAAGCGCCTTCTGTTATGCGTTCTTCAACTACCGCATATTTTTTTTGGGCTGTGTCTATGGCGGAATCTAACCTTGCATGGGGGAAGTACATTTTCATTTCAGCGAGGCATGCCGGTTCAACCGTTTCTTCGAGCCAGGAGAGGATGTCCTGATGGCCCGCGTTGAAAGCTGCCAGATACGCCCCATACCCCTGAGCCTTAATCATGGCCTGCGTGCAATCGGGTGCGTGCAGCGCCAGTAGTTTCATGAACTCAAGGTTGCCCTCGCGGGCTGCGTAACTGCTAAAGAGATCATAATCATCATAAGCTATTAACGCTCTTAAGCGCTCCGGAGCCAGGTTTTTAACGATACACTCCAGAAAGCTCGTAAAACTAAATAATTTCGCGAGATATAAAAAGCCATAATTATCACTTTCTATAAGCGACCATGCTTTCTCAGGTGCATGAATGACGAGATACGTGATGAGATGGTTTCGAAATGTTTCGTCTCCAAAAGGATACATTTCTTTATTGAAGAGGATTTTCACTGATTCCGTTGATGCCAATTGAACAAAACGAGACAGCACCGTGTGTTGACCGGTACCGGCTTCTTCTCGTAAAAGGCGGTAATTATCCGCCTCGATTTCTTCTAACAGATATTCGTGTGCTGCGGCCTTGTGTAACACGGACTCAATCCTTGAGCAAAAGCAGTGATGGGGGCATTAGTAGCATATGGTCTTGCGCGTGTGCAAGCACATACATGCGTTTTTTGCGGTGGCGGCCCCATTGTACAAATCCGTACAAGCTTTTATGATGAAAATGTATCTATTCACCACATTTTGAATGCTTTAGGGGAAAAGTAGCATTATCAACCAGTAGACTCAGGGAGGAGCCTATGTTTGGTTTTTTTGAAAGACAGCTTGAGAAAATGGGCTATAGCATTCGACCGGTTCAGGCGCATGAGCTGGAAGCGTTGCGAAAGGTGGCTGAACAGTCGTTTCGGGAAACGTATGCGGCGGATATTTCGGTAACGGCCCCCGCAATCGTTGAGGACTGGATTGCAAAAATTTACAGCGATGCTGCCCTTAACGACTGGGTGACAAATCCCGCTAATCGCCTTTTAGGGGTATTTAACAAAGACGGCGCGCTGCAAGGCTTTAGTTTATTGTGCCTTGAGGGTGCGACAGCCCGTCTGGATAAATTGTATCTTTTGTCATCCGTGCAGGGCATCGGCCTTGGTCGCCTGCTGCTCGAGGCCAATTACTCGGAGCTGCGTAAACATCCAGCTGTCAGTGCGCTTTCGCTTGAGGTGGCCGACAGTAATGTGCGTGCACGGGGGTTCTACCAGCGTATGGGACTGGCCTCCACATCAACGCAGGTCGAATTTTCTGGCTCCTCATCAGAAAATCCGCTGTTTAACTCTGTGTATAGAAGAGACAAGAACAGTTGCAGCGCAGGTATTGATGAGGCGCTTTCACGATTGGATGAGAAAGCGGCGCCGTCCATGTCAAGCCAGTGCTGAGTGTAGTCTTTTTAGGCAACTCTGTTTGATTGGCATGCAAAAAATCCCTATAATCGGCTCAATCGTTTTGCAGACGTTGAGCCTGTCTCACTATGCCCTCTGCAAAACCCGCCTGCCCTGTGGCAGTAAATGATTAGAGGATGAAGTGTGAACAAACAGTATGTATTTACCTCCGAGTCGGTATCAGAAGGACATCCTGATAAGGTTGCTGATCAGATTTCCGATGCCATTCTTGACGCGCTGCTGGCTGAAGACCCGCACTCACGGGTCGCCTGTGAAACCTTTGTCAACACCGGCATGGTGCTTGTCGGTGGTGAAATTACCACGAAGGCGCATGTGCATGTGGAAGACCTGGTGCGCAGTGTTATTAAAGACATCGGTTATAACGATTCCGGTATGGGCTTTGACTGGGAAACCTGTTCCGTTTTATCGGCCATTGGCCGCCAGTCTCCTGATATTGCGCAGGGCGTAGATAATACGGTAAGCGGCGTTCAGGGAGCGGGTGACCAGGGAATTATGTTTGGGTATGCGACACGTGAGACGGATGTGTTCATGCCGGCACCCATTGCCTATTCCCATCTTTTAATGGCGCGCCAGGCTGAAGTGCGTAAAAATGGCACGCTTTCCTGGCTGCGTCCCGATGCCAAGTGCCAGCTTTCCATGCGCTATGAAGCCGGTCGTCCTGTGGGCATCGATACGATTGTTTTTTCGACACAGCATGCGCCTGAAATTGATCAAAAAGATCTTTTTGAAGCGGTGGTGGAGCATATCATTCGCCCGGTGATTCCGGCAGAATGGCTCACTGACCAAACGCGTTATCTTGTCAATCCCACAGGGCGCTTTGTCATCGGTGGACCACTTGGTGACTGTGGGCTGACCGGGCGTAAAATTATCGTTGACACCTATGGTGGCATGGCCCGTCATGGCGGCGGCTGTTTTTCAGGCAAAGACCCCTCAAAAGTAGACCGTTCTGCCGCTTATGCCGCGCGTCATGTGGCAAAAAATCTGGTGGCAGCCGGCATTGCCGATAAATGTGAAATTCAGGTTTCCTATGCGATTGGTGTGGCTGAACCCACATCCGTATTTGTCGAAACGTTTGGCACCGGTCGGATTGATGATGCGGCCATTATTCAACTGATTCACGATAATTTTGACCTGACGCCGCAGGGAATTATCCGGCATCATGATATGTTACGACCCATTTATCGCGCGACAGCGGTTTATGGACATTATGGACGCGAGGGTTTTCCCTGGGAGCGTCTTGACAAGGTTGATGCATTGCGGAGGGCATTGTAAATGGAACAGCGCATACTCGAAAAGGTGGTCAGCAGCGGGGATTACCGCGTAAAAGATATGAGCCTTGCTGCCTGGGGACGACGTGAAATCGCGATTGCGGAAACAGAAATGCCGGGCTTGATGGCGCTTCGCAAAGAATATGGCCTGCAAAAGCCGTTGCAGGGGGCGCGCATTGCCGGCTGTCTGCACATGACCATCCAGACGGCGGTACTGATTGAAACGCTGACGGCGCTGGGCGCTGAAGTGCGCTGGTCATCCTGTAACATTTTTTCCACGCAAGACCACGCGGCAGCCGCTATTGCCGCTACCGGCGTCCCGGTGTTTGCATGGAAGGGAGAAACAGAAGAAGAATACTGGTGGTGTGTGGAGCAGACGCTCAAGGGTCCTGATGGCTGGTCGCCCAACATGATTCTGGATGACGGCGGCGATTTAACCCTCGTTGTGCATGAAAAATACCCGCATCTTTTAGAAGAGATTCGCGGCATTTCCGAGGAAACCACAACCGGTGTTGCGCGTCTTTATGACATGGCGCGCAAGGGCGAGCTTAAGGTGCCCGCCATTAACGTGAATGATTCCGTTACCAAATCAAAGTTTGACAACCTCTATGGCTGCCGCGAGTCGCTTCTTGATGGCCTCAAACGCGCAACCGATGTCATGATTGCCGGTAAAACCGCGCTTATTCTCGGATACGGCGATGTGGGCAAGGGCTGTGCGCAGGCACTGCGTGGTCAGGGGGCGCAGGTCTGGATTAGCGAAATCGACCCGATTTGCGCTCTTCAGGCCGCCATGGAAGGGTACCGTGTAGTGCGCCTTGATGAGGTGGCAGAAGACGTAGATATCCTGGTGACGGCGACCGGAAATTTCCATGTGGTGACACTCGCGCACATGCAGCGCATGAAAAACCAGGCGATTCTCTGCAACATTGGTCATTTTGACTCTGAAATTGATATTCAGAGCCTGCGCCAGTTCCCCTGGGAGAACATCAAGCCGCAGGTTGATCATGTTATTTTCCCTGATGGCAGGCGTCTTATTGTCCTTGCGGAAGGCCGTCTTGTGAACCTTGGCTGTGCGACAGGGCACCCGAGCTTCGTGATGTCGACTTCGTTTACCAATCAGGTGCTGGCGCAAATCGAACTCTTCGCGCACGCTGAGCGCTATTCGAACGAAGTGTATGTGCTGCCAAAGCATCTTGACGAAAAAGTCGCGCGTTTGCATCTTGAGCGTATCGGCGTGAAGCTGACAGAACTTAGCTCAGAGCAGGCACGCTACCTCGGTGTTCCGGTAGAAGGACCTTACAAGCCTGATTATTACCGGTATTGATGATTCCTGGGCTTATCAGCCCAGGCTGCGTTATGTTATTGATTTCATTGAATATGCAGGCTGGTCTGAGCACAGCGAAGCCTGGCATCGGATATCGCCGTTGGCAGGGTGTTTTTTTCGCGCATCCTATCCCGCGCTTATCAGCGCAGGCTACGGCATTATGCTAATTATTTACAATTGTGCGGTAGGCTGGGCTGAGCGGCGCGAAGCCCGGCATCGGACATCGCCGTTGGCCGGGTGTATTTTTTTGCGCATCCTGTCCCGCGCTTATCAGCGCAGGCTACGGCATTATGCTAATTATTTACAATTGTGCGGTAGGCTGGGCTGAGCGGCGCGAAGCCCGGCATTGGACATCGCCGTTGGCCGGATGTTTTTATCATGCATCCCATCCCGCGCTTATCAGCGCAGGCTACGGCATTATGCTAATTATTTACAATTGTGCGGTAGGCTGGGCTGAGCGGCGCGAAGCCCGGCATCGGATGTCATCTCGCGCACCTATCCCTGGGCTTGTCAGCCCAGGCTACAGCGCTTCATGGAAAGAGGAGGATGGCAAGACCCCATCCGATGCTCAGGGGCTCTGATGTGTTGAGCTACACGTTAAACCGAAAATGCATCACGTCACCATCACGTACAATGTATTCCTTGCCCTCAAGGCGCAGTTTTCCGGCTTCTTTTGCACCCTGCTCACCTTTATACGCTACAAAATCGTCATAGGCGATGACCTCGGCGCGAATAAAGCCTTTTTCAAAGTCGGTATGTATCACCCCTGCTGCCTGCGGTGCCGTATCACCCTTGTGGATGGTCCATGCGCGTACTTCTTTCACGCCGGCGGTGAAATACGTCTGCAGACCCAGCAAGTCGTAGGCAGCACGTATAACACGGTGCAGGCCGGGTTCCTCAAGACCTAAGGATTCCATAAACTCGTTGCGCTCTTCCTCCTCAAGCTCCATCAACTCGGCTTCCGTAGCGGCGCAGAGCGCGACCACGTTGGCACCTTCGGAGAGGGCGTGCGCGCGGACTTTGTCCAGCAATGGGTTGTTTTCGTGCTCTGATTCATTGACATTCGCGATATAAAGCACCGGTTTAGCCGTCAGCAGAAAAAGGCGCTTTGCTATGGCCTGTTCTTCGGGTGTCAGCGGCAGCGTTCGTACCTGGTTGCCGGCGTCGAGGTGGATGCGGATTTTATCAAGCGTTTCTTTCTCAAAGATGCCTTCCTTGTTGCCGCTGCGGCTGTTTTTTCCCGCCTTAAGGAGTGCTTTTTCAACGGTTTCCATGTCGGCAAGTGCCAGTTCCGTGTTGATGACTTCAATATCATCAAGCGGGTTGATGCGTCCCTCAACATGGATAATGTTATCGTTTTCAAAACAGCGCACGACATGGGCAATGGCATCTGTTTCGCGGATATTCGCAAGAAACGCATTACCAAGCCCTTCACCGCGCGAGGCACCTTTTACCAGTCCGGCGATGTCCACGAACTGCATGGTCGCCGGCAGTGACTGCTGCGGTTTAACGATGGCGTTCAAGGCGTCAATGCGCGGGTCGGGAACGGTTACCACACCGCTGTTTGGCTCAATGGTGCAAAAGGGATAATTCGCCGCTTCAATACCAGCAGAGGTCAGGGCGTTGAACAGAGTGGATTTGCCGACATTTGGCAATCCTACGATACCGCATTTTAAAACCATAATTTTTACCTCAACTGTTTAGGCGGTTCATCGCCGCGGCCAAATTGCCTGCGAGCAGCTCTGGAGTAATCCCACATGCGCGCGTGATGGCTTCATCGATGGCGTTTCTGTCGGCGATGGGCGGTTTTCCGAGAACATACTGTAGAACAAGGTCTTTATGTCCCGGGTGGCCAATGCCGATGCGAAGCCTGTGAAAATCATTGCTGCCAAGCTGGCTGATAATATCGCGAAGGCCATTGTGACCCCCATGCCCGCCACCGCTTTTAAGTTTGATGCGCCCACAGGCAAGATCAAGCTCATCATGTGCCACAAGAATTTCATCGGGCAGAATGCGGTAAAACTGACTGACTGCGCGTACGGCCCGACCACTGTGATTCATAAAGGTATCAGGCAGAAGGATTCGACAGGTGTGCCCGTCACGCGCGAGCAGGGCAAGTGTTCCATGCAGTTTTTTTTCAGGTTTGAAAGGCGTGCGCAGATGTTCTGCCAATTGTTCGGCAAACCAGCCACCCGCATTATGGCGAGTGTCAGCGTAGGTGCTTCCGGGGTTTTGCAAGCCGACTATCAGCTTGATGGCCATACCTGCATCCAGTTCGACATTAATAAAGAATGCTGCCCAGAGCCGTAAGCCATGGGCAGCGGGTGTTACTGTTACGCTTCTTCAGATGGTGCTTCAGGGGCTTCAGTACCCTCAGCTTCTGTTTCTTCAACAGCGCCGACTTTAGGTGTGTGGATGCTGACAACAGGATGGTTATGGCTGGCATCAGAGATATCAGCAGTCAGGCGCACGCCCTTGGGCAGTTTAAGATCAGACAGGTGGACAACACCGTTCAGAAGCACTTCAGCGAGGTCAACTTCGATAAACTCCGGCAGCTGGCTTGCCTTGCAGCGGACTTCAACCTGTGTCAGAGCGTGGTTCACAATACCACCGGCCTTAACGCCTTTAGAGGTCTGCTCGTTCAGGAAGTGCAGCGGTACGGATTTGACAAGGATATCTTTGGGGTCAACGCGCTGGAGATCCATATGCAGGATAACCGGTTTCCACGGGTGGCGCTGCAGGTCCTTCAGGATAACGTGCTCAACCTTGTCATCCACCTTGATGTCAAAAACGCTGGAAAAAATGCTTTCGCATTCGAGGGCCTTCGCCAGCTTGTTGTGGCTCACATGAATCGAGTGTGCCGGTTTTTTCCCGCCGTAAATAACACCAGGAACCAGGTTTTCAAGACGACGCAGGCGGCGGCTCGCACCTTTCCCCAGGTCGGTTCTTGTTTCAGCGTGCAGTAAAATCATATTCATCTCCAGATTATAGGGTTCCCCAGTGTACATTCCGCGACCAGAAAGCACACCCACGTTCCGACAAAGGGCCGAAAAACCGCGGAAAGGGTGGCGCAGTATACAATAATTTAAATTCAACTTGAAGTCGGTTGGTTAATTTCATAGAATATGCCACTTTGTTGACCGAAAGCCATGCGGCGTGTTGGAGATAGAGATATGTATGCGGTAATCAAGACTGGCGGTAAGCAATACCGCGTCCAGGAGGGCGATATGCTCAAGATAGAGCTGCTGCCTGAAGATGTGGGTAACGTGGTACAGTTTTCAGAAGTGCTGATGGTTTCCGATGGCGAGAGTATCGCCTGTGGTACGCCGCTGCTTGCCAATGCTGTTGTCAAGGCAGAAGTTGTTGCGCATGCGCGCCACGCAAAGGTTAAAATCATCAAGTTTCGCCGCCGTAAGCACCATATGAAGCGTATGGGTCACCGGCAGCATTACACGCAGGTTAAAATCACTGCGATAAGCAAATAACAGGGGACAGCAATGGCTCACAAAAAAGCTGGCGGGAGTACCCGCAACGGTCGCGACTCGAATCCTAAGTACCTTGGCGTAAAACGTTATGGTGGTCAGTATGTCGCGGCTGGAGAAATTCTGGTTCGTCAACGCGGTACGCGTTTCCACGCCGGCATGGGTGTTGGCATGGGGCGTGATCATACGCTGTTCGCACTGGCTGCGGGCATCGTACGCTTTGTGACGCGAGGCGCCCAAAACCGTCAATACATCGTGATTGATGCCGTTGCTGAAGAAGCGGCTGAGTAATCGCGGGGTTGTCTCGGTGACACAGTATCTTAATCCCCTGCAGGGCAGGCCGGCATTTGCTCGGCCATGCTGTGCGGGGGATTTTGCTTGCGCGGAATTTTTTGCTCCAATCCGGTAGTTAAATAATGAAATTTGTTGATGAAGCGATTATCCGGGTTGAAGCCGGGAATGGCGGGCATGGCTGCCTGAGTTTTCGCCGTGAAAAATACGTGCCGCGCGGCGGCCCTGACGGCGGCGATGGCGGCGATGGCGGCAGTGTGTTCCTTGAGGGTAACGCGAACCTGAATACTCTGCTCGATTTTCGCTACCAGCGCCACTACCGGGCCGAAAACGGTCAACCCGGCATGGGCGGAAACTGTACCGGTAAAAAAGGCGATGATCTGATTATTCAGGTGCCTTTGGGAACCCTCGTGCATGACATCGACACCGGCGAACTGCTCGGAGATATTCGCGAGAACGGCGAGCGTCTGCTGATTGCCCAGGGCGGTTTTCATGGTCTTGGCAATACCCGTTATAAAAGCAGTATTAACCGTGCACCGCGCCAGACTTCGCCAGGCACTCCGGGCGAGGGGCGACACCTGCGCCTTGAGCTGCAGGTACTTGCCGATGTGGGGCTGCTTGGCCTTCCTAATGCCGGTAAGTCTACCTTGATTCGTGCCGTTTCAAGCGCGCGCCCGAAAGTCGCGGATTATCCCTTCACAACGCTTTATCCCAATCTTGGTGTGGTGCAGGCCGGGCGGCATAAAAGCTTTGTGATGGCCGATATTCCGGGCTTGATTGAAGGGGCTGCCGAAGGCGCGGGCCTTGGCCAGCGCTTTTTAAAGCATCTTTCGCGCACCTGCATTCTCCTGCACGTGCTCGATATTCTGCCCATTGACGGCACGTCACCGGCAGAGTCTGCACGGGTGATTCTGCGAGAACTTGAGGCCTACAGCCCCGAAATGCTTGAAAAACCACGCTGGCTGGTGCTCAACAAGATAGATACGCTCAGTGGTGATGAACGCCAGGAAGCAATTGACCGTGTCGTGGCCGAGCTCGACTGGAAGGGGCCTGTATTTGCAGTCTCAGCCCTCACGGGTGAGGGCACTGAGCCGCTGGTGTATTCACTGATGCAGCAGATTGAGTCCATGCAGAATCCGGAAGCTTAGCCATTCGGCAGCATTGAGCACAACCATGGCGCTTCGAAATGGCAGGGTATGCATATCCTGCCAGTTGGTGTTTGCACTTTCTATTCGCACCTGAACAGTGGTTTCCTGAACGTTCGGCTGACTGTTCCAGAATGCCTCAAGCCCCTGCAGATGGACCTGAATTGCTGCATGCGCACTCGGCTGAAAAGAAAGCCATGGGTGCGTATCGGGGGTGTGCAGCAGGGATTCAAGCACCCCACCCGTGACATCGTCCCGAATCGAGAGCGGTATTTTATGCGCCACAATTGCTTCGCGCAGCAGCTCGGAAGCTTTTTTCCCGTCAGGTGTCAGAATAAGCGGCTTGCAGATGGGGTCAACAATCGCGCGCACGCGCTCAACCATCTCTGCTGACGTACGCACTTTAAACTCGATGTATGGCGAGTCAAGGCGATAGCCAATTTCGCAGGGCACGCCCTTCAACGCCTCTTCCATGGTTTGATTGAGCACACTTTCCGCAACACCAAAGAGGCGCCATTTAAGCAGTACGCTGTCGGTGCGCTGGCAGTTTTGCAGCAGCTTTAAAGCGTGATTGTCAAACATGGGCAGCGCTTCCCGAGGCGGGCCTGGCAGAAGCACGATGTGACGGCCGTTCCAGAACCCATATGCACCGAGTGCGGTACCATTGGGATTAGGCAGCAGGGTGCTGCCCTCTGGAAACAGGCACTGCTGGAGATTGCCGGCGTTCAATGCGAATCCGCTGTTTCGCAGGTGATGCGTCAGGTGCTCGCGCGCTTCTGGAAACTCGTGCAGCGATACATTCAGCCAGTGGGCAAGGGCAAAACGCGTTCTATCGTCTGATGTAGGGCCAAGGCCGCCGGTAATAATCAATACATCATGGTTTTTGCCCAGAAACTCCATGCAGCCGATGATATCTTCTTCAGAGTCACTGCAGGCAAGGTGGCGTCCAGTAACAAAGCCTTCGCTGGCAAGCTGGTTTGCGAAATAGCGGCTGGTGCTGTTTAGCGTATCGCCACAAACGATTTCATCTCCAGTGGCGAGAAACGCAACGCGCGTACCGTTCATAAGGCCTCCCGTGTGAGTGTGATTTGCGGTGAAGGAGTTTCAATGCCCTTTTCGTCAAAGAGGTGTTTAACTGCCGTTCGCAGGGTGTTGGTGACTTCGGAAACATTCGCCTTTTTTGTCCACGCCTTCATCATGAGCTGGATGGATGACTCGTTAAACTGATCAATAACCACCTGTGGCTCTGGATTTTTGAGTACATGCGGCGTTTCGAGCGCCAGCGTGTGCAGCAGAGGCACGAGCGCGTCTATATCTGTTTTCCAGGAAACTATCAGCGGGATATCCACTCGACGCGTAGGATAATAGCTCAGGTTGGTAATTTGCGATTTTATCAACGACTCATTAGGAACGCGCACCAGTCTATTATCGGACGTGCGGATTTTGGTGGACAGCAAATCTATCGCTTCAACCGTACCGGAGACGGTATTCACCTGCACCTGGTCGCCTACCTTGAAGGGACGCTCAAACAGGAGAAATACACCGCTCACGAGATTGGAGGCTGCGGTTTGTGAGGCAAAGCTCAGTGCAACCGTAAAAATACCGGCGGCTCCCAGAAGTACTGACAGATTAAACCCAAGCTGCTGCAGGGCGCAGACGGCAAACGCCACGAAAAAAAGATAAAACGCAAGGCGGTGTGCAAGCATCGCCTGGTGTTTTGAGAAGTGTTTTTCAATGGTGCGCTCAATCAGGGTGCCTGCCCATTTGGCAAGGATGTAGCCTGAGCTGAAGAGCAGGATTGCGTAAAACAGGTTCAGCCACTTTATGTGTTCGAGGAATTGCATGATGCGCTCTCCGTGTGGTGCGTTCGTGCCATAAGCGCCTGCACGAGCGTGCGCAATCCGTCTGCGCGCGCCCCGAATGGCGCGAGATGTTGAAGGGCCTTTGCAAACTGGGCATCCAACAGGGCGGCCAGCGAATCCCGCTCATAGAGACTCGCAAACGTAGTTTTGGCGTTGACGGCATCCGAGGCCTGGCCCTTGCCAAGCGTTTCGCGCGCGCTGTAGCGGTCAAGATAGTCGTCCTGAATCTGGAAGGCGATGCCGGTGTCTTTGGCAAAGTGTAAAAGATGCTGCGCGTCTTCACCGTCTACCTCGCCTGCTGCAAGTGCCATGCGTACACAGGCTTCTATCAGGCGACCGGTTTTGAGGCCATGAATGCGGCGCAATTCAATTTCAGGCACATTCGGCTGCTGCAAAACAGTAAGATCGAGACTCTGACCGCTCACCATGCCGGCAGCACCGCTTGCATGCAGAAGGATACCAGCGATAGTGAGAGTTGTTTTTGCCGTCAGGCAGTCAGCGAGCCGGGTCGTTAAGACCTCGATGCCGAGTGACTGCAGGGCATCGCCCGCTAGAATGGCAGTGGCTTCATCAAATGCGCGGTGACAGGTGGGAAGACCGCGGCGTAAATCGTCATTATCCATCGCAGGCAGGTCATCGTGTACCAGAGAATACGTGTGCACCAGCTCGATGGCGGCCGCGATGGTATCAAGTGGTCTTAACGGGATGTCAAACAATGCTCCGGTAAAGTAGACCAGCAGCGGGCGAATACGTTTGCCACCGGGAAAAAGGGCGTGCGCCATGGCCTGTCGCAGGCGATTGTCGGCAATTGGAAAGGTTTCGAGGATATCTGTCAGTGTTTCATTTACCCGCGTGCGCCAGGTATCAAAGACGGCGTCCTCTGCCACATTACGCATCAGGCTCTCCTGCGCCTGGCAGCGCAGTCGCTGCCAGCAGTTCAACTTTCTGTTCAGCCTCGCGCAATACTTCTTCGCATTTTCGTGCGAGCAGTATGCCCTTTTCAAACTGCTTGAGTGACTCTTCAAGGGCAAGGTCGCCCTTTTCAAGCAGATTCACAATGGTTTCCAGCTCAGCGATGGATTTTTCAAACGGTACGGGTTTGCTCATGGAAGCTCCTTAAGTGACTCAATGCGCTGTCATGGTGTGTATTTCAGCCAGACCGGCATGACCCGGTTGAGGTAATCCATGAATTTCCAGAGTCCCACCTGGGACTCCTCATTGCCAAAGGGGTCTGAACGCACTTCCGGGTAGGCTATGCCAAGCCCGAAGAGGCCTGGTGCAATGATGCCGACTTTTGGATTATGGACAATTTTGCCATATCCGCGCAGATGCGGCGAGTGCTGCCGGGAAAAACCTATCGCCCCAATGACCCAATCGCACGCAGGCAGAAAGCGTTCAAGATTTTCGGGCGTTGACAGATGGCGCTCAAGGTTGGCGGGCAGCATGCCGTCCAGATGTTCTCGCGCCCAGGTTGCGGCGTCACCCTTGAGGCCGGTGTTGTCAAAAAGAATCCACCCCCCCATGTCGAGTGCATAACGACAGGGTGAGCGGTAAAAATTAATAATGCGCCGAACCCCAAGGTCTACCAGGTTTTTAAGCACAAGGATGGCGGAGTGAGACGCGCCAAAAACGCCGATGGTATCGTGTGCTTTAACCGCTTTTGCGAGCAGTTCAGGATTTAAGGAAGTCTCCAGTGCCAGGGCATTCTGGTGATGCGACTCAAGCGCCACGGGCTGGGCGCCGGTGGCAAGAATCACCTGGTGCGCAAGAAAAGCCTCACTGCCGCCGGTCAACGTCCAGGAGCGGTGCGCCAGATGAAGGTCTTCGACCGTTAAGCGATGTGTCTGAACCTGCTTCATCAATTCCCCGGTTATCCAGGCAAGCGGCTTAACCATGTCCGCGAGCATGCAGGTTTTATCCGGGGACAGGTGGTCAAGGCGCAGTTCTTCAGGGCAGCGCTCATAGGCAAAAGCCCTGCAGTTATTCAGGTAATCATTAAATTTCTGCACCACCGTGTTACTGGGCACCTGACTCCAGCAACGCGCAAAATGGCCCACGCTGAAATCAGGGTCCAGCCAGAGAATATCCTTCGGATTCACACCCTCGTCCATCAGTTTACCGACAGCGGCAATACCGGCGGGACCGGCTCCGACTACCGCCCATTGAAAAGCATTCCGGTTCATGATGAAGTGCGCTACCCTTGTGGCGAAAAGAAGGAGTGTAGAGAATTCCCGCTCCTTGGGCAACCGGCAGAGTAAACCATGAAAACTAAAACGCGTTTTGTATGCAGCGCATGTGCTGCAGTCTTCACACAGTGGGCAGGGCAGTGCACCCAGTGCGGGGCATGGAATGCGGTTTCTGAAGAGGCGCGCATGCCAGCGCGTCCTGACAGTCGCCGTGGAAATTATGCCAATGAACGCTCCGTGATTGTGGCGCTTGAGGATGTGAGCCTTGAGGCACGTGAGCGCACGGACTGTGGGCTTTCGGAATTAAACCGCGTGCTTGGCGGGGGGCTTGTGGATGGTGCGGTGGTTCTGATTGGCGGGGACCCCGGCATTGGCAAATCAACGCTGCTGCTGCAGACGCTTGCGGCATTATCTGCTCATCAGCCGGTACTTTATGTAACCGGTGAGGAATCCCTGCAACAGGTGGCCCTGCGCGCACGCCGTCTGCAGCTGCCGCTTTCAGGGCTTTCGCTGCTCGCAGAGACGCACATTGAGTCCATCCTTGAACAGGCGGTACGTGCCAGGCCGCGAACGCTCGTGATTGATTCCGTGCAGACCATCTACACCGATACGCTGACATCAGCGCCCGGAAGCGTGAGCCAGGTGCGCGAAGCCGCAGCCCAGCTTGTGCGTTTTGCCAAAATGACAGGAACCTCCGTGTTTATCGTCGGTCATGTCACCAAGGATGGCAGCCTCGCAGGTCCGCGCGTACTGGAGCACATGGTCGACTGCGTGCTCTATTTCGAAGGCCAGGGAGACAGCCGTTTTCGTGTGATTCGCGCCATCAAAAACCGCTTTGGAGCCGTCAACGAGCTTGGGGTGTTTGCGATGACCGACCGCGGGCTGCGTGAAGTGGCAAATCCCTCGGCAATTTTTCTTTCGCGACAACCCGACCCGGCTCCCGGCAGCGCCGTGATGGTCACCTGGGAAGGTTCACGCCCGATGCTTGTTGAGGTGCAGGCACTGGTTGATGAAGCGCACGGCGGGCAGCCACGGCGGGTTGTGGCGGGTCTTGAGCAGAACCGCCTTGCCATTCTGCTGGCCGTTTTGCACCGCCATGCGGGCATTGCCACGTTTGACCAGGATGTCTTCGTGAGCGTGGTGGGAGGGGTGCGTGTCGGTGAGACGGCGATTGATCTTGCACTTCTGGCTGCGGTGGTTTCAAGCCTTCGCAATCACGTGTTCTGCCGCGAAACCATTGTCTTTGGCGAAGTGGGACTGGCCGGTGAAATCCGCCCGGTGCAAAGCGGCCAGGAGCGGCTGCGCGAAGCGGCAAAGCACGGGTTTCGCCGCGCGATTGTGCCAAAGGCGAATGCCCCGCGCCAGGCCGGTGATAT
The DNA here is from genome assembly GCF_004571195.1 of Legionella geestiana. Taxonomy (GTDB): domain Bacteria; phylum Pseudomonadota; class Gammaproteobacteria; order Legionellales; family Legionellaceae; genus Legionella_B; species Legionella_B geestiana. Next base: position 1,897,648 of record NZ_CP038271.1, read on the forward strand.
GGAAGTGGTCGCCGTTGGACATTTGCAGGAAGCCCTCGAGCATTTTTTTGCCTGATTGCACGGATACTGCGGGGCGCTCCCCCTCCCGGCCATCCTTACTACAGTATCCAGCAGGAGCACCTGCTTATTATGGCGTTACCGTTATCCGATGACGCCTGCCTGCCTGAGGATGCCGCGCTATTGGTTGTGGCAAAGAAACCTTCGCGCGCGGCAGAGGGAGAGGCGACTGGGGCAGGTGACCTGAGCAGGTTTGAAAAATCGGTCAACATCCAAAGACTGCTCACGTGTGTAGTGATGCCGGCCCGTGGCAGTACCAGCCAGTCCTGCAGGAAAGCCGAGCAGGCAGGCGTCCACTCTTCGGCGTATTTTTTTTGCAGGCTGTCAATGAAGGCGCGCCCTTTTTCTTCGCTGATATTGAGGCTTTCCATGGCTTCGAGCTGGTCGCCCGTCAGCGGCTCGAGGTTTGCTATGGCCTCCTCTGCATCAAGAAGATGTGCACGTTTATCGGCCGTGAGCTGTTGTAAGAAGTGACTGCGGGCAAAATCACGCAGCTCAGCTTCCAGGATGTCGTTGCCAAAGGGATGCATGAAGGGGTGCCCAATCACGGATTGAAAGAGGCGGCGGTTGACGCCGGAGTAGCAGCTCGGCATGTCGCCTTCTTTGACATTATCATACTCCTCACGCGCCTCGGTGCCGTCAGCGCGCTGTACAGGGCGCGTGCGGTCCCAGTTGTGAGCGCGTCCAATGAGGGCAAGCTCGCGAATAAAATGCTCGATTCGTCCCTCAAGGGTGTGCCCGTCTGTGGCCGGTGTGTTCTCGTCACTGGCCGCGAGCCAGAGGAGTCCAATCAGGGTGTGGTAATTTTCGAAGGTGGAGTAGCCCGTATGTAAAGCGGGGTTGCCTTCGACATAGGCCGCATTTTCCGCCATCCAGGGGTTTGGGCGGAGGAGCCAGCGCAGGGCCGTGTGCGCCGGGTGTGCATGATACGCCTTCAGCGCCGCTTCCCGCGCATCCTGTTCAAGCGGCATCTCGAGAAATTCGTTCCAAGTCAGGGGGAGGTGGATGGTGGTGTCGTTGACGGTGATGCAGGCCGGATGGTCAAGGCAGCGTTCACGCAGGCGCTCACGCAGAATTTCAAGGAGGTTCTCAGCTCCCGTGAATTGCAGGACCTCTCCATAGTGAGCATGGATACGCCGGATGCGCTTTTGCTCGGCTTTGGTCAGAACGCGCATGGATGACTCGCGGTCCTCGGCAAGGGCGCGCAGGTCCAATCCTCCCTGCATCTCATGGACATAGAACTGGTTTTCTTCAGCGAGGATGCGCACTGGTGCGAGTGTCAACAGGATGGCAGCGGCTGCCTCGTTTTCAGTGGCGAGCGCGAGGCGCAGCAGCTCGTTAGTCTCGTTCGGCGTGACAGCTCGATGTGCAAGGACCGCAACGCCCGGGATGCGCATCAGAAAGCGCAAATGCTCAAGGGCTTCTTCGGTGTTTTCCCGTATCAAATGGCGCGCCACATAAAAGGCAAGTCGCGCATCAGTCGCATTAAGGGTAAAGACGCCGTTGGGGTTACTTGCGGCAAAAGCCTCTGACGCTTCCTGCCACTCCTGCAGACGGGCTTCAGCATACGGGCGCACATGATGGCCGTATTCGCGCATGTGCATTTCAGCCCAGGCAAAAATGAGGGGTTTACGATGGAGGTGCTCGAGGACGAGCTGGCGACTGCATGCTGCGGCTATCCGATAGGCGAAATAGTTACCAGCCTGCAGCGCCTCCAGCACTTGCGCCTCGCTCATCTGGTTTTCCAGATGCTTCAGGATATCTAGATGGCCGTGTGCTGCGGTATAACGATACATGCCATAGTCATCAGTCTGCAGCGCCTCCCGCTTTTGCGCATCACTCATTCGGTTTTCAAAGTGCTCGAGAATCTCGGGGTGGTTTTCTGTTGCGGCAGAGCTATATGCTCCATAGTCTCCAGCCAGGAGCGCCTCCAGCTTTTGCGCCTCGCTCATCCGGCTTTCAAGGTGCTTGAGAATATCCAGATGGCCGCATGCTGCTGTGGCGGCATATCCGTAATAGTTAAGGACCTTTATCGCCTCCATTTGTTGCTCTTCACTCATCAGGCTTTCAAAGTGCTTGAGGATTTCGAGGTGGCCCGCAACTGCCACTATCCAGTAGAGATAATAGTTTTCGGCCTGAATAGCCTGCCTGTGTGGTTCGAGCGCCATTGCCTGCCCGAGCGCATGAAGAAGGTCGGTGCGCCCGACACAGGCACCTGCAATGAAAATACTCAGGTCGTCACACCCCATGGCCCGGGATGCAGCGAGAACGGCTTCTACCCCATGCTCTCTATGACCATACAGCATGCAGAGTAAGGATTTTAAGGGTCTCTCAACGGGTTGAAGGGGTAGCGACGCTGTCTCCAGAGAGCCTTCCATTCTTTGTAATTCAGCATCGAGCGCCTCGCACTCAAAGTATCGACTGTACCATACCGTCTCCGGAATGTGTCGTGCCAGGGGATGGGAAAGGTGCTTTTCCAGTGTGCGAAGTTTTGGCATGCCGCGATGCTCCTCGCTGTTTCCAGGACGATTTTTGCGTTTAACCGTATCATAAAAACCAGAATCTGTTGATATTTTAAATCCTCTCCAACAGCGGCGGTAAATCCGGTTATGCGCGGAGTAAGTGCATCCAGAGTGTGTCTGAGCTACATAGTGTGGTTGCAAATTCAACGGTTTGGCAGCAATACGGATAGTGCGGACTGCGGGGGGTTAATATTTGCCGTCAAAGCGGTTACACTACAGACCTTTTTTCAAAAGGCGGAATTGCGTTGAACCAGAATATACCCCGGCATGTTGCCATCGTAATGGATGGTAACGGACGATGGGCAGAAAGCCGTGGCCTGCCCCGTGCGGAGGGACATCGTGCCGGTATGGAAGCGGTGAAGGCGACGATACGTGCCTGTCTTGAGTTTCAGATACCGGTGCTGAGCCTTTTTGCCTTCAGTATGGAAAACTGGTCGCGTCCTGAGCGTGAAGTCAGCTTTCTCATGCAGCTTTTTGCCGAATCTCTGGTTTCCCAGCTCGAAGAGCTGCACCAGCACGGTATCCGTCTGCGTTTTACCGGCGATAGAAACCTGCTGCCAGAAATATTGCGCGATCGCATGCAGGAAGCGGAAGCCTTTACCGGCGATAATACGCGTCTTTTAGTGAATGTGGTGGTGAGTTACGGCGGAAAGTGGGATATCGTTCAGGCCGCACGTGCGCTCGCTTCACGCGTGGCGCGCGGCGAACTCGCACCCGATGCCATTGACGAAACCACCTTTGCCGCAGCGCTTGCAACCGGCGACCTGCCGGAGCCTGATCTTTTTATTCGCACGAGCGGTGAGCAGCGTCTCAGTAACTTTTACCTGTGGCAGTTTGCTTATACCGAACTGTATTTCACGGCGCTCCACTGGCCGGATTTCAACCGTGACGCCATGGCACAAGCCCTGGATGGATTTGCCCGGCGCGAGCGCCGTTTTGGTGCCCTGGCTCAATCTTGCGAAGAGGTCTCTCATGTTTAGGCAGCGGCTGCTGACCACGCTGATTCTGGTACCGCTGGTACTGGCGCTTATTTTTCTTGCGGACTCCCGCCTGCTTGACATGATGGTGCTCGCCCTGGTGCTGACAGCCGGGGTGGAATGGCAGGGTCTGGTACCGCTTAAGGGCCGTTCCTCTCGTACCGGACTGCTGGTGGTATTGACCCTTCTTTCAGTCGCTGCAGCGCATGTGGCGCTTTGCACGCCCTTGACCGGTGTGCTGGCAGCCGGTTTCTGGCTGATAGCGCTCATGCTGATGCTGACCTATCCCGCGTCAGAAACGCTCTGGGGGCATCGCGCACTCATATACCTTGCTGCCTGTCTGCTGCTGCCGCTTTTTGCAGGAACCCTGCACGCGCTGTGTGTCATGCCCCGGGGACGGGAACTTCTGGTGTACGTGCTGCTGCTTGTCTGGGCGGCGGACATCGGTGCCTATCTCGCGGGAAAAGCATGGGGACGGCACAAACTGCTGGTGCGTGTCAGTCCTGGGAAAACGGTGGAAGGCCTTTGCGGCGGTCTGGCGCTTTCCATGCTCGTGGCATTTGGCGGCGCTCTCTATTTCGCACCGCCTGAAACGCTGCTCTGGTATGGCGTTGCATTTACGGTGGCACTGGTATCTGTGATCGGCGATTTATTTTTCAGCATGCTGAAGCGCCGCTGTGGCCTGAAGGATACCGGGCGTTTTTTCCCGGGACACGGAGGCATGCTTGACCGCATTGACAGCCTCATTGCAGCACTGCCTCTTTTTTATCTGGCCTGCTGCCACCTCTTGAAGGTAGCCTGACATGCTGACCACTCTTATGTCCTTTCTTCTCGCACTCTTTGTGCTGGTTATTGTGCATGAGGCCGGTCATTATCTGGTGGCGCGTGCCTGCGGGGTTCGGGTACTGCGTTTTTCCTTTGGCTTTGGTCCGGTGCTGGCGCGTTTTAGAAACCGTCACCACACCGAGTTTGCATGGTCGGCTTTCCCGCTTGGGGGATATGTCAAAATGCTCGATACAACGGAGGCCGAGGTCGCGCCATCCGAACGCAGTGAGGCGTTTGACTGCCAGCCGGTATGGTCGCGTATCGCGATTGTTGCGGCGGGGCCGGTTTTTAATCTTCTCTTTGCGTTTTTTGCCCTCTGGCTGGCATTGATAATTGGATTCAAGACGCTCGCGCCCATCGTAGGTGAGGTGCGCCCTCAAAGCATCGCTGATGATATGGGGCTGCGCGCTTCACAGGAAATTGTGCGTCTTGGCGATATACCGGTTGCGAGCTGGCGTGATTTTCAGTATGCACTGCTGCCGTTTTTAGGCAGTAAAGTGGCGGTCCCCGTGGTGGTACGCGATATGAAAAGCGGCAGGGAGATACCGCTCAAGCTGCCGATGGAGCGCCTGCAGCTTGATTCCGGCAGGGTATCCTTATTCGAAAGCCTGGGCATTCTTCCCTTCATGCCGAAGTTGAAGCCCGTTGTAGGTGAGGTGGTGGATGGTTCACCGGCGGCGAAGGCCGGGTTTCTGCCAGGAGACAGGGTGGTTTCCGTCAATGCCGAACCGGTTGGCGACTGGGTGGATTTCGTCACGTTGGTGCGGGCGCGTCCTGATACCGATGTTAACGTACAGGTCAAGCGGGATGGCGGTCTTTTGAACCTTAACGTGAGCATTGGGTCGCAGGAGTCTGCGGGGCGGCGTGAGGGCTATCTTGGGCTGTTGTCGCTCAAACCTGATTGGCCAAAGGGCTGGTATCGCGTGCAGCGCGAAACGCCGCTTCAGGCAATTCCCGAGGCCTTTTCACAAACGCTGCACCTGACCGGCGCCACTTTTATCTCGATTGGACGCTTTCTGACCGGGCAGCTCGCCCTGAAAAATCTCAGTGGGCCTGTTGGCATTGCCGAGGGTGCGGGCGAGTCGGCACGCAGCGGGTTTGTCTGGTACCTCTCGTTCCTTGCGCTGGTGAGCATTAGCCTTGGTGTGTTGAACCTGCTTCCCGTTCCATTGCTCGATGGCGGTCATCTTTTCTATTACCTGATGGAAGTGGTGTTTCGGCGACCTGTACCGGAAGGCGTGAAAACCGCGGGAGCCTATGTGGGGCTTGCGGTATTAATGGCGCTGATGGTGATTGCGCTGACAAATGATGTGGCGCGACTCGGGAGTGTTCTCATTTCTTAGATGCTGTCGTCATATCACAGAGCTTGACAGGGTTGAGCGGTTTCGATAAAAGGGTCTCTCATTGCCGTATTCACGCGGTGAGTGCGGGTGTGCTTGTAGTGCTGGACGTATAAAAACAATGAAAATAGTCAGTAAGCAGTGGGTTCTTGGTATCGTGTGCTCTGCAGCACTGGGCTGGTCTGTACCGGCTCTGGCAGACGACGGCTTTGTGGTCAAAGACATTCGCGTAGTCGGTCTGCAGCGGGTATCGCTTGGAACCGTGCTCAACTACATGCCGGTTCAGGTGGGCGAAGAAATCAATCCGGCAACAACGCCGCAGATTATTCGTGCACTGTACGAAACCGGTTTTTTCCAGGATGTGTCACTGGAACGACAGGGCAATGTTCTTGTGGTACACGTTATCGAACGCGCAACCATTGGTTCAGTTACTGTCACTGGAAATAAAGAAATCGCCGGCGACCAGATGAAAGAGCTTTTGAAACAGCTCGGACTCGCCAAAGGGCGTGTCTTTCAGCGTTCAGCCCTTGAGCGCCTCGAAAAAGAGCTTAAGCAGGCTTACAACGCCCGGGGCAAATACAACGCGCGCATTGAATCAAGTGTTGCCTCTCTTACCGAAAACCGTGTCGCCATTACTATCAACGTATCGGAAGGGCGGGTATCGCGCATTCGCGAAATCCGATTTATTGGAAACCATGATTTCAGCGCTTCCGAACTGATGCCGGAAATGTCGCTGACCACGAGCAATATCCTGACGTACTTTACGAAAAAAGATCAGTACTCAAAAGCCGCGATGGATGCCTCTCTGGAAGCACTGCGCTCGTTTTACCTTGACCGCGGTTATTTAAAATTCAACATTGTTTCGTCCCAGGTGTTACTGTCGCCCGACAAAAAAGATGTATTTATCACGGTGACGGTCGATGAGGGACCGCAGTATCATTTTGCAGGTCATGCGCTGGCCGGCAATCTGATTCTGCCGAAGGAAAAGATTGAGGCCCTGATACAGGTGCGCAAGGGAGAAGTGTTTTCGCGTAAAAAGGTAACGGAGTCCATTTCCGCGATTGGGCTTGCCCTCGGAGATGTGGGGTATGGTTTTCCTGCCATTAACGCTGAACCAAAGCTTGATGAAGAAAACCGAACCGTTTTCATCACCTTCATGATTGACCCCGGCCGGCATGTGTACGTGCGCCGCATTAACTTCCATGGCAACATCAAAACCGCTGATTACGTGCTGCGTAACGTCATCCAGCAGAATGAAGGCGGTCTGCTGTCACTGCACAATATCAAGGAATCAGAGCGTAAGCTTCGCATGCTTGGCTACCTGAAAAACGTCAATGTTAAAACGACACCGGTACCGGGCGCGAACAATCAGGTGGATATGGATGTGGCCGTTGAAGAAGCGCCCTCTGCTGAAGCCAGCGCCTCTATTGGTTATGGTACCAACGGTCCACAGGTGAACGCAGCCTTTAACCAGGCGAACTTTATGGGAACAGGGCGTTCAACCGGTGTTAACTTTACTGCCAACTACTGGGGACAGACCTATTCTTTCAGCTACTACAACCCGTTTTATACACAAACGGGTGTTGGGCGTGGTTTAAACCTCTACTTCCAGACCGTTGACCCGCAAAAACTCGATGTTGCTCAGTACTCTTCCGACCGTTATGGTGGTGATGTCACGTATAACATCCTGCTGGGTGAGAAAAGCGCGTTTCAGGCAGGCTATGGCTACCAGGGCCTTTATATCCAATCCGTCGGGCGCGTACAGCAAATTCGTAACTTTGTAGATCTTTTCGGACGAAACTTCCAGGAGTTTCACCTGACAAGTGGCTGGAGCCGTAATTCCTACGACCAGATGCCTTACCCGAATCATGGGCTTAATCAGCAGGCATCTGTGATGCTGGCACTGCCTGCCAATTCGGATTCACTGTCTTACTATAAGGCCGGCTATCAGGCGCACCTCTACCAGCCGCTAGTCAAAGGGTTCATTTTCACCCTGCTTGGTAATGTTAACTACGGTAATACTTTTGATAACCAGGGCCTGCCGTTTTTCGAAAACTACTACGCAGGGGGTATCGCGACACCCGGACAGGTACGCGGTTACGAGAGTTTCTCGCTGGGGCCAATTGATATTTACGGCAACGCGCTGGGTGCGAACTTACTTGTGAATGGCAGTGCCGGATTGATTATGCCCTATCCGCTGAGCCGGGATATGGTTCGTACCACGGCGTTTGTGGATGCGGGTAACGTGTTTGCCGTGAATACGCCAGCGCCACTTACCGGGTTCCTTGAAGGCCCCATGCGCTATTCTGCGGGTGTATCCGTTGAGTGGCGCTCTCCCTTCGGACCGCTGGCATTCAGCGTTGCGAAACCACTCAATAAACAGCGTACCGATGTTGAGCAGGTATTCCAGTTTAGCATGTCATCTACGTTCTAAAGATGGATAGTGCCCACCTGCTCATCGGGAGCAGGTGGTAATCAGGGAGGAAGTGCTTGATGTTTTACAATCGGATGATGAGTGTTTTGTGCCTTTCAAGTTTTGCTGCAGGTGCTTATGCAGGAGCATATGTGGGGGTTGGTGTAGGCTCAGATTTTGTGCGTCTGTCGCAGCAGTCACATGTATGGCAGCCCGGTACGTTTAATGTATTTAACGATGCTCAATTATCTGCTACAGGCGTTCAGGGCTCGGTTTTTGGTGGTTTATATCGCACTTTTAACCGTATGTATATGGGTGCTGAATTCAACGCAAGTCTCAGTTCGGTAAAAAACACTTCTAGAAACGACGAATTCCTGAACAGAAGCTTCAGTGAAACCCGTTTGACCATGAATAATCATTTTGGCGTGAGCATTCTGCCAGGCTTTAAATATAGCCCGGATACGCTTTTTTATGCGCGTCTTGGCTATGAGAACGCTGAGTTTAAGTCAAAAACCACTGATGTTTCTCTGCAAAACCTGAGTAAGCGGATTGGTGGCTTGCGCTACGGTCTTGGAGCGGCACACGATATTGGCAGGAAGTTCGGCCTGCGTGTTGATTACAGCCTTATCGATTATGAGAATATTCACTTTCGCACTTTTGACAAAGTCAGCAACACTACGAAAATCACTACAACCACGCCGTTTCAGCAACTGGTTGAACTTGGACTGGTGTATACGCTGTATTAGGGCGTGATTACATTTGTGTCGCGAGTCAAAAATCGGGATAATTTAGGGCGTGTCATCAATCAAGTTTTTTGGCAGCAAATGCGGCTGATTGGCATCTCTTTGTGCTTGAATTCGTTAAATAGCGTCCACTATTGGCCTCATTCAAGCACAAAATAATTAACAATCATCCAAATTTTTACTTCAAAAAATTAGTTGATGATACGCCCTAATAAGGCGATGCAACTTCACGCGGCTCTTGAAGAGGATCCGGGGTCAAACTCGTTTCATGTGATAGCAGCATGCTCACGGCTTTATTACCTGCAAAAAATCCCATGGCTGAACCTGCAACTCCCCCGCAACATATCAATGGTGACGTTATCATCGCCGTTTCACAGCATGTGAAAGTTTCAAACCAGCACAGATAAAACCGCGCCTTTCCCCGCTCCCGCGAGAAACTTTAACGGGTTGATGATGTGTTTCGCGGGAGCGGGCGCGGTGATATAAAAACCGTCCAAAACGTTACTAATAACGCCGGGACATAATGGCTAAGCGTAAAAACAGCGGATTCCTCCCGCTTTTGAATGCTTAAAGAATATAGCGTGCAAGGTCTTCATCCCCAACCAGATTACCAAGGTTTTCCTGCACATAATCAGCATCCACGGTCAGTGATTCTCCAGAGCGTTCGGACGCATCAAAAGACAAGGTTTCAAGCAGGCGCTCCATGACGGTATACAGGCGGCGTGCTCCGATGTTTTCCGTGCGCTCATTCACCTGCCATGCAACTTCGGCAATGCGTTTAACACCTGAATCGGCAAAGGACAGCGTTACCCCTTCAGTGGCCATCAGAGCTATGTACTGTTGCGTCAGCGAGGCGCTGGGTTCTGTGAGAATGCGCATGAAATCATCGACCGTGAGTGCATTCAACTCCACCCGAACCGGGAGGCGCCCCTGGAGTTCGGCAATAAGGTCGGAGGGTTTGGACATGTGAAAGGCGCCTGAGGCAATAAAAAGAATGTGATCCGTACGAATCATGCCATAGCGCGTTGACACACTGGTGCCCTCTATCAGCGGCAGAAAATCACGCTGCACCCCTTCACGCGAGACATCGCCACCGCCACGCATCTGATCAGCACCACGGGCAACCTTGTCAATCTCATCAATGAACACGATGCCATTTTGTTCTATGTTTTCAATGGCACGCGCCCGCAATTCTTCCTCATTGACGAGTTTGGCCGCCTCTTCTTCACGCAGCAGTTTACGGGCCTTGGCGATGGGCAGCTTTTGTGTTTTAGTTTTATTGCTGCCAATCTGCTGAAACATGTTCTGCAGCTGACTGGTCATTTCCTCCATGCCCGGAGGCGCCATGATTTCAACGCCGACGGGAGCTGCCGACAACTCTATTTCAATCTCGGTGTCATCCAGCTTTCCCTCGCGCAGCTGCTTGCGAAACACCTGGCGCGTTGCATTAGAACCTGTCTCTGCAGACGCGGTACGAGGCCCTGGAAGAAGCGCATCCAGAATACGCTCTTCGGCAGCATCTTCCGCCATCAGCTCCACGCGCTGCATGGCCAGTTCACGTTCCTGCTTAATGCCAATGTCAGCGAGCTCGCGAATAATCTGTTCGACATCGCGCCCGACATACCCGACTTCGGTAAATTTTGTGGCTTCCACTTTGATAAATGGTGCCTGCGCAAGGCGTGCAAGCCGGCGGGCAATTTCTGTTTTTCCAACGCCTGTCGGGCCAATCATGAGAATGTTTTTCGGCATGATTTCATCGCGCAGGCTGCTGTTCTCAATTTCCTGTCGGCGCCAGCGGTAGCGAAGTGCAATGGCAACAGCACGCTTGGCTGCATCCTGACCGATAATGTGTTTATTAAGTTCCGCGACAATTTCACGGGGTGTCATCATGGAGGTTTTATTCATGGGCGTTTAATTCTTCAATGGTCAAATGATGGTTGGTATAAATGCAGATATCACCAGCGATGCGCAATGATTTTTCAACAATGTCTCGTGCGGATAAGTCCGTACTTTCAACGAGTGCGCGTGCGGCAGATTGTGCAAAGGGTCCACCGGAGCCAATGGCTATCAGGCCCTCTTCAGGCTCAATGACGTCCCCGTTTCCAGTAATCACGAGGGAGGCCTTGCTGTCAGCGACCGCAAGCAGTGCTTCGAGGCGGCGCAACATTCTGTCGGTGCGCCAGTCTTTGGCCAGTTCAACGGCCGCTCGTACCAGATGGCCCTGGTGTTTTTCCAGTTTAGTTTCAAAACGCTCAAAAAGCGTGAAGGCATCCGCCGTGCCTCCGGCAAAACCCGCAAGCACCTGATCTTTATAAAGGCGCCTGACTTTACGGGCGTTGCCTTTCATGACCGTGTTGCCCATGGTCACCTGGCCATCGCCGCCAATTACAACGCTATTGCCGCGCCGTACTGATAATATGGTTGTTCCGCGGTACTGTTCCAAAGCGGCTCCCCCTTTAGAGGTTTTCTAAAATCCATGAGATGGGGGCATTGCGCAAAAATTCAATGGAGCGCCGATAAAAAGACGCCTGTCAGTTACGTTCGAAAGGAAGGTGCTGAAGGCAAGTCAGAGTCGATATACAAGTCAGAGGCACCATAAGCAACTGCTAATTGCCAAATGCCGTCCTGGGGCTGATCCCCTTCTTTGTTTACCATCTCTGTACAAAATTCTTTCCAGCTAAGCTTAATCCCCGTCTCGCGTATGGCATCGCTCATTATCGTGGTTGTTAAGCTCAAAAATTCTTTAAATACAGTTAAGTCATTATTGTTAATATCGTCTAATTTAAAAGTTCGGATATGGTGTTGTAATGCATTTATTTTGTCAGATATTGAAACCTCCCCCGAGCTTATTTGGCAAAAGACAGGGGAAAAATAGCTGTTCTTTGAATAAACGGCATAACCTTGTTTCAGTATTCTGTTGGTCGTTAAGCAATGGTGAAGCGCTTGAATATCATCGGGAGATATACGACGCATGGCTCTTGGAACAAAAAAACCGGCCGGCGGAGCTTTGGGTGTTGGACACATTATGTTACAAGCCTCAAGTAACGACCGATATACATCAGGTTCCACCGTATTCAGCAAGGGTTCTATTCTACGAAAAGGCTCCATATCTTCAAGCCTGTCAATTATGTTCGATACAGTGGCGTGTTCTCGAATGCTCTGGTTCAGGAGTTTATAATTTCTGTTCGCCACCATCGAGGCTAATGACTGGAAAATATGGTAGTTACTGACTTCTGTTCGCTCATCTCGAGACGAACTCGCCGCTGAAGGCGCGGCATGGGGAACCGGTGCTATGTGAGTAGTAAGCTCCGCCACCAGGCGCGCGAAAAATTCCGTATTATCTTTTTTAAGCGAATCTAATATTGTTAACGCCTGTTCATTGGTCATAGTCTTTTTCTTAAAACCTGAAACAATGCTCTGTATCCTTTTTGAGCCTTTATAAACTGGGAGGTTTATAAATCTGTTACAGGTTTCTTCATTTGCCGTTATACGTTTAACAGCACTCAACACGTTTATAATATCCGGCCCATAAAAGCTTTTTGGTTGCTCATCTACAGACGAACTGGCCGCTGAAGGCGCGGCAGGGGAGACCGGTGCCAGGGTAGTATTAAGCTCCGTCACCAGGCGCGCAAAAAATTCCCTGTTATCAGTTTTAAGCGAATTTAAAATTGTTAACGCCTGTTCATTGGTCATGGTCTTATTCTTAAAGCCTGAAACTATGTCCTGTATCCTTCTTGAGCCGGTATAAACTGGGAGGTTTATAAATTTGTTACAGGTTTCTTCACTTGCCGTTATACGTTTAACAGCACTCAATGCGTTTATAATATCTGGCCCATAATGGCTTTCTGGTCGCTCCTCTCGAGACGAACTGGCCGCCGAAGGCGTGTCAGGGGGGACAAAAGGTTTAAGCACTTGCTCTAAATTGTTGAAAAATTCCAAATGTTCCTGAAGAGAATGTAATATTGTCAACGCATCGAAATCAGTCATAGTCTCATTGATATAGCCATCAACAATCAGTCGAATTCTTTTTGAACCCCTATAAATTACATGGTTTAAAAGGGTCTGAGTCCTCTCTTTATCTTCCAGCAAAAATTTAATGGCCTTCAGCAAATTTTGTATTCTTTCGTCAGTTTTATCCAGGCGGGGTAATGATGTTTTTTGCCGATAGAGTTTAATGGCATCTACATCCACCTTCTTTTTGATTACGCTATAAGCTTCATTGAAATTACTCAATGCACTCCCGGCCACAGTCCCCGCTCGATCAGGATGTTTCCTCGCATGTGCTTTAAGCTTTTCCTTTAGCTGAGCCTCGGTGAAATCTTCAGTAAGACCTATGGCCTCTCAGGGGGTTGTGCCGTGTTTTCGAACAAAAAGCTGATACTTGCTTATGGGCTGGGATATACGAGGACCCAACCATTGCATCTGCGCCGGAGTAAATGCCTCAAGTACCTTTGTCATTTCAAAGCGTTTAAAATCAGGACGAGACTCATATTCTCCATGCTTGAAAAAATGTTCAAACTCACTGGTTAAACTGTCATTGCCTCCAATAGGATGAGTGGTGAAAGCCTTGTATATTAAATTAGCAGCTTCTTGCGGGCTGCCTGCAGAAGCAATTAGTCCATAGGTTGTTTCGAGTGCAGAGCCAGCCATAATAATTCCTCTTGGCAGATATGCAAGGCATATACAACAGTAACGGTAATTTATGATCATCTATAGCATATTTAGGATTTTAAGTCTAATTAATAGCCATTGTGTGTGGCGGCAAAATTGAAAATCCTGTAAAGGGTAGTGTAGAGGTGGTTAGGCGTTTAGAAACACTGATACCCGTTAGATGCTGTCTGAATGTGTGGCACCTGCAGAAAAGAGATGCTCTCATTCAGGAGCGGGAGACCAGGGTATTCTGCAAGGGTCTATACCATGTCGACATGGCTGCCACGTCTTCCTGCAAAGTGTAGTGAGAGGTTCGGGCCATAAAACAGGACAGGCAAATGCTTACGGGTATCCGTTAGACGCTGTAGGAACGTGTGGCACCTACAGGAATGACACACCTTCATTCAGGAGCGGGAGACCAAGGTATTCAGCAAGGGTCTGTCCCATGTCGGCAAAGCTGTCGCGTCTTCCCACGAAGCGTGGTGAAAGGCCCGGGCCATAAAACAGGACAGGCACATGCTCGCGGGTGTGATCAGACCCTGGGAAAGTGGGGTCGCAACCGTGATCGGCGCTAATCAGTACGGCATCCCCAGGCTTGAGCAGCGCATCAAGCTCTGGCAGGCGATGGTCAAATGCTTCGAGGGCGGCGGCATAGCCGGGCACATCACGGCGGTGACCATAGGAAGAATCGAAATCGACAAAATTAGTGAATACGAGACTTCCCGGGGGAGCCGTCTCCAGGGCACTTAAGGTGGCATCAAACAACGCCATGTTGCCGTCTGCCTTGATGGTTTGTGTGAGCCCCTGGTGCGCATAAATATCGCCCACTTTACCAATGCCAATGACTTCGCGCCCATGGGCTTTTAATGTATCAAGGAGCGTTGGCGCAGGAGGTGGTACCGCGTAGTCCCGGCGATTGCCAGTGCGAACAAAAGCACCCGCATGCCCTGTAAAGGGGCGGGCAATCACGCGTCCAATCTTCAGCGGGTCAACGAGTCGGCGTGCGATTTCACAGACGGCATAGAGGCGCTCAAGGCCAAAAGTTTCTTCGTGGGCGGCAATCTGGAACACACTGTCGGCAGAGGTGTAGACAATGGGTTTACCGCTTTTCATATGTTCTTCGCCAAGGGCCTCGATAATCGCGGTACCGGAGGCATGAATGTCTCCAAGCACGCCAGGGATGTGTGCGTCCCTAATCAGCGCATCGATTAACTCCTTCGGAAAGCAGGGGGCAGTGTTCGGAAAATATCCCCACTCAAAGCGCACCGGTACACCGGCGAGCTCCCAGTGACCACTGGGTGTATCCTTGCCAAGGCTTTGCTCCACCGCATAGCCAAAGAGCGCCTCTGGCAGCGCAAGATTGGGAAGTTCCGTCACTTCCATGCCGGAGCTTGCCACGAGCGCGTGTAACAGTCCGCGTCGTGCAAGGTTCGGTATGCGAAGACTGCCCTGTCGCACAGGAGGAATATCGGCATGCCCTGTCGCACAGGCCTCATAAATATGCCCAAGGGTGTTCGCGCCACTGTCCCCATACTTTGAGGCATCAAGGCTCGCGCCAATGCCGAGCGAATCCATCAACAGCACGCAAACCCGATTTTCCATGCCCTTTACACTCCTGCTACGTTACGACAATGGGTTTCTCTGAGGCCTTTTAATGTAAACAGGGCGATAATCAAGCCAGCGGGGAGCATCAGAGAGGCGGACTGATACGCTGCCAGCGTGTAAACCGGTGCGCCCTGCTGCATGTGCATGCCACCATGGGCAACCAGAAGGGTACTGAACAGGTTTTGGTAAATGATGTATCCACCCTGTGTCAGAATGGATATCAGGCTGACGGCGGTCGCGGTAATGGCCGGCGGACTGCTTTCAGCGACCAGTGCGTAACTGATGACCTGAGCCGCGGTAAAAAAGCCCAGCAGGAAAAAGAGTACGGCCATTCCCGTTGCGGAAACCGGTAGAAAAATAATCGCGAGCACCACAAGAAGGGAAGCAGTAACACCGGCTTTCATCGGCATTACCCGAAGACCAAGTCTGTCCGAGCACCAGCCGATGAACGGCCCGCCAATAATAGCTCCGAGAAACAGCATGGTATTGATGGCGGATGCCCCTTCCTTGTCAATGCCAAGACGCTGAACCATGTAAAGAGAACCCATCATCGAGCCGTATACGGCAACGGCCATGTTCATGAGGCTTGTATAAAGTGCCGCCCGCAGAGGCTGTGGCGCCAGCCATGCCTTTCTGGCATCGGTAAAGAAGCCCTTAGGGTGTATGTGTCGCGCTTCTTTTACCTGTTCGGGTTTGTCTCGAATGCAAAGCATCATGACGGCGAGCATTGCGACACCCAGCCAGCCTACCATCACGAGGGCATGACGCCAGCCAAAAGCCGCCACAAGGAGGGTTAGAGGATATTGCGCCAGCATGCCCCCGGTCATGGCCATGGTAACTACGGCACCCGTAACAAGGGCCATGCGCTGCGGTGGAAACCAGCGTGAGGCAATACGAATGGGGCCGAGAAAGCAAAAAGCACTGCCAATACCCGTTACAAAACGGCATAAAAGCGCCAGTGACAGGGTGTTGGCACGCGCCAGTACAAAGGTACTGACCACACAGAGCCCCATGGCGACCACAATGGTTTTTTTCGTGGAAAAACGGTCGAGAAGAACGCCGGCGATAAACAGGAACAGTACGTTGGAGAGGTAATAAATGCTGGACAGCCACGCCATACGGTCGGCTCTTATGCCAAAGTCACGCATGATATCGTCCGCAATGGATGCAAACATGTTGCCCTGGATAAATTCATAGAAAAAGAACAGAGACGCAGAAAAGCACACGAGCCATGGCATCAGCCGTGATGGCATGTGGCTCGAATCGCAGCCGGTTTCTGCTGTGTCCATGGCTAACCTCCTACGGCAACGGTTCGGGAACTGGGTTGGTGATGGGCGTGGCGGTGTTTCGACACCAGGTCTCACGGATGAACGCAAGTGCCAGGAGGGCGAGCGCAATGGCTGCCGGAAACATCCACATCGCAAAGCGGTAACTTTCAGGAGAGTAGTTCAATACCCCTGCACCCGCATGAAACTGCATGAGTGCGCCAAACAAGACCTGCGCCACACCGGCACCGCCCATAATGAGGACAGAGGCAACTGCATTGGCGGCTCCCACACTGTGCTCAGGATTGCTCTCGGCAACGAGCGGGTAGGTAATAACCTGCGTGCTGGTAAAAAGCCCTGTTGCAAAAAACAGTACGGAAAGAACCGTCTGCGGCAGGACGCCTGGAATCAGCAGCGGCAGCATGACCAGCAGAGATGCAACGCCGCCAAGCAGCATGACGGTTTTACGCCGCCCCATGGTATCGGATAACCACCCGGCCAAAGGGCAGCCAATGAGGCTGCCGGTAAAAATCAGACTGACGACATTGCTTGCCGTCATTTCACCAAGACCATGCGCCGCCTGCAGATAGCTTGCTCCCCAGAGCGCGCAAAGCACCATGACCGGAAGGTTCAGGCAGGTGGTGTAAATACCGGCAAGCCAGTTTTGACGGTTCTGAATAACGGATACAAGCTGCGGCAATAAAGGAACAGAACGGT
The DNA here is from genome assembly GCF_004571195.1 of Legionella geestiana. Lineage (GTDB taxonomy): Bacteria > Pseudomonadota > Gammaproteobacteria > Legionellales > Legionellaceae > Legionella_B > Legionella_B geestiana. The sequence continues at coordinate 1,914,762 of NZ_CP038271.1, forward strand.
TTTTGGGACTGACGCGCCCATTGGGCGAATCCTTAACGCTTAGATAAATCCATCCAAAAAGAAGGATGCCAAGCACGCCGTCAAGCGCCATTGCCTGTCGCCAGCCAAACTGGGTGTTAAGCCATGCAAAGGGAGTATGCGCCATCATGCCACCAAGAAATGCCATCGTTACGAGGCAGCCTACAACAAGCCCCTGGCGCGCCGGCTCAAACCAGCGGGAGACCAGCACGATACAGGAGAGAAAGCAAAAAGCATTGCCGATGCCGGAAAGAAAATGGAAAAACGCGGCCAGGTAAAAAGAATGGCTCAGACCGAAACCGAAGGTGCCGATAATGCATACCAGCATGGAAAAGAGTATCACTGTGCGAGTTGAGAGGCGGTCAAGAATAACGCCTGCGGGCAGCAGGAAGAGAATATCGGCCCAGAGGTAGGTACTTGAGAGCCAGCTGATGGCACTGGCATCGAGGTTAAAGTCGCGGCGCAGAGGCTCGTTGATCACGTCAAATACATTCAGCTGAAAAAATTCGTAGAAGAAAAAAAGCCCGGCAGACAGGCAGGTTATCCATGCCAGGAGCGGTCTTGAGGGCACATGAGCGCGAGATTGCGCAACGAGGAGGTCAGACAATGGTGCTCCCTGAACAGTGCATAAAAAACTGCGACAAATTATACCGCAGCTTTACCGAAATTGGTACCTTTTAATGACAACATGTTGTTAAAACATGCGCCACAACGACTCTACGGGCCGGGTCTGGCGAAACCGCAGATAAAGCGCACACAGCGGATACAGAATCGCAATGCCGAAGAGCCAGGTTGCAAGCACCTGCATGCCGGAGAAGTCTTTGGCAGGGAGTGCCACTGACAGTCCGTAATAGACAAACCAGTGCAGAATATAAAAAAAGAGGGCGCACTGTCCGATGGTTCTTATGGGCGACAGCAGGGTGCGCAGCATGGCGCTTCGCGCGGCGTAATCGAGGTGGTAGAGCAGTGCCAGGTTAATGCCGCAGGAGAACAGATAGTAATTAATGGATGGCGGATATTTGCTTAAACACAGCAGTGCCATCACGCTAAAGGTGTGTGAAGGGTCAAAGTCGCGGTAATCGCCGATTTTAAGGCCGAGGGTCATGTTTAACGTCATAAAAACCGCGAGTGTTCCGATAAATATCAGCGCGATTCTGCCAATTATGGGAATAAAATCGCGCGGATGACGGCGCATCAGATGGCCAACCATTAACCCGGTCATTACGCCCGGCAACCATGGCAGGGGAGTAAAGTCAAAGGAAAGCGGGATGCCGTAATGCATTACGCCGCCAAGGAGCAGAAGGGTTTGCCAGAAATTTGGTGTAATGTGCTGATTTTGCAGATAGTTTACATACAGCTGTTGAGGAATAACGATGGCGATGATGATGAGCAGCGGCAGCAGAAAAGGGGTATTAAGACGCCATGAAACGTATTCTACGCAGGCGGCCACCATCATGCAGATGCCAAGCGCAAAAAGCACTCCCATGTAAAAATAGAGCGTGTTTTCGGCAATAATCTCAAAAAGCTGTAAAACCGTAAATTGCAGCAGCACCAGTATCATGCCGCGCAGTAAAAGGTGGTTACGCGATTTTTCCAGGGACCAGCCGTCTTTCCTGCGGGAGGTGTAAAAAAAGACGATGCTGACACCCATCAGCATAAAAAAACCGCCTGGAACAATCAGAGTGAAAAGCTGGTGCAGAACATCAACGCCACTGGTGCCCCTCCAGATGAGGCTGGCGTTCCAGTACGTGTTCTCATAGTCAGAGGAGCCGATGTAATCGCGCGTGTGGCAAAGCGCCATCATTATCATGATGAGGCCACGCAGCCAGTCGACTGATGGAACGCGCGTGCTGGCAACCGCTGTCGTTTCGGTCGTGAGGGTGTCACAACAGGATGTCTGCATCGATTGCTCCCTGCACAAAAAAATATGGTATGGTCGTTATTGTAAGTTCATTTCTTCTTGGGAAAAACGGAAAACAGGAGTGTCCATGAAACAGGGAAGTTCATCGCTCATGCTGTCCATCATGCTGTTTTTTTTATGTGCTGACAAGGTGTATTCGGCGCCTGTTAACGCCATTACCGATTTGCAGCCCACCCTTATTGTGCTTTCCATTGACAGTTTTCGTAACGATTATCTTGAAACGCTGTCAGTGCCAACCCTTTCTGCTCTGGCGCAAAAAGGGGTGCATGCGCCCCTCATCGCGGTCTTTCCGAGTATCACTTTTCCTAATCACTATTCAATCGCCACCGGTCTTTATCCTGAACACCACGGTATAATCATGAACGAGTTTGTTTCAAAAACCATGAAAGAGCCGTTTACCTATACCGGACACCGCCCAACGGTCAAAGACCCTGAGTGGTGGAAGGGCGAGCCCATCTGGGTATCGGCAGAAAAGCAGGGGCAGCGCACGGCATCGGCGCTGTGGCCGGTTTCGGGATTTGCCGTTCAGGGAGTACGTACGGCCTATTACGAGGATTATCCCGAAGATGCACCTCCAGACGCAAAGGTGGACAGGATTCTCGCGTGGCTCGATTTACCGCAAAAAGAGCGCCCAACCCTCTTACTGGGATATTTTGAAAACCTTGATAATGCCGGACATGCACAGGGACCGCGTTCACAGGCCGTGCGAGACACGGCAAAGACCATCGATGCGGCGATTGGACGGCTTCTTCAGGGGCTTCAGGCACGGGGTATCGCCCAAAAGGTCAATCTCGTGATTCTTTCTGACCATGGCATGAGCCCAATAAACCCCAAAAAAGTCATTGATTTGATGCAAATTATTCCCGAAGATTCCTTGCAGGCCATAACGGATTCCGATGCGGTGGTGGCTGTTTATCCGAAGCCCGAAAAACTGGAAGCCGTGTATGAACGGCTTCGTCATACGCCCGGAATGCGCACGTATCGCGATACGGATATTCCTTCAGATTTTCACTTTCGCTCGACGCATACGCCGCCCATTCTCTGCGTTGCCGATGAAGAAGGTTATCTGCTTGCCAAACAAAAAGAGCCGCAAAAGGGAACCCACGGATACGCGCCGCAACTGCAAAGCATGCAGGCGGTATTCATCGCAGTGGGGCCTGCTTTTAGGGAAAAGTATACCCGTAGCGCGATAGCCAATATCCACCTCTATTCACTGTTTGCGCATCTTTTAGGCCTGCAACCGGTAAAAACCGATGGTACGCTTTCTTCACTCAGGGATATTTTGAAGTAACTATTCACCACATTCACCAAAAAGCCATATTTGGCGCATCTTGAGCGAATGCATTACAAAAAACTGCTCACATACCGGTGTATGCTGCGCTTTTTTTGTAATGCATTCGCTCAACCTGCACTCAAATCTGACTTTTCCCCTAAAGCATTCAAAATGTGGTGAATAGATACATTTTGAAAGTAGCGCCGTCAAAGCGTCAGGCTGCATCGGGCGCTTTGGCAGTGCCGGCTTTAGGGGTATCCCGGGTGGTTTGAGTCGGGGCGTCTTCAACCACGACCGCGCGGTACAGTCCTTTGCATTCCGGGGTGCTCCAGACGCCGCGGGTAATGCCCTGTTCGGTAAGTTTGTAGAGGTAAAAATCAATGCTGTCTCGCCAGCGGGTACGCCCGCTGGTGCCGCTCGCCACCAGTTTACCGTGGACGAGATAAATGCCGCCGGCCTCATCGACACTCAGAGCCGTGTGGCTGATGCGAACACCGTTGCTGGTAATAATGGGGCGCGCGCCGCCATCTTCCTGCAGCACGTGGCGAAAGGTGCCGGGCGCATGTGCCTCACAGTAGGCTTTGGTAATGCCCTTGCGGTTTGGCATGGCGCGGTACCACGTGCCCTCCCAGATTACGCCAACAGTTTCTGCAAGGCTCTCACCCATCGGCAAAATGACAAACATAACGGCGAGTAGTGCCTGCAGAAATCGGTGCATTGGGCGTCCTGAAGCTCGTGAGCGTTCAGAATAACATGCTAATCCCATGCCAGAAATCGGGCGATGGATTTGCCGGTTCGCGACTTTTTCGCGGCTTTCTGAGCGAGGGCGCGTGTGCTTTCAGGGGCAAGCGCGTTTTCAAGGCTCACGAATGCATAGCCGTTCTGGCGATACATGTTAATAATATCGGGAAGCACGTAAGCATTGAGCAGGTTCGCGTGTACGAGCAGAATCTGTGGTTTATCGCTCTGACGGTTGATGCGGTTATGTTCCTCGGCGGCGATGGTTTGCTGCCAGATAAAGTCGAGGTAGCAGGCGCGCAGGGAATCAAGAAAGCTGCGGCGTTGTTTTTCGGGGATGTTCATGAGCAGCTGATTAAACACGAAATCGCGGCTGTCAATCGTGATGGGGGCAATTTGGTAATGCAGTTCCTGAAGATGCTGCAGCAGGCGCTCCTTTTTTGCGCCATTGCCCATGGCGAGGTACGGATATCTGAAGTAACGTGTAGTGTCTTCCATGAGCGGCGACAAAATTTTATCGGCGGCATCAATTTCATGTAAATCCGATTCGAGGCTTAAACGTGCAAGGTTTGCATGTGTCAGGGTATGGTTGCCAATGCCAAACCCCGCTTCACGAAACTTTTGCAGTGCCGCCCAGTTCGTGGGATTGACCTTGCTCGCGATGACAAAGCCCGTAGCCGGTACTTCGCCGGTTTTAAGTGCGTCGATAATCATGTTGAGGTGAAAATTGGTATCTTCACCGACAAAAGGAAGATCATCGATGGTGATGGCGATTTCACGTTTTGCGGCAAAGAGTGGCGAGGCCAGAATGAGCGCCGCCAGGAGCGCCATCAGTGTGCGGAAAATTGACATATTTTGATGTTACAGATAAATAAGACCATTCTGGTGCCAGATGATACGCTATTCTGCCGGTGGCGGCAAATCCGACACAGCGTCCGTCATCGAAAGATAGCGGTCTTTCAGGCGCACATAATGCGCGGCAGAGTACTCCAGTTTGCGCATGTCATCCTCAGTGAGGGCGCGCACCGGTTGTGCCGGGCTGCCGCGATACAGCCACCCGCTCTCAAGGCGCTTTCCGGGAGGCACGAGACTTCCGGCCGCGAGCAGGACGTGGTGTTCAATGTGAGCACCATCCATTACCTGTGCGCCAGTGCCAATCAGGCTGTAATCGTCAATACGACATCCGTGCAGAACCACCTGGTGCGCAATGGTCACCCCCTCGCCAAGAACGAGAGCAAAGCCGCCGGGCGTCCATGGACCATCGTGGGTCACATGCAGAATCGCGCCATCCTGAATATTGGTCTCACGCCCGATATGAATGGCGTTGACATCGCCGCGCACCACGCTCATCGGCCAGACAGATGCGTCCTCACCAAGGCGCACGTTGCCAATGACCACCGCATGCGGGTCAATATAGACCCGCTCGCCGCATTGCGGAAAACAGTCACCAAAAGGGCGTAGAGAGGTTTTCATGCCGGTTCCTGAAAAGCCGTAAATGTAGCGGCTTCGGCAATTGGAAGCAAGGTGTGTCAGGAAAAGGACTTTGTATAAACATTGAGGACACGCCCTCTTGTACGCGTCTCCGTCATGCGCCGACACCTTTTGCACTCGAGGAGGCGTTGGCATATCATGAAACATTATCATCACAGGGATGAAGGTCATATGTCCTCGAGGCTGGCGCTTTTTGCCATCACTGTTTTGCTGCTTGCCGGCTGTGGAAAGCCCGCTCCCCGGGAATACCAGGGATATATAGAAGCGGAAAACGTTTATCTGGCGTCTCCCTATGGCGGAAATCTGGTGGCACTCGAGCGTGTGCGCGGTACCCGTGTGCAGAAAGGCGAGCGGATTTTTGAGCTTGATTCCAACCCTGAGAGCATTGTGGTGCGCGAGCGCGAAGCGGCACTGGCCGAGGCCAGACGTACACTGCAGGATTTGCAAAAGCCCCGCCGTGCGCCTGAAGTCGCGGCAATTGAAGCACAGATTCGCCAGGTAGACGCGGATTTAGCGCTTGCAAAACTGCGCGTCAAGCGTCAGCAGGAGCTCTTTACGGCTAAAGCGACCGACAAGGATACCCTCGATGCGGCCGTCACGCGCCTTGATGAGCAACAACATCTGCGTGACCGCTTTGTGGCTAACCTCGAACTTGCGAAACTTGGCAGTCGCGAAGACCAGATTCGTGCGCAGGAAGCAGCGGTTTTGCGCGCTGAAGAAAATCTTGCAGCGGCACAATGGAACCTTTCGCAGAAAACCGTAACCGCCCCCGCCAGCGGCGTGATTTTTGACACCTATTACCGTCCTGGAGAATATGTGGAGGCGCAGCAGCCGGTAGCCTCACTTCTCGTCCCAGAATATGTGTATGTGGAATTTTTTGTACCGGTCAGTGAGCTTGCAACGCTGCACCCTGGAAGTGCCATTACATTTGATTGCGATAGCTGTAAACCGGCCAATGAAGCGATTGTCAGTTATGTATCACCTGAAGCAGAGTTTGTGCCGCCGCTGGTTTATAGCCGTGAAAATTACGAAAAACTGGTGTATCGCATTCGTGCGCGCCCTAAAAACCCTGAGAACTTTCGCCCAGGCCAGCCGATTTTGGTGCATGTGTCATGAGTGATGCAATCATCATTGATGTGAAAAATCTGCGCAAATCTTTTGATGAGCGGGTGGTGGTTAACGACATTAATCTTTCAGTACGCCGTGGGGAGGTTTTTGGGTTTCTGGGCCCAAACGGAAGCGGCAAGACCACAACTATCCGCATGCTTTGCGGTCTCCTGACCCCCGATGGCGGCAGTGGTCACTGTCTTGGGTTTGACATTCGTACGCAGTCTGAAAACATCCGCATGCACGTTGGCTACATGACCCAGAAATTCAGCCTTTATACAGACCTCAGTGTCGAAGAAAACCTGCGGTTTGTGGCGCGGATTTTTGGGGTGGATAATCGCGAGGCGCGTATTCGCGACACACTCGAGGATTTAGGATTGTTTGAACGCCGCCATCAGCTGACTCGCCATCTCTCCGGCGGCTGGAAGCAGCGTTTGGCGCTCTCTGCCTGCCTGCTGCACAATCCCGACGTGCTGCTGCTTGATGAGCCGACCGCCGGTGTCGACCCTATCGCACGGCGCGAATTCTGGGATAAAATTCATGCGCTTTCCGAGCGGGGGGTGACGGTCTTTGTCTCAACGCACTACATGGATGAAGCCGAGCGGTGCACGCGTCTGGCTTATCTCGCCTATGGAGATCTGATTGTCACCGGTACGGTGGATGAAGTGATTGCCCAGACCGAACTGGTTACCTGGGCCATAAGCGGCAGGGTCACTACCGCACTGTTGCAGGCAGTGCGACAGATTGCCGGTGTGGCGCAGGCGGCGCTTTTTGGCAGCCGCATTCATGTCTCGGGGTATGAGGCAACGACGCTTGAGCCGGTGCTTCATGCATTTGCAAGTACGCATAAGGTGTCGATTGAAAGAGTGCCCTCCTCGCTTGAGGATGCATTTATCAGTCTGGTGCGTGCTTCACAGGGAGAAAAGCATTGATTCGGTTTGAACGCACCCGCTTTATCGCAATGATGTTAAAGGAATTTATCCAGATGCGCCGAGACCGCGCGACTTTTGCGATGATTCTTGGCATTCCCCTGATGCAGCTGATTATTTTTGGATACGCTATCAATACCAATCCGCACTATCTGCCGGTAGCGATTGTCAACAACGATAACAGCGTGTTTAGCCGACGCATTCTGAGCGGCATGGAGCAGTCGACGTATTTCCGTTTTGTCAGTCCTGCGACGACCGAAGCGGAGGCGGCCCATGCCCTAAAGACGGGAGATGTTCAGTTTGTATTGAATTTCCCCACCAATTTTGCGCGCGATCTGGTGCGTGGTCAGCGTCCAACGGTATTGCTCCAGGCCGATGCAACCGACCCTGCTGCCACCAGCCGAGCGGTGAATGTCTTTACCGAGCTGTCATCGCGTGTGCTTGATGAAGAATTGAGAGGCCCACTCGCACATTTGAAGCCGAATGTGGCTCCAACACCTTATTTTGCAAGTGTCCACAGCATTTATAACCCGCTGGCCATTACGGCATATAACATTGTTCCAGGGCTTCTCGGTGTCGTCTTAACCATGACCATGGTCATTATTACCGCGATGGCCATTACCCGCGAATACGAGCAGGGTACCATGGAAAACCTGCTGGCCACCCCCTTAAAACCGCTGGAGGTCATGGTTGGAAAAATCGTGCCCTACATCATTGTTGGCTATCTGCAGGCGGGTATCATTCTGCTGCTTGCGCATTTTCTCTTTTCTGTTCCCATTGAAGGCAACGTATTGTTGCTGCTCGTACTCTGCCTGCCCTTTATTGCCTCAAACCTGGCCGTTGGCATGACGTTCTCCACGCTGGCTTCTAATCAGCTGCAGGCGGTTATGAGTGCGACGTTCTTTTTTCTGCCTTCTCTGCTGCTGTCGGGCTTTATGTTTCCATTTCGCGGGATGCCGGACTGGGCGCAGTGGGTTGGCAGCATACTGCCGCTTACCCATTTTCTAAAAATCGTCCGCGGTATTGTGCTGAAGGGCAGTGGTTTTAGTGACGTCTGGCGCGAAGTGCTCTCTATCTGTATCTTTATGGTCGCCATGATGGGCATTGCGTACCGCCGTTATCGCCAGACGCTCGATTAGGAGTAAAAAGACATATGAATGCCTCATTGCTGACTCTCAGTATCATTCTGCTGGTATTGATACTGCTTTCGGGTTTTTTTTCCGGTGCCGAAATTGGCATGATGTCGCTGAACCGCTACCGTTTGCGCCATCTGGTGCGTAAAAAAGACCGCCAGGCCATACGGGTTGATGGACTCTTGCAGCACCCTGACAAGCTCCTCAGTGTAGTCTTGATTGGCAACACGCTTGCCAATATCGTTGCCTCTACCGTTGCCACATTGATGGGGCAGCGACTCTATGGCGATATGGGTGTCGCGATTGCGACCACACTCCTTACCGTGGCGGTTCTCGTGGTGTCGGAAATGACACCCAAAACCCTTGCTGCCATGCATCCGCAGCGAGTGGCGTTTGCCTGTTCGGCGCCTCTTAAGCTCTTGCAGGCCCTGTTTGCGCCGCTCGTCTATCTGATTACGGCGATGGCGAACGGGTTGCTGCGTCTTTTAGGGGTACGCATGGAAAAAGGGCAGCGTGACGCGCTGACGGGTGAGGAGCTACGCACGGTGGTGCACGAAGCCGGAGGACTCTTGCCGGTCGCGCATAAGAGCATGGTCATTAGTCTCCTCGATTTAGAGCAGGCGACGGTTGAAGATATTATGATTCCGAAAGTGGAAATCACGGGGATTGATTTGGACCAGCCCTGGCAGTCCATCCTGTCGCAGCTTGAAACCGCTCAGCACACGCGTCTGCCGCTGTATCGCGGCAGCATCGACAACCTTGAAGGGCTTGTGCATCTGCGCAGTGTGCTGAACCTCTCGCTCGAGGGGCGTCTGACGCCTGAAAGTCTTATTAACATGGCCGAAGCCCCTTATTACATCCCGGAAGCCACACCGCTTAATGTGCAACTGCATAACTTTCAAAAGATGAAACGGCGCATTTCGTTTGTGGTCGATGAGTATGGCGACCTTCAGGGGCTTGTGACCATGGAAGACATTCTTGAGGAAGTGGTGGGGGACTTTACCACCGATGTCTCATCGCTTGGTAAGGAAATCATGCCACAGCCGGATGGTTCATATCTCATTGACGCAAGTATCACCCTGCGCCAGCTTCAGCGCATGCTGGGCTGGAAGCTGCCGGCACTTGGGCCCCGCACCCTGAGCGGGCTCGTGATTGAATACCTTGGTTACATTCCCCCCGCCGACTGTTGTCTGCGCATGGATGCCTGGCAGATTGAAATTCTGCGTGTTGGGGAAAATATGGTTAAAACCGTGCGCATGTTTCGCGCGCCTAAAAAGCGCGCAGCAGAGGGGTCGTTAATCTCTTGATGCAAGCCCCTGACGTGAATCGGGCAACCGTTGGCCCGGTTTCTTTGACGACTGCTCGCCGTGTGCTTTTTGGGCGGCAAAAAACTCGCCGATGGGCGTCAATCGTTTATAACAGGGTTTACCCAAGTCGTCTTTCAGCGAAGCAAGAAGCGTGTAAATCTCCTGATATCTTTCGTCTTGTGCCACGTGCTCCTGCTCAAGGTATGTACACACCCGGTTCAATGTTTCACGTTTCATGGTTCTATTCCTGTTATATTTTATGAAACAGGTCAGTGAAGCCGGTGAGTTTAGCGTTTCCTCTGTCAAAAGTGCTTCATGCAGGCTCGGGTCCGCAAGAATAAGGCTCGCGATATCCTGTGTGCTTGTGGGGTTGAGCGACAGTATTCTGTCAAACACTATTTTTACGGTTGAATCCGTGCTGCAGGATGCTCCAAAATGCCTTTCTGGAAGCAGATATGCAGTAATGACTCTCAGCTTTTTTTCGACTGGAAGTGCTTTGAAAACTGTTCGCTCGGGTTCACTGTATACCGCATAAAGTGATGACAGGCGAGCAAGAAATGCAAAACAGGGTGTGGGGATACGGCTCAGGGTTTCAGGTGCACACTCCCACCTCGAAAAGAGTTCGCGCAACTGCTTGTTAGAAGGAGGCGCTTCTGTATTCAGGAGCGTAATCAGATGCTCGGTCTGTTTTTTATTGAGTGTCTGCTGAAGCTCACGTTGTGCGCCTGCAAGAAAGACCATATCTTCCAGACTCAGGCTGTCAACAGTTTTTGATACCTGCTGGAGTGCTTCTTCATACATTCTGAGCACGCTGCCGCTTTTTTCGTAAAGCTCTGATTGCAGAGGGGGATTGCGCCGTATTTCACGGTATAAAAGATGCAGTATTTGCATTTTTTGCAGGGGCGCCAGGGCCGCAATCTCCTCAAGCATCCAGTCTATGACAGAGGGGTGGCGATAAATGACGTTTTCCTGCACCCGGTTGTAGGGCCCGTTATCGTAACTGACGTGCATGGGATTGCCATAGGCATGGTGGCGGAGGGCTTCTGCGAGGACTTTTAAATCGCCCCGTGTTCCCGACTGGATGTGTTTTCGGACAAGTGGGCGAATAACCTCTTCTCCCTGGTCATATCCAATCGCCAGATGAAGGAGAGGAGAACGCGGATGCCGATATGCCGGAAACGGCCCTGGACGCATGGACGGGGATGCTGTCGCCGGCACTTGCCGCAACCGGTCCCAGAGTCTTCTTAAAAAAGCGCGACCTTCCTCGTTCCAGCGCACGGGCACGGTCTGGTATTGGGCAAGAGGCCGCCCGGCGCTTCCACGTTCGAGTCTGACGCGTTCTTCTCGACCAAGAGGCTCTCCATACACGCCTCTGTAGGTTACAACATCGGCAGTCAGGTGGCGCATGATGTGTGAGGCCTGCCAGGGTTCTTCAGCGCGTTGAAAACGCTCTAAAATAGCGGCTACCCTGTCGATGTTGCTGTCAAAAAGAGGTTTTGTGCTGAAGGAGGTAACGGCTCTCCAGAGGCGTTTGAAAAAGCCATTATTTGCGACATACGCCTCCATCTCTCCCAGCAGGTCTTCTAACAGCTCGGGGTTTTCCTGCTGAACACGCTGTTGCCTGTCAGTGAAGGTGCCTTGAGGCTGAAAGTTACCCAGGCGTTCAATGGCCGACCTCGTTTTTTGTGAAACGTTGTAGCGTGATTTTACGCTCTTACCGCCCATTTGGTGTGCTCTTTTATTAAAAGTATGGCATTACTGCAGTATAACGCACATTGCTTAAGCCAGTATTAGCTAATTCCTTGTATACCCGATAAATCTCTGTGCTGGACAAAAAACGCATGATGTATCGGTAACGCAGACGGTCACGAAGGCACATATGCTCACCACCAGTTTTTTATTACGGTTCTACCTTGCACACATTGACATCGGGTGTGAAGAGATAGCCCTGGTTACGGATGGTTTTGATGAGTTTGGGATGCTTTGGGTTCGTTTCAATTTTTAGTCGAAGTCGGCTGATTTGCACGTCTATTCGGCGGTCAAAAGGGGAGAGATCGCAATCACGGGTCATTTGCAGCAGAAATTCTCTCCCAAGCACGCGCTGAGCATTACGGGCAAAAAGATGCAGCAGCGCAAACTCTCCCTCGCTTAATGTCAACGGACGGTTCATGGCATCAACTACCTGATGTTGGCCGGGATAGAGGCGAAACGTGGCAAAGCTCAGCACTTCCTCGCGCTTTCGCAAGGCATCGCGCGCTTTTATGATGCGGCGGTGAACCGCGTTGATGCGTGCATGCAACTCGCGCGGGTTAACCGGATGGATAAGAAAATCATCCGCGCCCTGTTCCAGTGTTTCAATACAGGCTTCACGCTCTTCGGCATTCGCAAGTACAATCACCGGAATTTGAACACCAGGCGGTAAATTGCCGTAAGTCGCAAACAGAGGAAGCGTCACGACCAGAGCGTTGGCGGCCCGGTAGTCTTGTATACCGGGGTGCGATGCACTCAGAATCGTTACCCCAAAACTTTCAAACCAGGTAATGAACTCAGGATTTGCCGGGGTAGAGTCGATATACATCAACGTCTTAACAACAGTAGTATCAGGCACGGGGTTTTCCCTTTTTCACAAAGCCAAGCGCAGCCAGCCTGTCCTCCATGGAGGGGTGAGTGCTGAAAAGGCTGGTCAGGGATTTAACGGGATCGATGGCAGTCGGGTCAAAGAGGTAAGACGCCTGGCGAACTTCTTCATGGGGCGTGTTGCCATAAGCTGCTGCGTAGGCTTCTTTGTGCTGCTCGTGATCCTGGCTGATTTTAAGGAGTGCGCGCGCCATTGGTTCGTTATCGCGCATCAGCTCCACTGCTCCGGCATCGGCCATGTATTCGCGTGAGCGGCTTAAAAAGAGCGCGAGCACAACGGTCAGCAGAGGCAGCAGATAGCGCAGGAAAAGAACTACGATAAAAAGACGGTTGTCACTCTGGCGATTATCATTCTGACGAAACATCATGTTATAAAAGATTAAATCGAGCACCAGCAGCAACAGATTGCTTAAAACCGCGACCATCAGTGTCAGTTTAATGTCATGATGGCGAATATGGCTCAATTCATGTGCCATAACAGCCTGCAGCTCCGCGCGGTCAAGCTTTTCAAAAAGCCCGCGGGTAATCGCTACCATCGCCGATTTTTCGCTGTAGCCACTGGCAAAAGCGTTCATGTAGGGAGCATCTATCAGAAATACCCGCGGCATATAATGCAGTCCTGCGGCGACTTTCATTTCTTCCACCACGTTATAAAGCTGTCTTTCCTCAAGCGTTCGCGCGGTTTCAGGTGTAATTTCGTGGTATTCAGTACCAAGCAGCATGATTCTGTCATACATCGCCCATGCAACAAAAAGCGATATCAAAGCTACTGCGGCCATGCTGAGGGTGGCATAGGGGAAGGCCTGAAAACTCAAGAGGGCAGACAGATACTGACTGAGTGTCGCTCCCGGGTAGCGTGAGCTCAGCAGCAGCACATCCACGAGCAGGCCAAGTCCTGTGTAGAGCAGTACGAAAAGCACAATGACCATGCCGGTTCGGCGTTCATTTGACTGGAGCGTCTCCCGCCAGTTGCCGACACCGGCATGGTAGTCTTCAAGTGCCACGCTTTAGGCTCCGAATTTAACGGTATAGTCTTCATGTGCCTTGATTTTTTCCTCAGGCAGCCCCCAGTACTCAAAGTTTTTGTCAAGCGCGCTGGCAAAGAAATTGGCAACCATCGATTCCATAAAGGATTTTCGGGTGACATAGTAGCGCTCAATGCTGTCGTTATAGGCCTGTTTGGAAAAGGCCAGCTTGTTTTCTGTATTGACAATTTCCTCCTGCAGCTGCAGGACATTCTGATTGGCTTTAAGATCAGGATACTGCTCAAACACCAGATTGAGGTTCGAGGCAATCTGTGAAATGCCATTTTCCGCCGCCATCCGTGCTTTTTCATCACCTGATGCTTTTGCTGCCTGTGCCTGATTACGCAGGGCCACCACGTCTTTCAGCGTGGTTTTTTCATAGTCCATGTATTGCTTAACCGTTTCGATTAAGGATTCAAACACTTTGTAGCGGCGGTCAAGCTGCACATCAATCTGGCGTTTATTATTATTGACAGCTTCGATACCGGCAATCAGTTTGTTATAAACACTGACAACCCACAAAATGAGCAGAGCCGCCAGTACCAGTATCACGATTAACGCCGTTTTCATGATGATGTCCTTTTTGTCTCTATTTGTTGTACATAATGTATAAACAGAAAATCTTTAAATAGCAAACCAGATTGCATGCTGTAGAACGCCATACACCCTTCTATGTTTTAGGGGCTTTTGCCAGTAATGGCTTCAGAAAATGGCCGGTGTACGAACGGGGATTCTCTGCCACCGTTTCAGGGGTGCCTGTTGCTATAATTTCCCCACCGCGGCTGCCACCTTCAGGGCCTAAGTCAATTATCCAGTCCGCGGTTTTGATGACATCGAGGTTGTGCTCGATTACAACAATCGTATTGCCCTGGTCACGCAGACGAAACAATACGCCAAGGAGCTGGCGGGTATCGTAAAAATGCAGGCCGGTAGTGGGTTCATCAAGAATGTAAAGTGTCTGTCCCGTGCCACGGCGGGACAACTCTCGCGCCAGCTTAATGCGTTGCGCCTCACCGCCTGAAAGGGTGGTCGCACTCTGGCCAAGGCGGATATACCCAAGTCCCACGTCCATCAGGGTCTGGCATTTTCGCGCAATGGCGGGAATGGCTGCAAAAAAGCCGAGCGCTTCTTCCACGGTCATTTCCAGCACGTCATGGATGGATTTTCCGCGATAAAGAATATCGAGCGTTTCGCGGTTATAGCGCTTACCCTGGCAGTTGTCGCAGGCGACATACATATCGGGGAGAAAGTGCATTTCCACCTTGATAAGGCCATCGCCCTCGCAGGCTTCGCATCGCCCGCCACGCACGTTAAAACTGAAGCGCCCTGGTTGATAACCGCGCGAACGGGCTTCAGGGGTGCCGGCAAAGAGTTCGCGAAGCGGTGTAAAAAGTCCGGTATAAGTCGCGGGATTCGAACGCGGCGTGCGGCCAATCGGGCTCTGGTCGATATCAATGACCTTATCACACTGCGTAAGGCCTGTAAGGCTCTCGACCCGCCCGCGCGGATTCATGTGTGCGCGATTCAAGAGGGTGGCCGCTACTGGGAAAAGGGTATCGTTGATGAGGCTTGATTTGCCGGAGCCTGAGACGCCGGTTACACAGGTGAAAAGGCCGAGTGGAATCTCTGCACTGACGCCTTGAAGGTTATTGCAGTGTACGCCTTTGAGACGGATGCATTTATCCGGATCGGGTAATTTGCGCATTTCGGGAATATCAATGCGCTCTGCGCCTGAGAGAAACTGGCCGGTGAGGGATGCCTTGTTTTTCATGATGGCCCCGGGCGTTCCGCAGGCGACAAGCTCACCACCATGCACGCCGGCGCCCGGGCCAATATCAATTACATGGTCGGCCGCACGTATCGCATCTTCATCGTGTTCAACAACAATCACCGTGTTACCGAGATCGCGCAGACGTTCAAGTGTCTGCAGAAGGCGGGCATTATCGCGCTGATGCAGACCAATAGAGGGTTCATCGAGAATATACATCACCCCCACAAGGCCTGAGCCAATCTGGCTGGCAAGGCGAATGCGCTGCGCCTCCCCCCCGGAAAGGGTTTCGGCACTCCGTGCAAGCGACAGGTAATCCAAACCAACGTTGACGAGAAAACCGAGGCGCTCAACTATTTCTTTGTTGATTTTTTGGGCAATCTCGCCGCGAAAGCCGCTGAGGTTCAGTGTGCTGAAAAATTTCCAGGAGGTTTCAATCGACCAGGCCGAAATTTCTGGCAGGGTTTTATTGTCGACAAACACATTACGCGCTTCCACGCAAAGACGCTCACCATTGCAGGTGGGGCAGGGGCGTGATGCCAGATAGCGCGCAAGCTCATCGCGCACGGCATTGGAATCCGACTCGCGGTAACGCCGCTGCATGTTGGGGATAATGCCTTCAAAAGGATGCATGCGGGTCACGCTGCCGCCCTGGGGGCGCGAGTACTGGAAGGCGATGGCCTCTTCCTTGCTGCCATAAAGAATAATGTTCCGGTATTTTTCCGCAAGTTCGCCAAAAGGCACGTTAAGATTAAAACCATAATGAGCGGCGAGGCTTTCAAGGTTCGCGTAATACCATGGCGTGCGCTTGTCCCAGCCGCGAACCGCACCCTCACCGAGCGTCAGACGCGGGTCGTGGACTACCCGTTCAGGATCAAAAAACGCATCAACACCAAGGCCGTCACATGCGGGACAAGCACCGTTGGGGTTGTTGAAAGAAAAAAGCCTTGGCTCCAGCTCGCGCAGGCTATATCCGCAATCGGGACAGCTGAAGCGCGAAGAAAAAAGCTGTTCTTCAAAGGCATCGTCCATGGGGGCGACAATCGCAAGGCCTTCAGCCAGTTCGAGTGCGTTTTCAAAGGATTCACTGAGTCTCAGACGCGCATCTTCACGAACCTTAAAGCGGTCAATCACCACTTCAATGGTATGTTTTTTTTTGAGGGACAGCGTTGGCGGGTCATCCAGTTCACAGAGCTCGCCATTAATACGCGCCCGGACATAGCCGCGTGCCTGAAGCTGGCGAAAAAGCTCGAGGTGCTC
Organism: Legionella geestiana; assembly: GCF_004571195.1. Taxonomy (GTDB): domain Bacteria; phylum Pseudomonadota; class Gammaproteobacteria; order Legionellales; family Legionellaceae; genus Legionella_B; species Legionella_B geestiana. Next base: position 1,931,369 of record NZ_CP038271.1, read on the forward strand.
GCCCTTGCGCTCGCGTACAACAGGCGCGAGAATCATGGCGCGACTTTCAGGAGGCAGTGCGAGGACCGTATCCACCATTTCACTGACCGTTCGTGCATTCAGAGTCGTCTTGTGGGTCGGGCAGCGCGGCTCGCCAACGCGTGCAAACAACAGACGCAGGTAATCATGCACTTCCGTGATGGTGCCGACAGTCGAACGCGGGTTGTGGGAAGTGGCTTTTTGTTCGATGGAAATCGCAGGCGAAAGCCCCTCAATGGTGTCGACATCGGGTTTATCCATCATCGAGAGAAACTGGCGCGCATATGCGGAGAGCGACTCCACATAACGCCGCTGTCCCTCGGCATAGAGCGTGTCGAATGCCAGAGAGGATTTTCCAGAGCCGGATAAGCCCGTGATGACCGTGAGGCGGTTGCGCGGAATGTCAAGGTCAATATTTTTAAGGTTGTGTGTACGCGCGCCGCGGATATGAATACATTCGACCATTAACGCATCCTGACGGAAAGCTCAACCATGAAGCGCGCCACGACTTCGGGGTTTTGCGGATAATTAACAAATGCCGTGACCGACAGCGGGCGATTAACGCGCTCTCCAAGTGTAACGCTTTCACTAATCATCTCGCGCACAGTCTCACCGCACTCGGAGACAAAATACACATCGGCTTCAGCGCGGCGCAAAAATTCAGCCTCAAAGCGTTTAAAGGCGAGAGAGAGCTTACCGGGGACATTTTGCGCGTGCCAGTAGCCGTGCAGTCCGCCTGCAATATCCGCTCCCGCGGCGAAAGCGCCAAAATACAGGGAATTCAGGTGATTTTTGGAACGCCGCCTGAGCGGGATGCATACCACCACCCTCTGGTCGTTGATTTCGACAAGACGCGGGCGAAGATAACCGATAACCGGCACTTTAAAACGGCCAAACACCCACAAAAAAAACCGAAACCGAGTCAACGCCTTCATGCGTCAGCCTTGCCAACGCTCAGATGTGAAACGATTTTTTTGACCCCGCGAATGGCATGTACGCGTTTAAGAATCGAGGCAACCGCGCGCGAGTTATCCACGACACCACTCAGCGTGACCACGCCATTGCTGGTGGTGGCATTGATGCCAACGAGTGGAATTGTCTCATCGTCCAGCACTTTGGCTTTCAAAACAGCAGTTTGAACGCGTGCCGTGATATAGGCATCGGTGAGTGCGGTGTTTACTTCACGAATTTCAAGCGCTTCTGTATCAACGGCTACAACGCCGCGGGTGTTTTTGGCAAGGCGCAGCGCTTCTACAAAAGACTGGCGGTCTTTAACGTTTCCGCTCAGGTGCACAATGCCGTCTTCTGTGGTGACAAACACCTTCAGCAGGTTCAATTCTTTGGCACGCGCAAATTTAGCGGTCACTTTCGTGGTGATGACCGAATCGGTTAAGTCCTGCTCAATCTCTTTTAAATTATTGTTCGCCGCAAACGGGGAAGAGATAAGAGCGATAAGGCCCAGAACCAGCAGGGAAAGGCGTGTGCGCATTACGACCCCCAAAAAATAACAAGGGTTCAAGCATACCGCAAAAGTGCTGTAATCCCAAATATCCCTGCAGCCAGGTTTTGTGGTACAGTATGCCGATTTGTGGAACCGTCAGTCTGAAAGGGAAGTGTTCCGGATTTTTTAGTCGTTGGTAGAAAAACAACTATGACAGCATTGCCCGTTATTACAGGTTTTGGTGGATTGAACTCAGCTGGTCGCAGTTCGGGGTTTCATGGGTATAAACGCATCCTTGCCGATGTTTTGCCGGCAGATATTATGGAGCTTACCTGGCGCGATCTCGCCTGGCGCATGAAAGTTTGTCCTAAGGGTACGAATCCCACCGCGGCTCAGATAGACGCCATTCGTGCAGGTACGCTGCTGCGCCGTATTGACAGCTTTGATGTGGACGCCGTGCCCGGCTGGCAGCAGGCACGCCTTGAAGGTGTGGGTGGCGTATCCTCGATGGTACTGCCCAAATCACGTCTGCCACAGCAGATTCCTGCAAACTGGCAGGTGGAAGAGTGTGGCGCGAATGACGTGCGCATCACGGTTCCAGAAGGACTCGAGGTGCTTTTCCCGCGCCTTCAGAAAAGTCCTGTAAGCAGTGGCTCAAATATTCCGGCGGGGTTTGACCCGGGCGAGCTTTATAATGCGCATCATCACCCGCGCGGCCTGCGCCTTGGGGTTTATGGCGCTTCCGATGCATTAAATTCCCTCGGGTTTGACTGGCAGACCGTGTTGCGCCATGTCCGCCCCGAAGCCGTTTCGGTTTACGCGGGCAGTGCACTTGGCCAGCTTGATGGCGATGCCTTCGGCGGGCTTTTCAGCCGTTACCTGAGCGGTAATCGTCCAAGCTCTAAAATGCTGCCACTGGCACTTGCCGAGATGCCGGCGGATTTTGTCAACAGTTATATTCTTAACAGCGTTGGCAGCACCGGGGCGAATCTTGGTGCGTGTGCCACGTTTCTTTACAATCTGCGCCAGGGTGCGATTGATATCCAGACAGGGCGCGCAAGGGTTGTCTTTGTAGGCAGTGCCGAAGCACCGATGGTGCCGGAGGTCATTGAAGGCTTTAACGTCATGGGCGCGCTTGCCAGCGACGACAGTCTGCGGGCCCTTGATGGCGGCATATTGGATAATCGCCGCGCCTGCCGCCCGTTTTCCACCAACGTGGGTTTTACCCTCGGGGAAGCCTCTCAGTTTGTCGTACTGATGGACGATGCGCTGGCGCTCGAACTGGGGGCCATGGTCTATGGCGCGGTGCCCGATGTTTTCATTAACGCCGATGCCAATAAAAAGTCCATTTCCAAACCCGGTGTAGGTAATTATTTAACCATGGCGCGTGCCACGGCGCTGGCTCATTCCATTCTTGGCCAGTCAGGACTCGCGCGCACGGCAGTATCGGCGCACGGAACAGGTACGCCGCAAAACCGTACGTCTGAAAGCCATATTCTCAATGAGGTGGCAAAGGCATTTTCACTGAATCAGTGGCCGGTCATGGCCATCAAGTCCTGTCTTGGGCACTCGGTCAGTGCTGCGGGGGGCGATCAGCTCGTAACGGCACTTGGAACCTGGCGATATGGCTGGCTCCCTGGCATTAAAACCATTGATCATCTGGCAGATGACATACACCATTCACACCTTGATATTCTTATGGATCACAAAGAGGTTGGCATATCGGGGATCGATGGCATTTTCTTAAACTCCAAAGGCTTTGGCGGCAACAATGCCACGGCACTGGTGCTTTCACCCGAACAGACGCTCAAAATGCTGAAAAAGCGTCATGGCGATAAGGTGGTGCAGCAATGGCAGATGCGTAACGTCGCCGTGGCGGAAAGAGCGAGCCTGCAGGACAAGGCGGCCTGTAATGGTGAGGAGAGTCTTGTGTACCGTTTTGGGGAGAACATCATCAATGATAACGACGTTCACATTACTCCACAAAGCCTGACGCTTCCGGAATTCCCTCTGCCGGTTGACCTCACTGGACTGAATGCGTATACGGATTACTGTTGATACTCCAGTTGCATTTCGAGTGGCAGCAGTTTTTGCAGCCGCTCGTATACGTTCAGTAATTGCATGCAAAAAGCCAGTGCTTTTTCGCGACTTTCATGCAGATCAATTTCCACCCCTTTGCGAAAGGCGCGCATTCTTGCGAGTTTTTCAATATTTTCGCGGTCTTCACGCTGCAGGGTCCATTCATGCTGTGAGAGCAGGTCATGCAGGGTTCCGCCATGGCGGATAACGCCCTGTTCGTGCAAAAGACGCGCCTTAAAAAGCATTTCAAAACCCGGGTAAAGCAGGGACACAACGGGTAGAAGGGTATCTATACGGCCCGCGTTTTCGAGCGACAGTTCGGCCTCGTTTTGCAGCAGATATTCGGCACAAAACATGTGCCGTGCCGCGATTTCCAGCATTTCAGCAGGCGTGAGCGCGCGCTTTATGTGTTTCTCGTTCATGGTGCGTGAGGTTCCAGACTCGGAGTAGATTTACCAGAGCATGTCCTCACGTCATGAGAGGAGGACATACCCTGGAGCGTGAATCAGACTGTCTTTTGCGCATCTGCTTTTTTGCGTGGCAGGTCAAAGCGGTCGAGGTTCATGACTTTGACCCAGGCATTCACGAAGTCATTCACAAAGCGCGGCTTCGCATTCTGCTCAGCATAAAACTCAGCCACTGCACGCAGCTCCGCGTTAGAGCCAAAGACGAGATCAACCGCAGTTGCCTGCCATTTCAGCGCACCGGTTTTGCTGTCAATGCCTTCATATACTCCGGGAACACTTGCCGATTTCTGCCAGTGGGTTGACATGTCCAGCAGGTTGAGGAAGAAATCGTTGGTGAGAGTGCCTGGTTTTTGCGTGAATACGCCGTAGGGCGTTTGTCCTGTGTTGGCATTAAGTGCGCGCATCCCGCCAATAAGTACCGTCATTTCCGGAGCGGTAAGGTTCAGCATACTGGCTTTGTCGACCAGCATTTTTTCAGGGGAAGCATAGCTTGTTGTTTCGTAATAGTTACGAAAACCATCCGCACGTGGCCGCAGCACGCCAAAGGAGGCGACATCCGTCTGTGCCTGAGACGCATCCGCACGTCCCGGAGTAAAGGGCACTTCTACTGGATTGCCTCCCTCTTTTGCCGCCTGCTCAATGGCTGCGGCTCCAGCGAGTACCACCATGTCGGCCATCGAAATTTTCTTGTTACCACTCTGCGCGCGGTTAAAGTGCTGCTGCACCTGTTCCAGTGCGGTTAAGACTTTTGCAAGCTCAGCGGGATTGTTAACGGCCCAGTCCTTTTGCGGTTCAAGGCGAATCCGCCCGCCGTTGGCACCACCGCGCATGTCGGTACCGCGAAAGCTTGCGGCTGCCGCCCATGCCGTGCGTACCAGCTCAGGTACAGTGGGTCCTGACTGCAGAATTTGTGTTTTCAGCGTCTTTATGTCATCAGCATCAACCAGCGTGTAGTCTATGGCCGGTACAGGGTCTTGCCAGATAAACGCCTCCTTTGGCACCAGCTTCCCAAGATAGCGGGTGCGAGGCCCCATATCCCGGTGTGTTAGTTTGAACCAGGCTTTTGCAAACGCCTGTCGCAGCGCTTCAGGGTCGTTTTTAAAACGCTCAGATATTTTACGGTACGCAGGGTCCATCTTCAGCGCGAGATCGGTCGTAAACATCATCGGCGGATGGCGTTTGGTTTTATCGTGTGCATCCGGCACCAGATTTGCGGCACTTTTATCATCCGGCATCCACTGCACCCCGCCTGCGGGGCTTTTAGTCTGTACCCAGTTGAAGTGATACAGGTTTTGCAGATAGTTGTTGGACCATTTATCCGGCGTGACACTCCAGGCACCCTCAAGGCCGCCGGTGATGGTGTCATCGCCTTTACCGGTGCCGAAACTGTTTTTCCAGCCAAGTCCCTGTTCCTCAAGTCCTGCAGCAGCTGGTGCCGGGCCAAGGTACTTCGTGGGATTAGCCGCTCCATGGGCTTTACCAAAAGCGTGCCCGCCAGCGATTAACGCAACCGTTTCTTCGTCATTCATGGCCATGCGCGCAAATGTTTCACGAATGTCATGTGCTGCTGCCAGCGGGTCTGGATTGCCATTCGGACCCTCTGGGTTGACATAAATCAGACCCATTTGTGTGGCAGCGAGCGGCTCATCGAGCTTGTGGTCTTTAGCGTGACGATTGCTGGCAAGCCATTCGCCTTCAGAGCCCCAGTCCACATATTCCGCTTCCCATGCGTCTTCACGCCCACCGGCAAAGCCAATGGTCTGAACCCCCATGGAATCAAGCGCGACCGTTCCCGCAAGCACCATTAAGTCGGCCCAGGAGATAGCATTGCCGTATTTTTGTTTGATGGGCCAGAGCAGGCGGCGTGCCTTATCGAGATTGGTGTTGTCAGGCCAGCTGTTAAGGGGTGCAAAACGCTGCATGCCGCCATCTGCACCGCCACGGCCATCAAAAACGCGGTAGGTTCCGGCGCTGTGCCAGGCCATGCGGATAAACAGTGGTCCGTAATTCCCGTAATCAGCCGGCCACCAGTCCTGAGAGGTCGTCATGAGGGTTTTTAAGTCGGCAATAACGGCCTCTAAATCCAAATTATTGAAGGCCGTAGCATAGTCAAAACCCGGGGAATGGGGGTTTGCGGAAGCCTCGCTGTGGCGCAGCGGACTGAGATCGAGCGCTTCCGGCCACCACCAGGAGTTGGGGCGAGGCGTGTCGGCGGCTGCAAAGGCCATAGCGGAAAAAAGCAGTGGAGAAGCGGCGATAGCACTTGCGGCCAGTCGGCGAATTTTTCGGATATCCATGGGTATCAGTCCTTTGAATAAAAACCCATTCTATGTGATATCACGCACTGCAACAATAGGCCGTTATCATGCTGCGGCAAGACTCTTTTTCAAACGTTTCCATTCTGCCAGCATGTGTTTTTGTGTGTCGGGATTTGTACGTGCATCCTGGGCTTTCGCGTGCTCACGGGTAAAATTGACGTTTAACACCAGAATATCGCGGCTTTCAGCAAAGACCTTTGCTATGGCACGGTTGTTAAATCGTGAGTCATCCACAAAGAGAATGGCCTTATAGGAGCGGTCAGATTGCGACAGTGCACAAAGCAGTGCCTGGCCCTTATCCCCTCCTGAGAGGAATAATACACCCTGATGATAGGCCGGCGCCTGTTTAAAAGCCGGGCAGGAAAAAGCCCCTTTAACATGGGTCTTGTGGTGGATGCGCAGTCCGTTTTGCCGAAAAAGTGATGCATCTTTTGCGATGAAGCCATTATCACGGAGCTGGGTGAACGTAACATGTTGAAGCTCACTCCCGCGCGCGGTCAGACCGAGAAGTGTGGCCCCCCTGGCTGCTGCCTGTTGCAGAAAGGGAAGAGCATCTTTGTCGGTGAGCTCCATCGGGACGCGTTCAAAGAGTACTTTTTGCACCCGAGACAGGTGCTCCATGCTGGTGGCAAAGCGCGGGCCTTTTATCTCAGGGTTTTTCAAAAGCCCGGACTGCCAGTCCCACCAGCCGACGCTCCCGAGTGGCCGACTCATTGTCATAAGCGTGTCATCAAGGTCAAAGACCATCAGCGTGCGGGACATGGGGACGTGCAGGGAGGCGTATTTTTGGGCGATGTCTTTAAAGTTATTCGTTTGATAATTGACAACACGCGCGGAGGCAACATTCAGAAAGAGGGAACACAGAAAAAAAAGGGCAACGCGCATGAATACTCCAAACGGGATGATGCTGGACTTTCGGCGCACCATACCCTGACGCGCCAGCCCTGTCAATGCGACGCGGTCATTACCTCGACATGCCTGAACTGCTCGAACTCGAAGGCATTGCCGAAGAGGATGAAGCGCCAGCTTTTACGTCGGTGAGGCTGCTGTTAAGACGCGGCTGTTGATAGAGCTCGAGAAGTGCGGTACTGATGTAGGCGATACGAATAATGTTGTCATCGAGGCGCGCGCGAAACGGCGCGCGGTGTGCTTCTAATATAGGGGTAAGATTGTAGATAGACGCGCCTTCCCGGCACAAAAAACTGCCATTGTGAGTGAGCTGGATATAAAGGGTGTCCCGGGCACTTTCAGGCGCATCGAGAATGTCGTCCGGGGAAAGCCAGCGCACAGTTTTTGATGCAAAAAGGTGGTTAAGCAGCTGGCATGTTTCAGGGGTGCATACTTTTGGCGACAGAGTGGGTGCGTTTTGAATGGCGCGAAATAATTGCAGATACCGCTTTGCGCTTTCCGGCATCACGGCTTCAGCATTAACAAGGCTTGAGCCGCCAATGTGTCCTGCACAGGCACCGGGAAAAGTTCCCCATGGACCTGCGAGCGTAAGGCCTGCAAAGGCGCCCCCCACAAAGGTACCCAGTCTCGTACCGGCACGCACAAAAAGCGTCAGGGGAGAGCCATGGAGTGCGAGCGTATCGAGCGCTTCCTCTTCAATGGATAAACACGTGAGCAGCATCTTGAGCCGCAGCTGCATTTTTTCAATACCGGCCTCTTCGGTGTCGGGCATGTCAAGATGGACAAGAAAGTCGTTGTTGAAGGCATCAATCAGATCATCGAGCCTTGCGAGCACCGGTGCGATAATCTTCGATTTGTGGATTGAAAGAAGGCTTCTATCTTGACGGAGTTTTTCCAGCTGTGCGCGCAGGTTCCAAATGGCACTCGCGATTTCAGTAAATTCGCTGAGGCTGTCAAACGGCAGTGGTATCTCCTGCATCATGATGTATTCCCGTTTGATAGTGTTCCCTGCACCAGAATTTTATGGTAGCTGCTTAATCATTAATTGGCAACAGAGTGACGTTTTTTTGGTGTCACATTCTCTCGTCGAAGGTGAAAGAAATAATACAGGCCCGGCAGCACCAGCAGCGTCAAAAACGTGGAAGACAGAATGCCGCCAATGACAACGGTGGCAAGCGGGCGCTGAACTTCAGAACCGGTTCCGGTCGCAAGTGCCATCGGGACAAAGCCCAGAGAGGCAACCAGTGCTGTCATTAGAACCGGGCGCAGGCGGGCGCGCGAACCACGCAGAATGGCGGTTGTGAGCGGCAGGTGCTGTACTTCACGCAGCCGATTGATAAATGTGATCATCACAAGACCGTTCAAAACTGCGATTCCTGACAGCGCAATAAATCCAACGCCTGCAGAAATGGATAGCGGGATTCCACGCATCCACAGGGCAAATACTCCGCCAGTCAGCGCCAGCGGAATACCGGAAAACACCAGCAGCGCATCGCGTACCTGCTGGAAATGCATAAAGAGCAGGATAAAAATACCAAAGAGGGTCAGCGGAATCACGATACTGAGCCGTTCAGTGGCTGACTCGAGCTGTTCAAACTGGCCGCCGAAGGCAACCCAGTAGCCACTCGGGATTTGAACCCAGGCAGCAATGCCCTCTTTGGCGTCATACACAAACGAGCTTAAATCGCGCCCGCGCACGTTGGCACTCACCACCACGCGCCGTTTGCCGGATTCGCGGCTGATTTGATTGGGGCTTTCCTGCCGTTGAATGCGTGCGACTTCACTGAGCGGTATAAAATGGCGCTCGCCATCCTTGCCGGGCGGCAGCGGGATATAAATCTGTCGCAGTACATCGGGACTCGTGCGCAGGGATTCTGGCAGACGCACTACGATGTCATAACGCCGGTCGCCCTCAAAGAGTTCGCCGCCTTTTTTTCCTCCCATTGCTATCACGATGGCTTCCTGCACGGTATCTATCCGCAGTCCATAGCGGGCGAGTGCATCCCGGTTGATTTTTACCGTCAAAAGGGGAAGACCGCTTGTCTGTTCGACCTTGACATCAGCGGCACCCGGTATTTTTTCCAGTACCGCGGCAACGGCATTTGCGCTTTCAGTGAGGGTCTTCAGGTTATCCCCGAAAATCTTAACGGCAAAGTCACTCCGCACGCCTGAAATAAGTTCGTTAAAGCGCATCTGAATCGGCTGCGTGAATTCGTAGTTATTTCCCGGAATTTGCTGCGCTGCTGTTTCAAGCTCATGCACCAGCGCTTCGCGGGACTTGCGCGGATTTGGCCATTCAGAGCGCGGCTTTAGCATGATAAACGTATCGGCAACGCTGGGCGGCATGGGGTCTGTTGCCACTTCCGCCGTACCAATTTTAGCAAACACGGCCTTGACCTCAGGAAATTGCGCGATACGTGCTTCGAGCTGGTTTTGCATGTGAATCGACTGCGTGAGACTGGTGCCTGGAATGCGCATTGCATGCATGGCAATATCACCTTCATCAAGGCTCGGAATAAATTCACCCCCCATATGAAAGGCAAGCACCATGCTCACCCCAACCAGAATGAGCGCCGCCCCAATCATTTTAAGACGCGCGCGAAAAGCGGCATGCAGCAGGCGGCGATAGCCTCTTGACATGCGCTGCATCAGTGCATTTTCATGGGCATTCACCTTTCCCCGCAGGCAGATGGCAATGGATGCCGGAACAAAGCTCAGGGCAAAGAGCATCGAAGACACCAGTGCCATGACCACGGTCTGCGCCATCGGTAGAAACATTTTTCCCTCAACGCCTGTCAGTGTCAGAATCGGAAGGTAGACGAGCGTGATTATTGTGACACCGAAAATACTCGGGCGTATGACCTCAGTGGTTGCATCTGCAATGACCTGCAGGCGTTCTTCCGTGTTCAGCATGCGCCGGCAGGCCTGCTGCGCACGGCCAAGGTGTGCGATGCAGTTTTCAACGATAATCACGGCGCCATCGACAATCAGTCCAAAATCAAGCGCGCCAAGGCTCATAAGGTTTGCACTGATGTGGTTGCTGACCATGCCGGTGATGGTCAGGAGCATGGAGAGCGGAATCACAAGGGCTGTCAGCAGCGCAGCGCGCACGTTGCCAAGAAACAGAAAGAGTATGACACAGACAAGAAGTGCTCCTTCGAGAAGGTTTTTACTGACCGTACGAATGGTTGCATTTACGAGCAGCGTGCGGTTGTAAACCGGTGTGAGCACGACATTTTCCGGCAGCGTCTTTTGGATATCCTTCAGTTTTTCGGCAACCCGTTCCGATACCGTGCGGCTGTTTTCACCCATCAGCATGAACACCGTCCCGAGGACGGTTTCCTGACCATTTTGAGTGGCGGCACCCGTACGCAGTTCACGTCCGAGAGCGACCCCGGCAATGTCTCTGACACGAACCGGTGTGCCTTCAAACCCTGCGACCACGATGTTTTCAATGTCCGCAATGTTCTGCACCTGTCCCGGAACACGCACAAGGTTCTGCTCACCGTTCTGCTCAATATAACCGGCACCCACATTGGCATTGTTACGCTGAACCGCCTCCAGAACATCGCTGAAACCGAGGTTGTAGCGTATCATTTTGTTCGGCACGGGCGTGATATGAAACTGCTTTTCAAAGCCGCCAACCGTATTGACTTCTGCCACCCCCTCGACATTTCGCAGCTGGGGCTTGATAACCCAATCCTGCAGGGTGCGCAGTTCTGTGGTGTCGGGGTGTTCCTTTTCGGGGAGTCCAGGCTTTGCGCTTACGGTGTACATGAAGATTTCCCCAAGTCCCGTGGAGATGGGGCCCAGGGTTGTTTCCGCTTCTTTTGGCAGTTTGTCGCGTACTTCCTGCAGGCGTTCGTTAATCAGCTGGCGGGCAAAATAAATATTGGTGCCATCCTTAAAGACCACGGTAATCTGCGACAGTCCGTAGCGGGAGAGCGAGCGGGTATACTCAAGGTTTGGCAGGCCACTCAGTGCCAGTTCAAGTGGAAAGGTGATGCGCTGTTCCACCTCAAACGGCGAATACCCGGAAGCCTGGGTATTGATTTGCACCTGTACATTGGTGATATCAGGTACCGCGTCAATCGTAAGGCGCTGAAAATTATAGACGCCAAGAATGATGAGCATCAGGGTAATCAGCACGACAAACCATCGATGCCTGAGGGAAAGCCTTATGATTTTTTCGAGCATTTACTCTCCGTGGTCGTGTCCCGCGCCTTCCTTGCCAATTTCTGCCTTGATGAGGAAACTATTGGTTTCCACTACCCGCTGTCCGGCTTCAAGTCCTGAAACAACCTCTACCCATTCGGCATCACGCGCGCCGGTTATTACCGGAGTCGCTTCAAATTCATCCCCGCTGTTTACGAACACAACCTCACTGTTGCCGATTTTTTGTAAGGCTGAAAGACGCACGGCAACCGGCACCCGCTTCTCCTGTACGATAATGGCGCCGTTAACATACATGCCAGGCAGCCACAGGCGCGGAGTGTTTGGCAGGATGGCGCGCGCGAGCGTGGTCTGGCTGTCTTCCGTACCAAGCGGCGCGATGTAGGAGATGGTGCTTACCGTTTCCGGCGTGCCTTCATCCGGCGTCACAATCACTGTCATACCTCGTTTCACGAGAGGGAGGTCTTTGCGGTAGAGCGTGAAGTCTGCCCAGACATTGTTCAGATTCGCAACCGCATAAATTGGTCGCGTGTTTTGGGCAAGTTCACCGTTGGTCGCGTATTTCTGCACGATGGTGCCGGAGATGGGGGATGAAATGGTGTAATTCTGCAGGCTTTCATTGCTTTCAATGGTCGCGAGCAGTTCCCCTTTGTTCACCTCATCTCCAAGGTTTTTATGCATTGTCTGGATAATGCCTGAGTAGCGCGCGTAAATCGGTGCCATGGTGTCACGATTGGCGGTGATTTTTCCAACGACCGTGAGGCGTGTGCGTATGGTTTGCGCCCCAACTGTGGCAATACGAATGCCGGCAGCATTGACGACTGCGGGCGTGAGCGTTACGCGTCCCTCATGGGTAGAGGCGTTCCAGTGAAATGTTTTGCCACCATATTGCAGGGTAATGCTCATATCAAAAGAATGCGGCTCGCGCACGGAGGCCGTGCTTTGTAAAAACGTACCGGCGGGGATGAAGTCAAGCGTGTCAACGCGTTTATCAAAACGTGAAAGCTTCACTTGAAGTCGTGCCCCATTAACCGCCAGCGCTTTTCCGTCCTGCGTCAGGCAGGCGCGAAAATGTGCCGGCATGGCGCGCTCAACAAGCGCGAAGCTGAGCGTCAGGTTTTCGGCTTTAAAGCGCATTCCGCCCTTGCATGCCTCTGTGGCTGTCAGGTGTTTTTCGCCCTCGAGGCGGCTTTTTGAGTCGGTGACAAAAAAGAGGTAAATGCCCCACGCGATAAGACTTGATACTAAAAGACTCAGAAATATTCTTACAGGCTTCATGTGCGCTCCCTTGCTGGATGAAGTCCAAGCAGGCCAGTCAGTTGTATCAGAGATTTATGGTAGTCGGCATGCGCCTGCTGGTAATGGCGCTCCTCTTCATAAAGGGTATTAATGGCGAGTGACAGCTCAATATAGCTGTAACGTCCCATTTGATACCCCTCCTGAGCCAGTTTTATGGATTTATGCGCCAGTGGCAAGAGGGATTTGGTGACTTTATCCACTTCATAAAGGCTTTGCTGTGCCGCCAGAAAGAGGGTATAGGCGCGTTGTTGCACATCGAGTTTTATACTTTGATATTCATGTGCAGTCTGGGTGAACTGCGCGTGTGCCGCGTGAATTTTTCCCTGATTTCTATCAAAAACCGGCACTTTTGCAAACGCTGAAACAACCGCTGCATTTTCACCGTCATCAGAAAAATGACGCGCCCCAAGTTGAATGTTTAAATCCGGCCACACTGATTTTTTAACGGCGGTGATGATGTTCTGGCGCGCTGCAAGCTGGCGGTGCATCTGGCGCATGAGCGGGCTTTTCGGGATACTTTTTAACAGTTGGCTCCAGTCAAGCTTTACTTCCGGCAGTCCCTTGTCAGCAAGCGGTCTGTCTATCGTCATACCGCCACCCATGCGGCGCAGGAGTTCGGCGCGCAGCGCCTTAACGTCTCTTGCGGCTTTTTGTTCCTGAATTTCCGCATCGCCAAGACGCACTTCAGCAAGGCGTAAATCAAGCTCCGCGCCTGCACCGGCTTTAACCCGGCGAGCGATGGCATCCACAATGTTTTGATTGAGGCGAACCAGCTTGCGCGTTACCCGGTGCCACTGGTCGGCATAAAACACATCGACATAAGCAGTGCCTACCTCCACATAGAGGGTGGCTTTTTGAGCCTCAATGGCTGCAAGAGCGGCCTCATAGTCGGCATGCGCTGCCTTTTTCTGGTAGGAAAGCCTGCCTCCAAGTGGGATGGGCTGCGTGACAGATGCCGTGGTTTCTGCGGATTCGTAACTGGAATAAATGCCCGACCCGCCAAAGTTTTCGCCCATGATGGCCACTTCCGGGTTTGGATAAAGCCCGCTCTGGATAAAAAGCCCCCGCATGACTTCCGCCTGGTCGATGGCGGCCTGCAAATCAGGATTGTTACGACAGGCAATGGCAAACGCTTCCCGAAACAGCAGCGGATTCGCCGCATGTGCGGAATAACAAAAAACAATGAGCAGCCCAAGGAGGGTGGTCAAGCGGGTAACAAAGCGCATCCTGTGCTCCATATTGACTGACTTTAGCCTACCACACCACCATGGTTTTTTGTGATAAATTCAACGATTTTCTGCGTCTCTACACGCTTTTCATGCGCCTTTTCGGGCAACAACCATTGGAAACAGGCAACGGCTGTCATACACGATGTTTTCAACGGTCAAGCCGGCTGCCTGCAGCTGCTCACGCACCGATGCTTCTGTCTGGAAACATTGCCATACTGGTTGAATAACATCCATGAACAGGGCTTTTTGTTTCTGTGCGTCCTTTGGTTCAACTGTAATAAGCGGCTTTGGAAGCGCCGGGTCATCAGGCTGTGGCAGGTAACTCGTAATCAGCACGCCTCCGGGGCGAAGTGCGCTTGCCATTTCCTTATACAGTGCCACGAGGCGTGCTGTGTCAGGCTCATAGATATTAAGGCCGTTACTGGTCATGAGGTGAAATGCTTCTGAAAGCTGTAAATCCCATGCATCGCGCTTCAGAAAGCGGCAGTGAGGAATGCCTCTGGCAGTGGCAATCTCAGCGGCTGCTTTCAAAGCGTCTTCATCAAGGTCAATTCCTGTTATTTCAAGCGCTTGAAGCTTTTCAGGCAAGAGCCCCAGAAAATCCTCCATCAGTCCACAGGGAAGAGAGGCTACGTGCATGCCCGGTCGCAGGTGTTTCAGGATTTCTTTCTGGAACATCCCAAAACGTTCGCGTGTCGCGAGGATGGAGGGAGCGCAGTTAAGGAGCCAGTGCTCCATGTCCGAGAGCCCCTCTTTATCTTTTCCGTACAGAATGGCGTAGGCAGTCCAGTATCCATTGAGTCCCTTGTTGGCAAGCAGAAAACGCCCAAGTTCAAAGGCTTCCAGCGCATCAACCATCGCCAGCGTTTCGCTGAGGGAAAGGTTGAGGCTGTTGCTCTGGCAGAGCCGCGCCCGGGCTTCTGCGGCTGCCGTCTCTGAAGCATGCGGGCGGTGGGAGATAAGTGCCATATTTTACTCTCAAGGGTGTAAAGAAAAGTATTATCACTGACAGGGTCTGTTGATGTCTAATGCTGGACGACATCAGCACGACCTAATCTCTTTCAGTGAGGATTATGATTTATTGTTAGACTTTCTGTTTTTTGACAGCACAGAAATCCTCTACTACCCTGAATAGGAAACCAACACAGGGAGTGAAAATGTCAACTATTCATGAATACCGTCAGACAATCGACAGAAAGCTTGATTACCTTGAAATGGAAGCTCAAGCACTTGAAGATGATCTCCACCATACCCGCGAGCAGGTTTTTCAAAAGTATGAAGGCCTTAAAACAGCTTTACGGGACGCGCTGGTGAATGTGAAGCAGAAAGTTAAAAATTACCATGAATTAACAGACATCAAACGCCGAGAGCTCATTGCAAAAATTGATGAAATTCAGGTGGGTCTTGCGCAGGGTAGGGCTGACAGTGAACAAAAAATCAAAGAGCAGACCCATCATATTCTGTCATGCTTAAAGTCTTTGGAAAAAGACCTGGATGCCTGTCTCAAACACAAATCTTCTGAGTTCACCGAGCATATGCTTAAAGCCAGTGACAAGCTTGAGGCTGAATTTGCCGCACTGGAAGTCTATTTTTCTCTGCAATGCCACAAGGCAAAGGAAAATTTCCAGAAGAACAAAGAAAAACTGATGGAACAACTGCATAAATTCAACAGTAAATTTGCAGAAATCCAGCACTTCAATGCAGAAAAGTCCGCAAAATTTGAAAAAGAATTTTCCAAGGGCTTAAAAACCATCAAAAATTCATTCCTGCATTTGATGGACTAGTTTTTCTTTTAAGGTGGCCGAGAACGTACCGGCCACCTTATATCAATTTTCACTCTGATGTTTTATGACAATTTTTGCAAGTTCAGCAAGTCCTGTATTGATTTTTTTGATAAAAGAGGGGTCGTGGGGAACAAAAACAAAATGCGGATGCTGTGACCACAGACGCTTAAGTTTCTCATCGAGCGTAATGGCCTCTTCAATGGATTCCACACGAATGGGGTTACCTCCCTCGATTGAAATGCCCCCAATAGCCGCTGTTTCAAAAAAGATAACTGCGTCATAGCGCTTCAGTTCTTTTTCAAGGCTCGTTCCAAGGCTTTCAAAAAAATCAGGTGACGCATCTGGCCAGTATACTGCGCCATCGATGGTGCCACGGTCGCATATCAGCACACGGCTTTGATAATAGGCAGACTGAGCATCTTCAAGGTTGGTTTGAACATGGTAAATGGCTTTTTGTGCGGCACGGCGCACGCCATTCGCGCCCTTGCGCGGAAAGCCGCCTGAATATAACAACGTTGCCGCCTCGGGTACCACGACAACACTCTCCCCGATTTCCCGGCGGTACAGGTCAGCAGCCGTTGTCTTACCGCCGCCAGGCCCTCCTGTTAAAACAACTCGACAGCATGTTTGCATAAGTAAAATGAATAGGTAAGTTCGCTTGCCGATAGTGTGTATTGAGCGCCAGCTGTGGTCAAGGTTCATCCCGGTGAAAATGTGCCAGAATGAAGATAAATGCCGGTGCTGTAGAGGTTGATGCATTTGCAGTCATAGTATGGAATGAAGACATGTCCGGGAGACATGAGATTATGCTCAGCAATCAATCACAACCTCCGCTGGAGTGGTTGCAGGAAAAATGGCAAATGTTTGTTGCGCTGAGTGCGCTTACAGGCATCGTGCTGCATCTTGTCATGATTTTTTTAAAGACCGCCTCCGCAAACTTCCCGCTGTATATCGTAATTGTCGTGGGCGGTTTGCCCGTGTTTTTTCAAATTGTAATAAAACTTTTTAAAGGCAATACAGGCGCTGATTTACTTGCGGCGATTGCGCTTGTAACCGCTGCTATTCTTCAGGAATATCTGGCCGCATCGTTGATTATTCTAATGCTTGCAAGCGGACAGACACTTGAGCGCGTGGCCAGACGCCGCGCGTCTTCCGTGTTGCAGGCACTGGTTCAGCGCATGCCGAACAAGGCGCACCGAAAGCGTGGCACACTCCTTGAAGAAGTGTCGCTTGAAAACATTCAAATTGACGATGAAATCGTGATTTACCCCCATGAAACCTGTCCCGTAGATGGTACCGTTATTGAAGGTAATGGTTCGATGGATGAGTCTTATCTTACCGGCGAGCCCTATCAAGTTGCCAAAGCGCCGGGGGCGTCCGTATTATCAGGCGCGCTTAACGGAGAAGCGCTCCTTGTCATTAAAGCGACAAGGCTTGCCGTTGATTCACGCTTTGCGACCATTGTCAGCGTCCTTGAAGAAGCTGAACAAAAACGTCCATCGATTCGCCGGCTGGGTGACCGGATTGGAGCCGTGTTTGCACCCGTGGCGCTCTTCTTTGCAGCCGCTGCCTGGTATTTTACCGGGGATGCGGTTCGTTTTCTTGCTGTACTCGTGATAGCCACACCCTGCCCACTTTTAATCGCGATTCCTGTCACCATTGTCAGTGCCATTTCACGCGCAGCTAAACAGGCGATTGTGATAAAAGACCCGGTGGTTTTAGAAGAGCTGCCGCGCTGTAAAACCGCTATTTTTGATAAAACGGGAACGCTGACCTACGGAAAACCAACGTTAAGCGGCATTTATACCGTCAAAGATTACTCAAAAGAGGAGATTCTCTATTACGCAGGCAGTCTCGAGCGTTATTCAAAACACCCACTGTCGAGTGCCATTCTTAACGCTGCAAAGCTGCAAAACATTGCGCTGGCCGATGCTGTGAATGTCTCTGAAAAACCTGGTCAGGGCCTTGAGGGATGGATTAACCAGCACACAATTAAAGTGACCAGTCGAAAAAAACTGCTTGAAGTGCGGCCACAGTGTGAAGCGTTGCTTCCTCCTGTTTTGCGGGGGTTAGAATGCATCATCCTGATTGATGACGAGTACGCGGCAACCCTGCATTTTCATGATGCCCCACGTGTGGAAAGCCAGTCGTTTATCGGGCACTTAATGCCCTCTCATCAGTTTAATAAAATCATGCTGGTGTCGGGCGATCGCGCCTCAGAAGTGAATTATCTTGCTGAATTGATTCCTTTTACGGAAATTTATGCCGCTCAAAGTCCTGAGCAAAAATTAACGATTGTGCGCGAAGAAAGAAAAAAAGCACCAACATTGTTTATGGGCGATGGCATTAACGACGCACCGGCATTAACAGCGGCTACAGTGGGCATTGCCTTTGGGCAAAACAGCAATGTTACGGCTGAGGCCGCAGGTGCTGTTATTATGGAAAATACCCTTTATAAGGTTGATGAATTACTCCACTTAAGCATCAATACACGAAAAATTGCGACCCAAAGCGCGATTGGGGGAATGCTTTTGAGCCTCATCGGCATGGCGTTCGCGGCGGCAGGCTTTATCAGCCCGGTTATGGGGGCGATTCTTCAGGAAGGCATCGATGTTCTCGCCATTGCCAATGCATTGCGCCTTGCTTTTGGCGAGAGTATTAAAATTGATTTTTAACCATTCCCCTAAAGCATTCAAAATGTGGTGAATAGATACATTGATTTTTAAGGAAAGATGCTGTGTACGGGACATTTTTTCCGCGCCGGGGAATTCACGTGTATTTTTGTACCGTGACCAGGCTGAATCGTTCCATGCGTTGGCTCCGTACCATATCCCGAATGGGTCCCCGCCTGCGCGGGGAAGACAGTGTGGGAGAGATTTTGGCCTCCGCACACACCCCGAATCCTGTCATTCCCGCGAAGGCAGGGAACCCATCCATGTGCCGGCACGGGGCTAACTCCAGCACGAGCTCCGGAAAGACAACGATTTTTCGTCCCGTACACAGATGCGTTTTTCAAGAGGACATGCCCTAATTAGTTTCAGGATTTTCAGTGGCGCGCGCCAGCAGCCATTCACGAACATGGGCCGCAGTTTCCTCAATGACGGTCAGAGCCTCCTGATAACGCGCTTCCATTGTGTCAACATCTTCCTCTGTTACCTGACACTTTTCAAGATTTTCACACGCCTGCTTCATCCGTGTGGTGCCGACATAAACAGCGCCGCCTTTGATTTTGTGTGCAAGCCTGCAGGTTTTCTCCCAGTCATTCGCCTCACGCGCCGCTTTAAGGCGTGCAAAATCGTCTGCCAGTGATTCCTTAATCAGGCATTGCAGCATCTCTATAAGGTCATGTTCACTGCCAAGAACCCGTATGCCTTCTTCAACATTGAGCAGGGGAAACGCTGATAACGCCTTCGCCTGAAGGCTTCCCGGTAACCCATCAGCGGTTTTTTTAGACGCATGGCTGTCGGTTCCACGTTCAGGCGTTTTAACGAGCTGATACCGTTGAATCAGCTCCTGAATTTCTGCATGCCGAATGGGTTTATTTAACAACTCATTCATCCCCGCATGGAGTGCTTCCTCCCGAGTCTGTACATGTGCGTGCGCCGTGAGGCCTGCGAGCAGAACCGGCGCTCTTCCAAGGTCTTTTTCAATGCAACGAATACAGCGCGCCACTTCAGTACCAGACATGTCCGGCAGGCCAATATCAGAGAGCACAATATGAAAAGTTTCTGCCTTAAAACATTCCAGTGCGCGGGCGCCCGTAGACGCAGTCTTAACGTCAATTCCGAGTTGCCTGAGAAGAATCTCTGCAGTTTTTAAGGCAATGGCATTATCTTCGATTAAGAGGACTTTGAGCTTTTTATCAATGGCAGCGGTGGCTCTAGAAGGGGCAGGGGCTGAAACAGTACCCGCAGATGCCTCGGCATGAGCGGACTTAACCGGGATGAAAACCGTGAAAGTGGTTCCCTGTCCGGGCACGGATGAAACGTGTATATCTCCTTTAAGGATACGTGTATAGCGCTTAACGATGTGCAGTCCGACTCCGTGTCCAGTGAAAATTCCATCACTGGAAGCCGTGCCTCTGAAAAATTTCTTGAAAATCTGCTCTTGTTCCGATTCCGGAATGCCGATGCCGGTGTCTCGAACATAGAGCTCAAGGGTGTTTTTTTCTTTTTCAGTACTGCCCCAGCGTGCCCCCATTTCAATATACCCGCTGTTTGTAAATTTGACGGCGTTACCCAGCAGGTTCAGCAGGATGCGGTGAATTTTAACGGGGTCTGATTCAATCATTTCCGGAAGCAAATCAGAAAATGCCAAACGAAGCTCAAGTTTTTTCAGTGTGATGGTGGGAAGTTCGAGATCTGCGATGCTTTGGATAAGTTCTCTCAGTTTAAACACCTTCAGTTCTACGTGATTTTCCGTCTGTTTGCCGGTTGCAACAATATCGAGCACACTGTTTAGAAGTGCCAGGAGCTGCTCCCCGCTGATATTAATCATATGGGCATGCTCTTTTTCTTCAGCAGATAAGACCTCCTGTTCAAGGATAGAAGACATGCCGATAATGCCGCTTAACGGCGTGCGGATATCGTGACTCATGTTTCGTATGAATTCATCCTTTGCCCGGTTGGCGGCTTCCGCTGCTTCCTTTGCCATTTTCAGGGCATTTTCACGCAGGCTGTCTTCCGTCACGTCTATTGCGACACCCGTAACACCATAACAAACGCCTTTATCGTTTATCAGCGGAAACCCACTGTCTTTAATCCAGCGAATTTCTCCATCAGGACGTATAATTCGGTACTTTTCTGAATATCTGGCGTGCTCTCCCCGCAGTTTAATTTTGTTCGACATTTCTTCAATGGGGTTGCGATTTTTTATATCTTCCGCATGAATCCAGGTAAGCCATTTTTCAGGAGCGTTATAAAGGTCTTCCCGCGGACGTCCCCATATTTTTTCAAAAGAAGGACTAACATACTGAATTTTTTTGAAATCAGGGCTGCTTATCCAATATACCTGATCACTCTGCTCCGAAAATTTCGCGAGAAATGCGCCCATTTCATCGAGCGTTAAATAAAAATCTGATTTTTTCCTACCCATTGGACGTCCGTGTTTTCTATCGTATATAATCAAAATAATAGCAAACAAGTTACAAATTAGTCATGGGAAGGGTAAAATGCTGACACCACACGGACAACCTGCTGATAAAATAGATAAAATTATGTTGCTGGCAACATGGACAAAGACTCTGCAATATGAATCCTTTTTTCCTGAGCAATCGAGCACCAGTTTCATCTCTGCCGGCATGGGTAAACCGACTTACCCGGTTGATTTAAATACGGTTGCCTATTTTGAAGCCTATTGGAAAAAAGTCGGCGATATGGCGGCAGTCGGCATGCAGAACCTTGATAAGGTGCAAGAGGGCGCTGCAGTCGATTATGGGATGCCCATGGGAGACAGTGACGCGCGAACCATCATGGCGCGCGCAATGTCCTCGTGGTATCAGTCTGATATTCGGCCTGAAAACGTACTTTTTACTGCCGGTGGCGCTGGGGCGATACGGGTAATCTTTGATACGCTTAACGCGCGATACAAAGACACGCCAGGCTATAGGGTCGTCACGCCATTTCCTCACTATACCCTCTATGCAGACGGCACCATGCACAGGCTGCATCCGGTGGATGTGATGAAAGAGCCTGGTTACAGACTCAAAGCAGAGGCATTGGAAAAGAGCATTCAATCGGCGCTTGAGCTTGCTCAGAAAGACAATGGTTATCCCAAAGCCGTACTCATCTGCAATCCTTCAAATCCACTTGGCACCATCATTAACGAGGAAGAGCTTTCGCGTATCGCTGAAGTGCTTCGCCGTTATCCTGAGATGCACATCATTATGGATGAGGCATATGCGGAGATGTGTTTTGAAGATATGCCATCACTGCTAACCGTAGCGCCTGATTTGAAAGAAAGAACGATAATTATGCGCTCTGCCACCAAAGGGCTTTCAGCTGCTGGAGAGCGCATGGCGATACTGATGTCATTTGACAAAAAGTTATCCAGTGAATTACTGGCAAAGAATATCAGTAACATCGGACATGCTCCTCGTTCCTCGCAATTAGCCTATGCCAGTACCATGGATAACTTTGGCTTGTCTGAGCGACAAAGGCGCATCAGTTTTTATAAAGAAAAAGTTGATTATGTGTCAGAACGTTTAAAAGCCATGAATGCGACCATGCCGGATCCTGAGCATCGAACAGCAGCGACCTTCTACGTATTGACGGATTTAAGCGACTTGTTTGGGCTTGAACTGCCACAGGAGGCAACTCGTGCGCTTGGTAAGGGCGGGGTTGTCACCAATGACGAGGAGCTGACTTATTATCTGCTGTTTAAAGACCGCGTTATGATTGCACCGTTGTCCTATTATGGATTGGATGCCAAAAAAGGGTATATGCGCATAACCTGCAGTGGAAACGAGAGCGAGCTTAAGGACATGATGGATCGCCTCGAAAACCGGCTGATTGAAGCGCGATTAATCCGTCAGAAAGCGCTTATCGAAAAGATTGATGCACGATTGCCGGAGCTTGAGAGGATTAATCCGGCGTTGTACAGAAAGGTTTTTGAACAGATAGAACATGTCTCTCAAAAAGAAAAAAGCTGTAGTCAGCTAAAAGATGACAATAAAATGCTTGCTGACACATTGTCTGAAATGAGAGTCGCCATTTTGAAGGCATCACCGGAAGGGCAGGCAAAAGCAGCTACGGCCATACAGTCGTTTTTTCGAGGATACCGCGCAAGAAAGGGTGGCGAACGGTTACAGAATCAGCTGGATGAGGAATGGATTCAGTTGATTGATAAACTCTTTGTCAAACCATGCTCCACGAAAACCGAGTTCTTACAATACACTGAAGCGGAAAAATTAAATTTTGCTCCGTGGCTGGAGCGTTTGAAAGAACTTGGCCTCTCTCAAGGTTCAGTGCGTCCTGACTGAGTACATGTGACGTTTACAGAGTTATCCCCATTTTCGGGGGATAACTCTGTGGATGACCTGATAATTGTCAGGCGCTGTGTGTGTCTCGCTGCGCTGCGGGTTTTCTGCCACGACGACCTGGCTTACGGTTGTGCGCCTTCCATTCTTTGTCCTTTGCAAACACAAAGCGTGCCGCTTCCTCAAAAAAGAAGTCCATCTCAACACCTGCCCACGCACAGTAGCTTTGAATTTCTTCAAGAACTGCCGTATCTATCTGGGCTTTAATTTTTTGTTTTGCGTTCTGGGATTTGTTGGATATAAGCGCCATGGAAGTTTCCTTTATAAAAAAAGAACCATTTTTACTAAAAAATTAAAAATAATCAATGGCCATTATGCTATAAAGGGGAGCTCAATGTTTTTCATGAGATGAGGACGCGCCCTGATACGTGGCTTTAAATCCAATATAAACCGCCACTTGATTAGAGCCATTGTAAGCCTCAAAGTCACTGATGTAGCTCCGATTATATGCACGGTTTGTTTTAAAAAAATCCCAGACCCGTTTCCAGATTTCAACCACGGCAACAGGAAGTGGGCCATTGCCATGGAAAACAAGGTAATTTCCTGTCTGAATAGAGACAGTGCTTAATTCGGTTTGTGAATAGCAGGAAGCAACGCCGGCAGTGACGGAATAAAAACCATTAACATCCGATTCATAATCAGAATAAACACCGTAGACAGTCGCTATTGCAGCTGGAGTGCCTGCATAAAACCGTTGCCAAAGGCCGGGTAGTTTCGCGGTTTTCTCATTGGCTTCATCGGTGTTTTGGGTGCGCACGCTCCAACCACTTACGGTAAAGCCTTCTATGTGTTCTATGGTTGGTACTATCAGCATATGAGGTGCTCCCTGACACACATCGCGCTAAATATCTGTTGCATATCATGCTCGCTTATTTCAAAGAGCCCAAACCGTAATTGAAAGCCCCAGTTCTTATTATTTTTTGTCCACTCTAAATGTTCAAGCAACGGCTTAATTGCAGCATCTTGTGATTCAAACCAGCATATAGCCCGTCGAAATGGATAAAAGCCATCCCCCATATCCACTGAATATGGATTACCGGGTTCAACCCGTCCTATGGCTGTGAACGACTGTAATTTATCCCTGCCCCCAAATGTTGCGGTTGGTGAGTAATAAATAATTCTGTCATCAGGCTTCAACCGCCTTAAGGGGGTTATTTTTCCATGGCATGCCTGCATAAAACCTCCTGCACGAGCAGTCCGAACGTGTTCCGCTGAGGCAACGGCAATCCAGCTTTTCATGACGTCTGTTCTGGTGCTATAAACCGTAACCGATATCCATCCGGGTCGAGAGCGACAAAGGTATACCCAAACGGCAGTTGAGTGGGCGGCAGGATAATACGGATATTTTTAGTGTGCCATTCGGTAAACAGTGCATTCACTCTGTCACGGCTTTCGAGCACAAAAGCCAGTTCTCCACCGGTGTTTTTTTCGTCTACTGGCGGTAGCGCGGATGATTGTGCTTTTATCGCGAGGCTCAAATCATTTGATAATTTAAAGCTGTGAAAAGTTCTGGATGCTTCTACAGGCGCCATGCCAAACACCTCCCGATAAAATTGGCTCGTTACAGCAAGACTGGCAGCGTAAAGCACAATCACATTTGGTTGCAGCATCTTCAGGTCCTCTTGAGGTTGGTTGACAGGAAGGCCTCATGGTAGCGATAAGGACTGACAGTTTTTGTCAGCAGTGTATGTGTATTTATTGGTCAATTAAGTTATGCCTGTTTGCTATAAACAGGTAACATCCCTGCGGCTTTGGAAGCACTCAGGAAAATGTTGTACGCTGAATAATGAGGAGGGCCTATCCTCGTTCCAAAATCTGGCTGTAAACGCGCCTCAAGGTGAATTATGACAACACACAGACAGGGACATCCGCTAAACGAGAAGGCGCACAGCCACTGTGCGCACCATGCTTCGAGGGAGGCGAACGTAGAGCCTCTGCCTGAGGATACCGTCTTTATCTGCCCCATGCATCCACAAATCCGTCAAATGTCACCTGGTAATTGCCCCATTTGCGGCATGGCGCTTGAGCCTGAAAAAATAAGCGTTAAAGAACATGAGCACTCAGAATATCGAGAAATGTTTTTGCGTTTTATGATTGCGTTTTTGGCAAGTATTCCGGTGGTCGTTCTGGCCATGGGAGAGCACTGGCTGGTGGCGTCTTTTTCAACGTCATTATCGCTGTGGCTGCAGGCGGCATTGACCTCGGTTGTGGTCTGGGGGTGTGGCTGGCCTTTCTTTAAAAGGGGCTGGCAGTCTCTGCGCACGCGTCACTTGAACATGTTTACCTTGATTGCTCTTGGTACCGGAGTGGCATGGGGATACAGCATGGTTGCCATGTTTTTCCCGCAATGGCTGCCGGGAACCTTGCGCATGGATGGTACGCCGGTATATTTCGAAGCCGCTGCGGTCGTTATAACGCTGGTGCTTTTGGGGCAGGTATTGGAGCTTAAGGCGCGTGAACGTACGGGGGATGCGGTTCGCGCACTGCTTCATTTAAATCCTGATATTGCGCATCGCTTAAACGAACAGAACATTGAGGAAGATGTCACCCTTGATAAGGTGCAGACCTCAGACCGACTGCTGGTGCGTCCTGGCGAGAAAATTCCCGTTGATGGGGTGGTTATCGGCGGACAAAGTGAAGTAGATGAGTCCATGCTGACTGGCGAATCGAGGCTTGTGCCGAAGGAGGCTGGCAGCAGGGTGATTGGAGGAACCCTTAATCTGGAGGGCAGCCTCACGGTAAAAGCCGATTATGTTGGCAAGGATACGTTACTGGCACGCATTATTGCTCAGGTTAATGAGGCGCAACGCAGCCAGGCTCCTGTTCAGCGGCTGGTAGATGAAGTGTCGGGATGGTTTGTACCGCTTGTTTTGGGGGTGGCGGTGCTTTCTTTTTGTGTCTGGTTTTTTACAGGCCCCGAACCATCGCTGAGTTATGCGTTAATGGCCGCAATTTCTGTATTGATTATTGCCTGTCCATGCGCACTGGGGCTTGCAACACCGATGTCCATTATGGTAGCGATTGGCGAGGGGGCGCGGCGCGGCATATTAATTAAAAATGCCGCGTCTTTAGAGCAGTTACGAAAAATTACCACGCTGGTCGTGGACAAAACCGGCACATTAACTGAGGGGCATCCGGCGTTAATTCAAATTATTCCGATGGGGGATTGGACGGAAGAGCTACTTTTATGCCTTGCCGCATCTTTGGAGCATCACAGTGAGCATCCGCTTGCAAAAGCCATTCGTAAGGAAGCGTTAAACCGCGGAATATCGCTTAAAGAGGCCGTCAATTTTCAGGCCGTAAGGGGCAAGGGGGCTCAGGCAGACATTGAGGGGCTGACGGTTGCTGCTGGTAATGTAGACTGGCTGTCTGTGGCACCCGATGCTATTTCAGATGCCGCCCGCAGCGCACAAAAAGAAGGTGCCACGCTGATATTTTTAACCATCAATAAGGCATTGGCCGGACTTTTTATTGTGGCAGACAGGCTTAAGGAATCCAGTCAAAAAGCGATTGCCTCACTCACCGAGAAGGGCATTAACGTCATTATGCTGACTGGCGATGCTCGAGAGACAGCGAGAGCAATTGCCGCGCGCCTTGGTATTCAAGAGGTTATCGCTGAAGTCCTGCCTGATGAAAAAAGTGATGTAATCGCTCAACTGCAGCAAAAAGGGCAGATTGTTGCCATGGTTGGGGATGGCGTCAATGATGCGATTGCTCTCACAAAAGCTGATATCGGCATAGCCATGGGGACAGGCAGCGACACAGCGATTGAAAGTGCTGGAATGACGCTTTTATCAGGTGATTTAAACAAACTCTCAGAGGCGTACGCGTTATCAGTGCATACGGTTAACAACATCCGACAAAATTTATTCTTTGCGTTTGTGTATAACGCATTGGGAGTACCGGTTGCCGCAGGCATTCTTTATCCGTTTACAGGAATTCTGCTAAACCCGATGATAGCAGGCGCTGCCATGGCGCTTAGCTCAGTATCCGTCATCGTCAATGCTTTGCGCCTGCGCAAACAAATGCCGGCATCTTCATGAGTCTTATGATTTTGCTTTGCAGTCAGGCCGCATCCTCATTCATCAAGTCTGCCCCTTGCTGTTTGTCCGATTTTGGAAAATGTCAGCTTCGCCTGTCTAGAGTGGATGAGGCCGGTAGAGTGTGGATGTGATGCTCCCCAATAATCCGCTGAGCTTCTTTCAACGCCCGATAATAACCAGAGTGCATTGGGTTTTCCTGGCGTGGCAGATTGATTGGCGCGGAGTTATACCAGCGGTTTTGAGAATGCCAGTCTTTCTGCTGGTTGGCAAATATTCTGTCAAGCGCGAATAGACGGTTTTTTGCCATAAACATCGGCTCATTTACTTGATTTTCCATTAACGCCAATTGATTTTCAATAATTAGGCCAATCTGTGCCAGTGTATCGGCACGTTGAATGGTCTGTATCACATGCCTTGCGCGTGCATCATGGTGATGACCAAAAAGAGACAGCTTCCACCAGGAAGTATATTCTCGCAGCGCGTCACAAATCTGTTGTCTGGCTGTTGACAGAATGTGTACATCGGTGTTCACCGGATAAATAATCTGCTCCAGTGCATCAAGATGGGCTTTTTTTGTAGCCTTCGACCAGTCAATCACACGTTCCAGGTGGTCTTTATACGCATGGTAAGCGGAGTTCGATGCGAATTTCCCCTGATGAGAGAACATAAAATACTCACGCCGTTCTCTTGGGATGGACGCAAGCATTCTGCAAAACACTTCAGGATGTAAACTTGAAGCCAGTTCGTTTATAAAAGTAGTGCTATCCCACGATGTATTCGGCTCCAGAATGTTATATGTGTGAGAAAACTCAAAGGGCTGGCCGGTTCCAAGGAGCCTCCCTGTGCAGGTGAGTGTTTCCTCCTCTGGAGAAAAGTGAAAGGCGAGGGTATCTTCATCAATCAGTTTATCAATGGAAATTATATCTGCGAGATGGATATCATTCGGATAGGCAATGAATAACCTTCTGACAAGCATTCTCAGTTGGCGGCGATTATTGGAGTAACAGTCAAAGCTGTCAAAATTTCTTAGAATATTGCGTGAGTAATTTTTATAAATTTCAAAGAGAAGCTCGAGCTCATCATCACCCGCATCATGTGCATGATACGATTTATAAAAATCCAGTACATTTGGCGCTTGCTGACGAACTTCCTCGGTGCGCAGAAATGCCAGTATTTTTTGCGGCAATAAAGGCCTCAGTACAGCTGGATTGATGTCTATTAATCTAATAAAAAGTTCTATATCAACGCCATACGGATAATACTGTAAAAACCCCATGTTCATCGAGGGGTATTCACGTGAATTATATAGCATGCTGGATAATGCACTGTTCTTATTGTTGAGCAGAGTCATAATGGCGTCTTTGCCGGCATAGCACAAATTTTTAAAGCTTAAACTTCCCTTAAAGCCAGCGTCCACTATTTCCGGATTGTTTCGACATTCAGGCGCCAAATGAGACAGGTTAATATCTTCGAATACATAAAGCAGTATTTTTAATATTTCATCAGCATAGGAATGTTGGAGAAAATGAGCGTTGCAATTATAAAATTCTGTATATATTTGCCAAACATGCTTTTGCATTTCCCTGTTAAGCCGAAGATTTCTCATGCGTTGATTGGCAACGTTGATTTTTCTTTGTTTAGGATTAACAGAGCGAGAATTTGTGTGAGCGTTTTTTTGTTGGCTTTTTGAGGTACCCGCTTCATTTTGCGAAAAAGCCCGTGGCAGTTGTGACGCATCAATAAAAGTGTTGTATTCCAACCTTTTATCAGGGTCAATAAGCGTATCATAAGCCTCTTTGGCAAGCTTAAATAACGCGCCATCAGAGCCAGGGTTTCTATCAGGATGCGTTAATTTTGCTATTCTTCGATAAGCACTTTTTACATCAGCAGCAGTGGCTTCTCTATCAATAGCCAAAATGCTGTAGTAATTATTCTCTATACTGAAATGCATGCTATATCCTCGCCACGTTGACTGTATAAAAATTGAACTTAAATGCCTTGAAGTATCGCCGTTTCAACAGTGAAGTGCAACAGTGAAACCAGAGCTTATTCCCGCAAAGAAGACTTCGTTAGGTGTTCTGTATTTTAGCACTTTTCTTGGACGGTTGTTCAAGCGGTCTTGGATTTCCTGAATCTGTTCATCTGTCACCATTCGCAAATTGGTGGATTTTGGTAAATATTGTCGTATTAAGCCGTTAGCATGCTCGTTCAATCCTCGCTCCCAGGAGTGGCAGGGCGTAGCGAAATAACACATTGTATTTAAATCAGCAGCCATAGCGATGTGCTCCGCGAATTCCTTTCCATTATCAAAGGTGATTGACTGCGCCGGATGGGGTAGATTTGTTTCATCTGGGTGGATATTTGCCTATAATAGGCGCACTTTAAACCGAGGGCGCCTCAATGAAAACCATTAAATCGATGTTCTTACTGTTAGCGGTATGTGGGATGGCTGCGTGTAACACCACAATTTATCCTGAGGAAAATAATACCTTTTCATCAGTCACTACTTCATCCATGCAAACATCAGCCGAGTCAAATGCCCTAAAGGATGCTGAGAAGCATTGTAAAAAAGCCGGGAAGCGCTTAACGGTTATTAATCATCAGACGCAATATAACGGCACGACAACGGGCAATAAAATTGTCGGCGCGATTGTAGGTGGAGTAATAGGCATGCCTAATCCCGCTATTTCTGACAATAACTATACGGTTAAAATGCGTTTCCGTTGCGTATGACAGCCAGCCGATGAAACCTGCTCTGACAGCAAGATTTCTAAAGGCGTGCAGGCTTTGCCGGAGGCTATCGTTTCTATTTTGCTTTGGTTTGGTGAATCCAGGACAGGTCTTTTACGCTCCAGTTTATCTCGTGATGACAGCATCTAGAACAATACACCAGTTTCAATAAGTAACCGTCCCTGCGAGTGATTCGTGCCATTCTGACCAAAGGCCGAACCTGCGGTAATATTATCCGCCATTACAAGAGATGCCTCACCCCGCGCAAAAAAGATGCCTCGCTGGCAGGTTGGTGTCAGTGTTAGCGACCAGGCATTACTGCCGGGACCATAGGTGACGTTGGTCCTGCCTTTTGTGTTAATATATTCAGCGCGACCTGTGATGCTCCAATAAGTATTCAAAACATATTTTGTCGCTAAGGCAACGCCATAAGTTGATGCTGAGTCCAGCAGACCAATATTGATATCTTTTGGGACATGCGTAAATTGTAATGTAGGACTTATCGTCAATCTGCCAAATGTGTAAGAATAAATCAAATCATAAATCTGGCTATTATTTTGCGCTAATGGAGTTACTAAAGTGGATTCAGGGTCATGTTTGATGTTGCCGGAAGCAACCAGGTTTAAGCTGTTATTTGAATTAACAGCATAACTTACCAGCCCTGAAAGCCAGTTAAGCCGCCCCGAATAAAAACCATCGCTTAAGGCAATCGAGCCACTCAAAGCCCCTTGGTTGTAATTCATTTGTACACCGCGATTCACCGCATTAGTCTGATTCCACAACAAGCCATGCTCAATATTATAATTTTGGAAGATAAAGGTATTTTCAGCGCCAATAAGTGTAAATAACTTGCCTGCCATTACTGAAAAATTATCACCGGGAGCCAATTTGATAAAAGCAACTGGGACGGGGCCAAAAAAATCACGAGTCGTATCGTCCATGCGTAGATAAGGAGTGTCAAGAGATGGCAAAGAATAACCACCAGCCTGAACATAAAATTGGAAAAAGCCTTTATTATTCTGAATAAACAGTTGGCCATTATCTAAATCCAGCAGAGAGCCGGGGTTACCAGCTACAGGATGATTTTGCCACAGGCCAAGGCCGCTTATGATGCCGTTGATATAAATCCTGTCGAGCGGGCCAGCTTCAATATCTAACGAATTAGAGTTAACAACAAGAGGGCCAGTTGAAGCGGGGTAGGATAAAGAAACTGAAGTTTTTTCAGCTTCTATTGTCTCAGCCCATGATGGCATTATTAGAGCGCTAAAAGCAGTACAAAGTAAAACTTGAATAATAGATTTTTTCATGCTCTTACTGGCTGAGCCTGCAAATAACTCTTTGTAACTGACATGTTAATCCTCTCCTCAAAAAAGAGCCATCCAATTTCGATAGAAGAAGCCATAGTGTCAGTCCTTGCATGGCAAGACACTCCCCGGTGTGGTGATTACTGTTATCGATTTTTCTATAACGCTACAAAAAAATCCCTGTATCGCATGATACTGCGAGACATCTTTGTTGGGGCAGTAGATGCGGCGTAGTTCATTAAATTTATTCTGTTAAGTAATCAAAATTTACATCTTTTGAGTGAGTTTTACATAAACCAGCGCCCTGGTGCTTTGATGAATGCCATCTGTGTAACTGAAACCGTGGCTGGCGTTCCCTGAGTCACGCATGGTATCGATAAGTAATACCATAAGTTTAAAAATTCGAGTATTTTACCAAATTAATTGCCATGTAGTCGCATAATGCTATCCTGCGTTTGATTTAACCGAAAACAAACGAGGAATATATGTTTAAGAAAAGCGTACTGTTATTTGCAATTACTACCCAACTTTTTGCAGCTCCCGTGGGTAGTCAAGGATCGGTAGCCAGCAGCATGTTATCAAGCGAAGGATTGGGTAATATTGCCTATGGCAGCAGTCAATTATTAAGTGCAGGCAGTCAATTATCCGTAACAGCAATTAAAACTGTTGGGGATTTCACCTTCATTACCTTAAAAAGTGCTGGCCACTCGGCTTTTGTCACGCTTCGCGTTGCGAGACACGTTTCTGGCAATGTATTGCTGGGAGTAGGTCAAACGGTCCACGTTGTTACAACGGGAGCCGGGCAGCTTTTAATTTCATCCGGTCAGGTCATTGCTTTTTTACCCAATGAAATGGGTAAAAGTCTTTTATACAGCGCCATTTAAAACGAGGAGCATTAATGATGAATAACATCAATAAAACGCTTCTGTCAGGCCTTGTATTGTTCATGACAGCTGAAACGGGGTTCGCAGGGAATGCCTGCGAACAAACTCACATTAAACCGCAGCTTTATCTTGATGCAGGCAAAAAGGCATTGGAGGTACAAAACCAATTAAATCATTTGAATCCCAGGGTCGCATTAATCGCAAGGGCAGGTACAAATTTAAAACATTATGGCCAGCATTACAGCCATGTTGGATTTGTTGTTAAAAACTACCCCGGAAAAAAAGGGAAATGGACAATTGTACATCTCCTTAATCAATGTGAGGTGCCTAAATCCTCTATCTATCAACAAGGATTAATGAATTTTTTCATGGATGATCTTTACACCTTTGACTATCAAATTACCATCCCTAAAGAGGCTGTCCAGGAAAAGCTATACGAGACTCTGGTATCGCTTCAAAAGCAATCGTTACATAACAGTTCTTACAGCATGATTGCCTATCCATTTTCTACAAAATATCAAAACTCGAATCAATGGGTATTAGAAGTTATTGCCTCGTCAATGAATCCTCAATCAGCACATACACGTCAAGCTGCACAAGCGTATTTGCATAAAACGCACTTTAAGGCATCCCTTATTAAGATTGACGGTTTTTCTAAATTTGGCGCCTCCTTGTTTAGTCGTCATGTTCGATTTGATGATCATCCTCTAGAGGAGCAGCGCAGGAATACAGTATCCACCGTTACGGTATCTTCAGTCGTTGATTACTTGCGTGAACAACATTACTTAAAAAGTAATATCGCCTATCAGTGATCAACTAATCACAAATATGTAATTAAAAAACCACTTGGGTTACAATTAGACCATTTAGAATTTGAGGTATCTATGAAGCTCTCCAGTATCAAAGGATTTTTTCCATACATGGCCATTGTGTTTTTGAATACATTCGTAGATTTAGGTCATAAAATCTTAATACAGGACACCCTCTATCAAACCGTTTCAGGCACTAAATATACGATACTTTCATCCATCATTAATGCATTTATTCTTCTACCGTATATTCTATTATTTACGCCCTCTGGCTTTATTGCTGATAAATTTCCCAAAGCGAGTGTATTAAAAATTACTGCCGCAGCAAGCATTCCATTAACCATTATGATAACAATCTGTTATTTCAAAGGATATTTCTGGGGCTCGTTTTTTCTAACATTATTATTGGGGATACAAAGCGCATTAAATTCACCTGCAAAATATGGCTATATTAAGGAAATTTTTGGTAAAGAACATTTGTCGCAGGCGAATGCGGTAGTGCAAACACTGACCATTCTCGCCATACTTGGAGCAACTTTTGTTTTTACCTGTATGTTCAGCCATTTTATGCAAAAAGCCGGTTTGCACACCAGTGTGGACAAATCGTTAATACTCATGCACTTTGCTCCCCTTGGATTTCTACTGATTGCATTTTCAATGTTTGAAACAGCAATGACCTTTCGCTTAATCAAAAAAGAAGCTGCAGCTCCTCAATCAAACTATAATCCATCACGGTATTTTAACGGTCACTATTTAAAAAGTTATTTACATAAAACCTGTCAAAATCGTGTGATTTTTACCTGCATAATAGGGTTATCTGTATTTTGGGCAGTGAATCAAGTCCTTTTGGCCAGCTATGGTGCATTTTTGAAAGAACACATTGGTGACGTTAGCGTTCTATTTGCCCAGGGGTCGCTCGCCATGGGTGGAATTGGTATTTTATTTGGTGCTTTGTATGCGGGTAAAGTATCAAAAGGATTTATTGAAACCGGTTTAATTCCCGCAGCAGCAGTGGGAATTACAGCGGGACTGTTTATTTTGCCTCATTTAAACAGTGCAATAGCTATCATGGTTTTATTTTTAGCGTATGGTTTTTTTGGAGGAATGTTAGTTGTTCCTTTGAATGCATTAATTCAGTTTTCTGCTCCACGCGAGGAAGCAGGTAAAGTGCAATCTGCTAATAATTTTTTGCAAAACTGTTTTATGTTCAGCTTTTTAGTTTTGAATATAGTGCTTGGTTTAGTCAAAGTAGATAGTCAATTTATAATGTATGGACTATCAGCTATCGCATTAACCGGAACAATTTTTACTCTTGTTACCTTGCCACATTCCTTAATACGGTACATGGCTTATTTTATTGCATCGCGTTTTTACAAAATCCATGTTTATCAGTTAAATAATTTACCTTCAAATGGAGGTGTTTTATTGTTGGGAAATCATGTGAGCTTTATTGACTGGGCAGTGCTACAAATTTCCAGTCCACGACCGATTCGCTTTGTTGTTGAGCGCTCCTTTACCGAAATTTGGTACCTTAGATGGTTGTTTAAGAAATTTAAAGCGATACCCATTGCCAGAGGTGCCAGCCAAAATGCAATAAAAGAGATTAATAATGCATTAAATGCAGGCGAAGTTGTAGCCATGTTTCCTGAAGGACGTTTAAGTATCAATGGACAAATTGGTTTATTTCACTCAGGTTTTGAGCGCTCGGCCATCAACTGTAACGCAGTTATCATTCCTTTTTACTTACATGGACTTTGGGGCTCAAAAACTTCCTATAGTTCGAACTCCCATTCAAAAGTGACTAAAAGAATGGTAAGTGTCGTATATGGTGCAGCGTTAGATATTAACAGCTCAGCACAAGCAGTAAGGCAAAAAGTCAAACAACTATCCATTCAAGCCTGGAAATATGCCATAGAGGAAAAAAATAACATTCAAACAGAGTGGTTGCTAAAAGCAAAAGAAAGGATGAATTCCACAGCCATTATTGAAGGAGAAAAGAAAAAAATTTCAGTGGCTCAACTCCTTGGAAGCGTTCTTTACGTAAGAACAAAATTAAAGTCGATTCTTAAAAATCAACAAAATGTTGGCATTATTTTTCCGAGCAGTGCTGGCGGAATTATCGCTAATTTAGCAGTGTTATTATTGGGTAAAACAATAGTTAATTTAAACTATACAGTAGGTGTCGCAAGTTTCGATTCAGCAAAACATCAGGCATCGATTAAAACAGTTATTACTTCGCGACTTTTTATCAAAAAATTAGAGGGTCGTGGGATTGATATTGTATCACCTGATACGCATTTGATTTTTCTTGAGGATTTAATAACGAAAGAATCCAGACCATATATTATGGCGTTAGCATTCTTCGCGAAGTTAATGCCTGTAACAATAATAAAACACTTATTTGTAAAGCCTGTAGATGTATATAGTACGGCAGCTATATTATTCAGCAGTGGCAGCGAAGGGTGCCCTAAGGGAATTAAACTCAGTCATGCAAATATTTTAAGTAATATAAATCAAGTTGTAGAAGTTATGGGTCTGGAAAGCAAGGATGTTATGTTGAACTCATTACCATTATTCCATGCTTTTGGTTTAACTATTACTACGCTGCTTCCATTAATAAAAGGCGTGCCTGTACTCTGTTGTCCTGATCCTGTTAAAGTATTAGAAATTGCAAAATTAGTTTATAAACATAAAGTTACTTTGTATTGTTCCACATCCAGCATATTAGGGTTATTTGCACGCAATCCATCGGTTCATCCTCTTATGCTATCGTCACTGCGTATGGTCATTGCTGGAGCAGAAAAGCTCTCTCCAACGGTTTACAGAGATTTTAAAGAGAAATTTCATCAAGAAATTTATGAAGGATATGGAGCGACTGAAGTTGCGCCTGTTGCCAGTTGTAATCTACCCGATGCTATTTCATTAGTGGATTGGCATGTGCATAAAGCAAATAAACCAGGAACAGTTGGGCTGCCTTTACCGGGTTGTGCTTTTAGAGTGGTACATCCTGAAACCTGTGAAGATTTGCCAGTAGGGGAAGATGGTTTAATTCTCATTGGTGGTATTCAAATCATGCAAGGGTATTTAAATATGCCAGAAAAAACGAAGGAAGTATTAATTGAAGATAATGATTACCATTGGTATAAAACAGGAGATAAAGGCCACCTTGATAGTGAGGGTTTTCTTACCATTGTTGATCGCTATTCCCGCTTTGCTAAAATTGCTGGAGAAATGATTAGCTTAAGCGCTGTTGAAACTGCATGGCAAGAGGTATATGAAGAGCCTATTGATGTTATGGCTGTATCTATACCTCATGATAAAAAAGGGGAAGAATTAGCTTTGCTCTATTCAGCACCTGTTTCTGAAACTGAATTAAGACAGCATTTATTAGCAGCGTCATTACCGAAATTTATGTTGCCCGGGCAAATAAAATACATAACGGATTTACCCAAACTAGGTAACGGAAAAAAAGATTATGTATCGGCCAAACAAATGCTTCTTGAGATGCAAGAGTCGATGGTTATTTAGCGCTTAAGCGAGTCAAAAATTTGAGGAACCCAGGGGCGCATCGCAATAATTAATGCGCTCCCCTGGCGTTTATCAATAGGAATGTGCACGCTATCACGGCACAATTTTACAAATTCCTTAGCTGTTTCGTTTAAAATTTTTTGAAAACTTAGATTATCCTGCTCGCTGAGCATGCCGCTTCGCACCAAATACAACTCTGTGGGTTTTTCAAAATGGCAATCAAAAAAATCTTTCTGTACATTTCTTTGAAAAAAGCGTTGAATAGGCCCATCAGGAATCCAATGAAAATGTGGATCGATGAGGCGCTTAAAATGATTGTTTGGTTGTAATTCAATAATTTTCATCTGGTCGAGGCGTGCTGCATAGCGAATTAAAGCATGTTCGGATATTTTGTAAAATTTTAAAATATCTTGAAATGTCCAATGATTAAGAATGCAAATGGCAACTAACAGTAATTCTGTTTCACTTACTAATTCTTGCTCCTGACTCTCCGTTAAATACAAAATGCGTTCTTTACTTTTTTCAAGAAGAGCAAAAACATCTGAGACTGACATGTAGAAACAGGAGCAAATACTTTCTAAACGGCTCAAGCTTATATCTTTTTGGGTAAAAATGCGTTTAATGCTGGGTTCGGACAGATTCAATTTTTCGGCAAGCATTTTATATGTGATTCCATGCAAACGCAGTTGCTGCTTTACTATCAAAAAAAGGTCGTTAGCCTGTTTCATACCGCTTATCCTTTAAGGTGTCATACCAGTTTTGGAAGGATGTTACAAAGTGACGTCTAATTGTAATCTGGTTCTGTGCATTTTGAAAACAATAAGCAATCACGCGATATCAGATTACACAGGTTTATATTCAATGCTTTAATTAGGGTCTGTTGTCACATCACATTAGGGCGTGTCCTCATTCCATGATATGGCTGCAAATGCGGCGTTTTGGTTTTTTGCGTACTGAAATGACATGACCTAAACAGTAGCGCAATATAATGTTTTAAAAATTTGCTCAGTGGTATATTCATCATGATTGAATACATATAATAAAATTTTTTCATGGGTGGTCGTAAATGGCAAACAAAGAAATATTACTAACGGGTGACACTCCAACAGGGCAGTTACATCTTGGTCATTGGGTTGGCTCATTAGAGAATCGTGTACTTAGATAGGTCCGGGGCACTGGAACAAAATTCAGGGAAAATAAGAGCTATTCCCATCTTGTTAGTCTAATCACCTTGCTCTCAGAATGGCTTATCCACAAGTCCATAGGCCAGGAGAGCTTTCATTGTCTCGGATAGGCCTGTTGACCCTGTGGGTAAGCCATGACACACGGAGCTCATGTTTTTTTACGGTGTTGAAAATACATGTCCGCTGGTGTGAAATATCTGAAGGACTGGTGCGGTCTTCGGTGGTTATAATAATCAAAGTATTCACATAATGCCAGCTCAACTTCTTCAATTGACTCAAAAGAATATCGATAGAGTTTTTCTTGTTTAACACTACGCCATAAACGCTCTATAAAAATATTATCAAGGTAGCGACCTCGCCCATCCATACTGATGGAGATCCTGTGGGTTTTTAGCGTGTTTATCCAGTCACTTGAGGTGAATTGTGACCCTTGATCAGTGTTGAAGATTTCACATCGTCCTTTCAGCAAAGCATTTCTAAGTGCTTCTACACAGAATTCAGCCTCAAGCGTTGGTGAAACGGCCCATTGAACCACATAGCGGCTATACCAATCCATAATGGCGAGCAAATAGACGTGACCGCCTTTCATCCTGACGTATGTGATATCCGCCGCCCATACTTGATCGGGTTTTGTGATATCGATATCTCGCAATAAATAGGGGTACACGGTGTGCTCTTTATTGGGTACGCTTGTATTTGGCTTTGGGTAGACGGTTTCTAACCCCATGACCTCCATGAGTCTCTTGATACGACGTCTACCAACAGTATAACCAACCTCTTTTGATAGCCATTGTGCGCGCTTAATTTTGCCTTCACAGGGATATTGGAGATAATGCTCGTCAAGCAGCGTCATTAATCGCTCATCTTCTGCTGATATGGAAGACGCCTTGTAATAGTAACTGGAAACGCTCAATCCGAGTAGCATGCACTGCTCTCGGATCGTTATTTCAGCGCTGCTATCGATGAGTCTGCGTTTTTCATCCAGGCTCAGATGGAAATTTTTTTTTTAACCAGGACAATTGTGCCTGGAGCCGACCAATTTCCTCATATAAGGCATCGATAAGTTCTGTTTGTGTTTTTTTATCTTTGTCGCGAGTGTTGGAAAACACGTCAGATATCGCTTGCAATGCCGTTTGCTTCCAGGCTTTAATTTGGGTAGCATGCACGCCGTACTCGCTGGTTAACTGGGCCTGGGTCAATTTCCCCTCAATGGCAGCAAGTGCAATCTTTGATTTTTTTGATGCAGTGTAATAATTTCGCTTTTTGGTCATCCTATTCTCCTCTTATAATAGAAGAATAGCTCTTAAAAATACCTTTTTTTCGTCCAAAAATCCGCGCCTATATCATACAACTGCAAGATGATTATGAATGCTTCTTTTTGTTAGCCAATATGCATGCGTTTACCACTCGACATGAACGGCCTCATGATATTAGGCAAAGTGTATTGGATATCACCCTGGATTACCTGGCTGCAGGTATCGATCCTGATAAAAGCCATATTTTCATACAGTCTGAGGTGCCAGCCATTTCTGAATTAACATTCCTCTTTAGTATGTTACTCCCTTTTGCTCGGGTTATGCGCAATCCCACAATTAAAGATGAGATTAGAGATAAACAATTAGGCGAGAATTATTCTTTCGGATTTCCCTTATATTCTGTGGGGCAAGTCGCTGATATATTAGCATTTCGTCCCGCAATTGTTCCTGTAGGGGAAGACCAGATTGCCCATCTTGAGATGACCCGTGAAGTTGCAAGGCGGTTTAATCAGCTCTATTGCGGTGTGGACGCTCATGCGACTGATGACGAAAATTTAGCGCTTGGTGGGTTGCTACCCATTGTAAAAGCGAAACTTGGAAGGGTGAAAAAATTGGTGGGTACTGGTAGACCTAATGATGAAGGCCGTTTATTAAAAATGAGTAAATCGCTAAATAATGCCATTCTATTATCAGATGATAGTAAGACTGTTCAAAAGAAGGTCATGGGCATGTATACGGATCCGAATCGAATCAGTGCAACAGACAAAGGTACCATTGAGAATAACCCCCTGTGGATTTTTCATGATGCATTTACACCAGATGCTGCGTGGGTTGACGAAGCCAAACAAAAATATCAAGAGGGCACTATAGGAGACGTTGAATGCAAGCGAAAACTAATAGATTCTATTGAAAAAATATTACAACCTATGCGACAACGTCGACAAGAGTATGCTGCACATCCACAGGAAGTACTCCGTATTTTACAAAAGGGAACAATCAAGGCGAATGAAGTAGCAAATGAAACACTAAACCTTGTTAAGAAAGCCATGAAGCAGGATTTTTTTATTTGAGGCAAGGGTCTTATATGGACTCGACCGTATTGTCAAAAACTAATGAATTATTTTGTTAATAACTTAATAGCGGTTTCAATCCTTTAGACCTGTGATACTATCACAACATTTATTAAACAAAGTAAAACACGTTATGATTATTAAAAGTTTAAAAATCAGTCTTTTTGTATTATTGTTCATTTCGACCTCCTCGTTTGCTCAGAACGCTGAAGTACAAAAACAAATAAAGGCTCTCTGTATCGATAGATACCATTCTCCTGGAGACTTCGTTCAATTTGCGAATAAACTACAAACCTTAGGAGTTATCAGACAAACTTATGATGTGATTAATGATGAACTCGCTTTTTATTCAAAAAATTCAATGTTGTACCATTTCCCTGCGGTAGAAATTAATAAATCCATAGACAAAAAATTGTTTGTTTTCGGTGAGTCTTTAAACCTTGATATACTAAAAAAAGCCTTATATGCGCTCGACCATAACAAAATATCAGTGGTGAAATTCCACAAGGAAGTTGCTCGCGCGGGAATTGTATATGTGAGTGTCTATTTAAAGCAAAGAAAAATCTATTATTTAAGTCAAGATGGAAAGTATTTTCTTGAGTCCTATTAATTAATCCTGCTCTGGAAAATTTTACATGATGCAGAATTGCGGTAATTCCCCCGAAAAATAACTGATGCCAAAAGTAGAATCTTCTCATAATCCATGCGGGGGATTACTGGTGGTTTTGACTTTATTGCGGAACGCAAATTTTAAAACCAGGAAGATAGCAAATGAGGGTGTAAGTGCAACTTCGCTTTAGATTTTGCACGCAGGTCTCGAAGCAGACCTCCAGGGGTTTAAGGTATTAAGTGTAAATAATGATTTTACTGACTTTAATTGGTGGGCCCACTAGGACTTGAACCTAGGACCAACGGATTATGAGCCCGTCAATGCCAAAGTAACCAATTGATTTTACCGTAATTTTAATCGCAGGAAACCACTACAATTGTCGTACGAAGTATAACAGAGCCGTACCCAAATACGCAAATTCCCCACAATGGATTTTTACGGGGTTATTTTAATATTGAAACCCATTTGACGTTATTGGGTTTTAATATTAAAATTATAGGTATGAAACCAAATAATGAAGTGACATTGAAAGATCTGTTTGCAAGACCGGTCTTTCACGCCGCAGAGGCTCGTGAAGCAGGTATCCATCCCAGCCGGCTCAGCTATTATGTAAAAACTAATAGGATTGAACGTATTGGTCACGGCGTTTATCGCGGTGTTGAATCTTCTGTTGAAGCGGATTTTCAATGGGAAGATCTGATTATCATTGCCAAAAGTATTCCACAAGGCATAGTCTGTCTGGTTTCAGCGTTGGCACTATACGAACTGACGGATGAAATGCCAAGAGAGCATTGGATAGCTGTTCCTCATTCTACTACGGCACCAAAGCGTGAGCATACTCGTATTGTTAGAATGCGTGATATGGAAACAGGTAAAAAGATTTACACAATAGGGCGGGAAACAGTTGTCATTTTTGACAGAGAAAGAACGATAATAGACGCTTTTCGCTATCTCAGTAAAGAAATTGCCATTAAAGCGCTTAAAGCAGCAGCGAGTGGGAAAGCGTCCCAAAAATTGGATATTAAAAAGCTTCAGCAGTATGCGAGAGAATTTGGACTTAATCTTGATCCTTATATTTTGACGGTGACAACATGAATGAACAAGCCTTAAAAGCCCGATTAAAACATATTGGGAAAGAAAGAGGTAAGGGCTTTAATGAGGTTTGGAAGCTATTAATTCTGGAGCGTTTTTTAGCCAGACTTTCTCGTTCTGAATATTCTGATGAATTCATATTCAAAGGCGGGTTGCTTTTATCCTATTACCTGACTATTGGCAGAGAAACCATTGATATTGATCTACTGGCTAGACGACTAAATGCGGAAAAATTCAACATAGAATTAATCATGCAAGAAATCTGTTTACTTAATCTGGATGATGGATTTCAGATGCAGTTCATCAATCTTGACGATTTAGATCACCAACATATGAATTACCCTGGGTTTCAAATAGGGATTGCCGTTCAATTTGGGGTGATGCGTGATAAATTTTTTGTAGACATTGGTGTCGGGGATGTGGTTGAGCCAGTATTGTTAGATTGGCCATCCTTTAGCTACAAAGAAATACCCTTGTTTAACGATTCTATTTCGTTGGAGGTGTATCCAGTGGAAACTATTTTTGCCGAAAAACTGGAAACCCTCATTTCTCGTGGTGCAGCCAACAGTCGCATGAAAGATTATCATGATCTGCTGTTGTTATGTCGCAATGAGACTAATCTGATTGATAAAATCCGGTTAAAGGATAATATTACGCAAACATTCCAAAATCGGGGGACAGTATTTTCTCTTCCAGTTCAGTTTCAGTCTGATGAATTAGAGCGAATGCAGCTTCTTTGGTCTGGCCATTTACGTGTTTTAGGTGCTGATCGAGTTCAGGCGCTTGATTTGCCGGCAAAGGTAGAGACAGTTATTAATGACTTAAATCAATGGTTGTTAACTATTTAGGGCGATTGTCATTGGATATAGAATATAAGTCTGTCTGGTGATGAAACAATACTAACGAAATATCATTTTAAATTGGAAGATAATATGACTTACACAGTAAACCTGGAACAAATAAACGAATACAATACCCATAAATTAACGATTAATCCCAAGCGCTCCGCGCTGATAGTCATAGAGATGCAAAATGTTTTTCGCAATGATTTAAACATGATTAGCGACAAGCAACTTAGTAATATTAAAGCAATTATCTCAGCCTCTGAGAACGCCGGTGTAAACATTATTTATGTGCGGCACAATGACAGTCATGAAATTTCAAAATCAATGATAGATTGGTGGAACGGCGATAAAATTGAATATGGTAGTGAAGGCTGGGAAATGATAGACGGCTTTGACACCACCGGTAAGACTATTATTGATAAAAATCAATACTCTGCCTTTTTTAAAACGGAGTTGGATGAAGTTTTACGAGCAAATAAAATTGAAGATGTTATTATTGTTGGGGTGATGACTAACTGTTGCTGCGAAACAACGGCAAGAGAGGCCTTTATGTATGGATATAGAGTGTTTTTTATCAACGATGCTACCTCTACATTCAATGAAGATTTGCATTTGGCGACATTAAAAAATTTATCCTTTGGATTTGCGTGCATACAAGACACAAAACATTTAGTATCTGATTTGATCGCAAGCAAAGAATGACCTTAATAAAATAATCTTTGGTTTTTGTAATTACTATGAAAAAATTATCGCTGTTCGTTTGTATGCTTTTGGCAAATAATTTACATGCCGCTGTAAACACAAGTACAACTTCTAAAAAAACAGTCAACGTAACTGCTTTTTATGGCTTTTTAGAAGACCCCAAAATTAAAGAGGCTGTTGAGAAGCAGTGTAATGTAAACTTTTCTCATGATGCTTATTACACTAATGCGGAGTTTTTGCGCGACTTTTATAAGCAAAAAGATATTTATGATGTGATGATTTTTAGTAATATGGTTTATGGAACCATCAAAAATCAATTGCCCAATATTGAGAGCAGTAATCTCTGGAAGTCATCAGAAGAGTACTATCCCTATTTTAAGGAATATTATACTACGCACAATTACACACATAATACGGCGTTCTTTACTCATGCTATTGTAGGATTTATGTATAATCCAGCATTAATTGAGATTAAACCTGATGAAAAAATGAGTGATATTTTCAAGTCTGCCAAAGACAATAATGTCATTCTTGTTGATGATTCAGGAGAGATTGGGAATCTGTTAACCATTGGTTTTAGCGATGATAATACCGTTAAGAAAAATAATGATGGCTCTGTTTCATTGACCTATAGCAATTTAAAACGCATGACTCAGGATGCCAAAATTCATATCACAAGTGATTTTAACAAAATTTATGACTCTAAAAACTTTGCATTTAGTTATATTTGGTCGGGCGACGCCTTGTTGTATATAAAAAAAACAGGGAAGCCCTATAAATTTGTTATTCCTTCAAATGCCAGCTCAATTTGTACGGATTTAATTGTTCAAATGAAAAATACTCCCGAGGCCAGTTGCGTTGCTCGTGTATTGCAAAACCAATCTACCTTGGAGTATTTTGAGAACTACAGTTATTATTTTTCACCCTATTTTAAAAATCATATTGACGACAAATCCTACATTGCGTTGTATGAAAAAACAAAGAAGACACTTCCACAGTTACGCATGATCCAACCGGTAGAAAATTTTGAGAGTGAATACAATGTCAGCTGGAACAAAATTAAACTGCGAATTAGCAATGATAACAATGAATGATCTTTGGATTAGTAATCGTGCAAAATCGCAAAAAATTTAACATGCTCCGTTTCAACAGCTCTGAAAAAATGCAACTGCTATGATGTTTTTTTCAAGAGTTGAAAATCTTGACTCCTATCAACGAGCTATTAATAAATTAATTAGCTTTTTGATTGCGATTAGCTTATGCATAAGCTTAATTGCCATGTGGTTTATCTATTCTGGATTTGAAAAAAAATCAAAAATCCTTAATAACGAACTGATTATTAATGCAAATTCGATATTGCAATCCAATGTTTCAGAAAAACTAAGCATCCTTGTAAATGATCAGGATTTTGTAAGCTATCTTAACAAGGGAGAATACAGTAGAAAATTAAATGCGGTTGATATGATGGTGCTTTTTAAAAAATTCATAGATAACCATTTTATTTTGGGTGTCGAGGTAAATAATAGAACAGGGAATTCCATTTTAACCATCGGAGACACAAATTCCGCATTTCATATTAGCATGGATCTTTGTTACTTAAATGGTCAAATTAATAATCAGTTTGGTAACTGTTACCATAAAATAATTCTTTTTATGTCCAGGAATGCTTATTTAGACCACCTTGCAAAAATCAATGGAAACATACAACCTTGTACAGAAAACCACGACAGATGCGATGGCTTTCATCCATTTTCTTCTAATAAATTTGGTTCTTTTGCAGCCGAAAGTGCAAGTAAAGAATTTATTTCTATAAAATATGCATCTCAGA
This sequence comes from Legionella geestiana, assembly GCF_004571195.1. Taxonomy (GTDB): domain Bacteria; phylum Pseudomonadota; class Gammaproteobacteria; order Legionellales; family Legionellaceae; genus Legionella_B; species Legionella_B geestiana. Next base: position 1,976,007 of record NZ_CP038271.1, read on the forward strand.
ATACTTACCAATTTTTTATTCCGGCCACTATCATTTTTATTATTTCTACGCTTGGCCTATTAATGATCCACAGGGTTATTAAAATTTTAACGGACAGACACCTTGCAAGGCCTATTAAAGAACTGGAAACAAATTTGAAAAATAATATGCCCTTGAAGCATGAATATATCCAGGAAATAAATTATCTTGCAAAAGAAATTGAAGAATACCAACAACATAAAGTTGAAATCGAGTTGGGAAAAAATTTGGCACAGGTTGCGCATGATATACGCTCCCCCTTGTTGGCAATAGATTCTTTCTTTTGTTTAGTTGAAAAAAAGCTTGAGGAAACTGAGCGCGTTTTTGGTAGAAGGGCCATTCGGCGCTTGGATGATATCGTTTGGAGTTTGCTTTATAAGTACAAAAATAAAAATGAAAATGTTGATCGCAGCGGAGATAATTATGTGTTTCTCCATTCTTGTATTCAAGAGCTTTTATCTGAAAAGCGGATGGAGTATGCAAAACAAAACATAGAATTTGAGTTTACAGTAAATCCCAATGATATATTCAGTCTGGTTTATCTTAACTCTGTTAATTTAAAGCGAGTGTTATCCAACCTTATAAATAATGCGGTTAATGCTATTTTACCAAAAAGCGGAACAGTTGAAGTATTTCTTGAAGCTAATATTGCTGGCTCTGTAATAACCATTAAAGACAATGGAAGGGGAATGAGCTCAGAGTTACTTAAAGAAATCTTGACGAATGCTCAATTAGAAAAAACAAAAGTCAATTTGGGTTTGCCACATGCAATTAAATTTTTAGAACAAATTGATGGACAGCTTGATATAACTTCGAGGCTAGACGAAGGTACTACGCTGGATATTTCGCTTCCATCCTGTGAAATTCCTGCTTGGTGTTTAAAAGAATATCAAGCTCATAACAATGCAATGCTGATTATTATTGATGACAGTAGCGCTGTTCATGATGTATGGGATGAAATGCTTAAAAAGCTGCCCCAAGTTAAATACCAGCATTTCTATAGCCCAGAAGAGGCGTTGAGTTTTTTTGAAATAGTAGCAGGTGAAAATTTAGTCATTTTTTGTGACTATGAATTCTATGATGAAGATCAAAATGGTTTGGATATTTTAGAGCAGGCGCCCAAGGATTCGGAAAAGGTTTTAGTAACCAGTTACTTATATAATCCAACAATTATGAACAGCGCTATTGAAAAAGGATTTAAAATCTTGCCTAAAGATCTTGTGCCTTATTTTAAACTGTCTAATAAAGAACAACATAATTCCCAAAAACAAATCAGTTTGATTTTTATTGATGATGAACCTAGAAATACACAGTCTTGGGAGTTTTTTGCTGAAGTAAAAAATCATAAAATTGTGACATACAATGATATCCAGGAATTTTTTATGCATGCCCCTCAATTTGCAAAGAATATCCCGATTTATGTTGATCTGGATTTGCGAGACGAAAAAAATGGTATTGCTTATGCTAAAGAAATTTATGAGTTGGGCTTTGAGAAAATCTACATAGCCACTGGCGCAGTTGGCATTGCTCTAAAAAAATCTGAGTACCCCTGGATTACAGAAATCATTGAGAAGAAGTTTCCATTTATTTAAAATTTGCAGCCAAGACCCCCAAAAAACTTACACAGCTTTTTCAATTCCCTGCTCATCTGCTTCTGCATCTAAAGCAAGTAAATATTTTTCTACCAGGAAAATACTGCCTGTGGCAGCATCAAGCAATTTCGTATGATCATTAGCGTTTCTTACATTACGCAGGAGTGTCAGCTGATCATTCATATCGCGGATGATTGGTAGAAGATCATGAGAAACATTTTTAATCGTTCTGGTTGTCATTTTAATCCTTCCTCGATATTTCTTTCTAAATGGACTGCTATTCCAATCAGCTGATCGCCTATTTTAAACTCAAAGCAATCCCGTTCATTATAAATCATTATTGTTTTTCTATTGTACTTTAATGTGCCTATAAAAATTAACCCTTTCTCTTCGATAAAAGCCAGTCCAATGCGTCCAGTCATGTCGCAAGGTAGAGACGAACTAAAAATTAGCAAATCATTTTTAAATAATTGAGAGTTGATATTTTCTACAAGTCTATAGCCATAAAAATAATAATCTTCTTGTACAGTTGATGGCCATGATTGATCGGTCGTATGCTCTAATTCTTCAAATGAAATGGATCCTTTAGCCAAAGACTTTAGAGCCTTTTCAGATAGAATCGGTATTGAGGTTATATTATTCAATCCAGCTGATATTGTATCCAAGCCCAAAATTTCTGCTATTTTAGGCAGGTATTGGCTTCTATCCTGGTTTTTAGCGAGAATTTTATTTAGGTGTTGCGGACTAATTCCGAGTTTTTTAGCCAGATGTACTTGTTTAACACCAGCTTCTTTTATTTTGTCTTTGATGATATCGCTAGGGTTTCCGATAGGGGCTGGCACTTATTCTCTCTAAAAATTTCAAACTTATGGTTTATAAAATTAAACCATATTACCAATAATATCAACGCAAGTCTGCATTCTCAATCAATAAAAGCCATTCTATCAAAATAATACAAACAAAAGAGTTTATTTTTATTGACAAGTAAATCACATATTCTTATATTGGTTTATAAAAATAAACCATCGTAATTTCTAAATTATGTGAATAAAGGATATCAGGACGTGGATTTTATGGTTAATAGCGAGGAACTTGAGGCGTTATATGGATTACCTCATTCGCAGCAGCTTGCTTATCTGAGAGGAATACGTCCGTATATGGACGTTAAAACAGGACTGGTTGGGGTTAAACGGCGTATTAGCTTGCAGTCGCTAGCTGAAGAACTGTATATCCAGCCACATCAGGGGGTAAAAAGTGAAAAATATTCTCGTGCCCAGGCCAGACGCGCATTATCTGCTTTGGAGCGCGTTGGATTAATCTCTTTGCAGTCAGAAGATCTGCAGCTGATTTTACAATGTAATTTGGCCACTTTGGGTTATTTTGCTCAAAATAAAGTAGTCACAAACCCGTCACAGAAAGCCGTCACATTTTGTTCTGAGCAATCCATTGAAAATAAAGGGTTTTATGAGGATTGTTCAGAAAAACCCGTCATAACAGATCCCCCAAAAGCCGTCACACCTCATATAAAAGAAAATAATTATATTTATTTATTGCGCCAATTCGACCATTTCTGGCAGATGTACCCCGAGAAGAAATCCCGTGAACGCGCTTTTGAAATTTTTCAACAAATCAATCCTGATGAACATTTACTGCAAACCATGTTGCTGGCTCTGGATAGCCAAATCAAAGCCCGCCAAGCAAATGAAGCCCAGGGTGAATGGGTTCCCGCCTGGAAATTTCCAGCGAACTGGTTGTCGCAGAAGTGCTGGGAGGATGAAGTCAGAATCGAATTAAAGCAGGAGAAAAGGAATGAGAAGCGTCGCACAAATACTGCAACAACAGCCTATGACCCCTTCTGGAACGAAGACAACGGAGAGTCTGATAGCACCGGAGAAGATGAATGCCAGCAAAACAATGTCGTCAGCATGCAAAGCTATCGACAAGCGAATTGAGAACATGTTTACCCGATTTGCGGTCTTTTACGGGCATTTATGGCGCAGTCAGTTCAAGAGCGATGGATTTTTGGAGTTTGCAAAAAAAGAGTGGTCGGAGGGGTTAGGTCAATTTGGCGATGAGGTTTTGAATCAAGCCATTTTGGTATGTCGGGATCATTGTGAAATGCCGCCCTCACTTCCGCAAATGATTGGGTTTTGTCGTGATATCAAAAAGCGCAATTCTTTTTATGTCACCGATGAAGCACATAGACCAGCCAGCAAGGCTGTGGTTGAAGAAAACATCAGGCAATGCAAGGCCTACTTACTTAAATAAAACAGGAGAAGCACTATGTTAGTTTTGAGCAGAAAAATCGGGGAATCTATAGTTATTGGTGAAGATATTTACTGCACTGTAGTTGGCTATAAGCACGGAGAAATTCGTCTGGCTTTTGATGCCCCTAAATCCCTTCCAATTCATCGGGAAGAAATTCAACGCCGCATTTATCGTAATCGCCAACAGGAAAGCTGGTGTTGCGACAACAAACCCAGCCAGGAACGCGTGGTTGATCGTCTAATCAACAAGTTCAAACACGAGGTATGCCCGGCTTAAAGCCATCAATAACTGTATGAGGTTGAAGCAAATGATAGAGCTGGAAGAACAAGGGATAACGGTTAAAGATAGAGCCCGTGAAAAGCTGAGGCGTGATTTGGGAGGATTGATTGAAGGGGCATTGAAAGATTATAAAACCGTAGAAATCATGCTGAATGCGGATGGCAGTCTTTGGCAAGAGCGTCTCGGTGAAACGATGCGTTGTATCGGCAACATCACCGAGGCACGGGCAGAAAGTATTATCAAAACGGTTGCCGGTTTTCATGGTAAAGAAGTCACCCGCTTTAAACCCTTGTTGGAAGGCGAGCTGCCTTTGGATGGTTCACGTTTTGCCGGGCAGCTTCCGCCAGTGGTTTCACGCCCGACCTTTGCGATTCGGAAAAAAGCGTTGTCCGTTTTTACCCTCAATCACTATGTGGAATCGGGGATTATGACCGAGGCCCAATGTGAGGTCATTGAACAGGCAGTGGCGGCGCATCGTAACATCCTGGTTATCGGCGGTACTGGATCAGGCAAAACCACTTTGGTTAACGCCATCATCCATGAAATGGTGATTCATGCGCCTGAGGAACGCATTTTTATCATCGAAGACACCGGAGAAATCCAGTGTGCAGCTAAAAACTGTGTCCAATATCATACCACCATCGATGTCAGTATGACCCAGCTTTTGAAAACCACACTCAGGATGCGCCCCGATAGAATTATCGTGGGCGAGGTTCGCGGCTCGGAAGCTTTGGATTTGCTGGATGCCTGGAATACCGGTCATGAAGGCGGTACTGCCACCCTTCATGCCAACAACTGTCTGGCAGGGCTTTACCGTTTGAAATCACTGATTACCAGAAACCCTGCAGCCCCGGCTGAGATTGAGCCACTGATTGGTGAGGCGGTGCATTGTGTTGTGCATATTGCCAGAACGCCACAAGGGCGCAGGGTAGAGGAAATCATCTCGGTTCATGGCTATGAGAATGGTCATTACAACATTGAAAAACTTATTTAAGGAGAAATTGAATGCATCAACTAACCCAATTAAATCAAAAGAACTTTTTACTGATGGGATTAATGGTTTTGGCTTTGATGTTAGTCACCCATCCTGCTTTGGCGGTATCAGCGGGTGGCGGTCTTCCCTTTGATTCATGGCTGACTAAAATCCAGAAGTCTATCACTGGCCCCTTTGCCTTTAGTGCAGCCATTATTGGTCTGGTAGCAGCAGGGGCAACCCTCATTTTTGGTGGTGAATTAAATGGATTTATGCGAAGTCTTATCTTTTTTGTTCTGGTGCTCGCATTTTTAGTCGCCGCTCAAAATACCATGACTGCCATTACTGGCAAGGGTGCTGAAATCACCAAGCCCTCAAACGCAATTGTTCAAGGTGTCCAGCCATGAGTCTGCGCACAATCCCAATCCGTCGTTGTGGAAACCGCCCAAGTCTTTTTATGGGCGGTGACCGAGAGCTGGTGATGTTCTCAGGTTTGCTGTCTGCCATTCTGGTATTTGCAGCTCAAGACTGGCTGGCGGCTTTTGTTGGGGTGTTGATGTGGTTTTCCGCCTTGAAAGGGCTTCGTCTTATGGCCAAATCCGACCCATCCATGCGAGCGATTTATCTGAGACAAAGACGCTATCAATCCTGGTATCCAGCACGTTCAACTCCTTTCAAGATTAATCGAAGAGGTTATCAATGATTGAATTAATCAGTTTTCTAATCAGCATCACCGGTCTTGTTCTTTTAACTCTGCTGTTTTGGGAAATCCGCTTGAAAACAGGCGCCCGACTGTTAAAAAAGCACCGTTCGCACAAGGCAGGTCTTGCCGATTTACTTAACTATGCTGCCGTAATTGATGATGGAGTGGTTGTTTGTAAAAACGGCTCATTCATGGCTGCCTGGCTATATAGTGGTGAAGACATTGCCAATACCACCGATGGGGCGCGTGAAATGCTTTCATTCCGACTCAATCAGGCAATGTCTTCCATGGGCAATGGCTGGATGATCCATGTTGATGCGGTGCGACGGGCAGCACCCGGTTACAGCGATAAAAATCATTCCCATTTTCCTGATGCTATTTCCCTGGCTGTTGATGAAGAAAGACGGATGCTGTTTGAGCAGATGGGAACCCTGTATGAGGGGTACTTCGTGATTACCTTGACCTGGTTTCCCCCGGTGTTGGCACAGAAGCGTTTTGTTGAGCTGATGTTTGATGACGATGGCATTCATTTGAGTGATAAAGCCAAAACCGCTCGATTGATTGATGAATTTAAACAATCCTGTCGGAATTTTGAGTCGCGCCTCAGTGCGGGGCTTCATCTTGAAAGATTGTGCGCAGAAAAAGAGGCTGATTCGCTCGCCCATGATAATTTTTTAAGACATTTACAATTTTGCATCACCGGCCTTAATCATCCGGTTAACCTGCCCAAGAACCCCATTTATCTGGATGCCCTGATTGGCGGTCAAGAGCTGGTTACCGGGATTACCCCTAAAATTGGCCGAAAGTTCATTCAATGCGTGGCAATTGAAGGTTTTCCCATGGAGTCTTATCCCGGGATTTTAACCGCACTCACTCAATTGCCGGTCGAATACCGCTGGAGTTCTCGCTTTATTTTTATGGATGCACACGAGGCTGTCGCGCATTTCACCAAATATCGTAAGAAATGGAAGCAAAAGGTCAGAGGCTTTTTTGATCAAGTGTTTAATAACAACTCCGGGGTGATTGATGAAGATGCTCTGGATATGGTGAAAGATGCACAATCGGCCATTGCCGAAACCAATTCCGGCATGGTCGGTCAGGGCTATTACACCTCGGTGGTTATCCTGATGGATGAAGACAGGGCTTTGGTTGAAAAGGCCGCTTTGATGATTGAAAAAAATATCAATGCATTGGGCTTTAGCGCAAGAACCGAAACCATTAATACCCTTGATGCCTTCATGGGCAGCCTGCCAGGTCACGGGGTTGAAAATATTCGAAGGCCTTTGATTAACACCATGAATCTGGCTGATTTGTTACCCACATCCAGCATTTGGACAGGCGAGAATAAGGCACCATGCCCCTTGTTTCCGGCACTGTCACCACCTTTGCTTCATTGTGTCACCAGCGGTAATACGCCTTTCAGGCTGAACCTGCATGTCAGAGACTTGGGTCATGGCATCATGTTTGGCCCAACCCGATCGGGTAAATCGACCCATCTCGGTTTAATTGCTTTGTCTTGGCGGCGGTATAAAGAAGCGCGTATTTACTCTTTTGATAAAGGCATGTCGATGTACCCGACTTGCCGGGCAACGGGTGGCGAGCATTACACCATCGCTGATAAAGCCTCAACGTTAGCCTTTGCGCCGCTGCAGTTTTTAGCAACAAAAGGTGACAGGGCATGGGCTATGGAATGGATTGATACTATTTTGGCTTTGAATGGCTTAAATACAACGCCCGCCCAGCGCAATGAGATTGGCTATGCCATTATGAGCATGCATCAAAGTGGTTCTAAAACCTTATCCGATTTTGTCATGACGATTCAGGATGAACCTATTCGTGAAACGTTCAAACAATACACCATTGACGGTCTGATGGGGCACTTATTGGATGCTAAAAGCGATGGTCTGGGATTATCTTCCTTCATGACCTTCGAAATCGAGCACTTGATGGGCTTGGGCGAGAAATTTGCCTTGCCAGTATTGCTGTATTTGTTTAGACGGATTGAAACATCACTGGATGGCAGACCAACCCTTATCTTGTTGGATGAAGCATGGCTGATGTTGGCACATCCGGTATTTAAAAACAAAATCGCTGAATGGCTGGATTCCATGGCCAAGAAAAACTGCGTGGTCTTTATGGCAACACAACATTTATCCCACGCTGCAGGCTCAGGCATTCTTGACGTTATCGTTGAATCTACTGCTACCAAAATCTTTTTACCCAATCTTTTTGCCCGTGATCCAGAAACGAGGTTGATTTATGAGCGCATGGGCTTAAACCCGCGACAAATTGACATCATCGCCACCGCCCAACCCAAACGCGATTACTACTATGTCAGTGAAAAAGGCCAGCGGCTTTATCAGCTCGCATTGGGGCCGAGGGCGTTAGCTTTCGTTGGGGCAACTGATCCTGATTCTATCGCGCGGATGAAACAGCTGGAGCAACAATTTGGCGACCAATGGGTGAATTACTGGCTCCTGGAAAAAGGGCTTTCGATGAACCAATACGGAGAAGCAGCATGAATAAAATCAGACAATGGCTTAAACCAGAATCCAGGAAACTAAGGCTAACCGATAACCCTTATCTCAATGCCAAAAGGGCCTGGAATACCCACACCGCAGGCTTGATGAAATCACTGCAAATCTGGCAGCTGGTCAGTCTCGCAAGTTTACTGGTAACGCTTGCTGCCGTGGGTGGATTGATTGCGATAGGAAGTCAGTCCAAGTTTATCCCGCTGGTCTTTCAACAAGATTACAGTGGTAACACCCTCTCGGTCACTCGTGCTGACAGGCTTGGGCAGGCAAGCATTGATGATTACCGCACCACCGCAGCCCATTTCATTGAGAACCTTCGCGTTGTCAGTGCTGATAGCGAGCTGCAGAAAAAAGCAGTCTTTCAGGTTTATGCCTGGTTAAACCAAAACGATGCGGCTCTCACCAAGGTTCAGGAATTCTATAGCGACAAGCAACAGTCCAATCCCTTTGAAAGAGCGGCCCACGAGCTGGTCAGCATCGAGATTCGATCGGTTCTGCAAGAGACTGAGGACACTTGGCAGGTTGATTGGATAGAAACGGTTAGAAATCGTGATGGAACCATTAAACAAAAGCCTGCATTAATGAAGGCCCTTGTCACCATGTATCAGGAAAATGAAGTCAATGACATCGGAAGCGATCTCATCTTGAAAAACCCGCACCTGATTTATATCCGCGACTTTAACTGGTCTTATGACTTAAAACATGGAGAAAACGCATGAAAAAATTAATCCTTTCATTGGGCTTATTGCTGCCGCTGGCGGGTTTTTCTCAGGACAATAATGAACTTGCCAACCTTTATTTTTCCACCAATGTGCCTGAATTCTCTGCTCATGACAAGTTGGCTTTGAATATTGCCGAGCGCTTTCAACAAGGTGATAAAACCAGCAAGCCCTTTCAATCTACTGATGGCTCGGTCAGCTTTGTTTATGGTTCCGGCCAAATCAGAGTGGTCTGCGCACCCTTGCAGGTCTGTGATATCTCCTTGCAGCCCGGGGAAGAGTTTAACGACATGAATGTGGGCGATCCGCGCTTTATGGTTGAACCTTCGATTACAGGCACAGGCTTCAATCAACAAATCCATTTGCTGATTAAACCTAAAGATGCCGGACTTGATACTTCGCTCGTAGTCACCACCGACAGAAGAACCTACCATTTCCGGTTAAAGTCTGATCGCTATGACTTTATGCCTTATGTTTCCTTTACCTATCCTGATGAGGCGAAAGCCAAATGGCAGATGCTTAAACGCATGCAGGCTGAACAAAAAAAGGAAAACACCTTTGCTGAAACCAATGAATACCTTGGCAATCTGAATTTCAATTACAGGATTCAAGGCAACGCGCGGTTTAAACCGGTTCGCGTTTATAACAATGGTGTTAAAACCATTATTGAAATGGCGGCTAGCATGTCGCAAAACGAAGCTCCTGCCCTCTTGGTTTTGCGCAGCGGCGGTCTTTTTAAAAAATCTGAATCGGTGATGGTGAATTATAGGCTACAGGGGTGTCGCTACATTGTAGATAACGTGTTTGACAAAGCCATTCTGGTTATTGGCAGTGGCTCAACACAAGAAAAAATTACCATTACGAGGTGCTAACGATGAAAAAAATCAGTCTGTTGCTTCTGATTGTTCTGTTATCCAGCTGTACAACGATGCGTTATGGCAATTTTACTGCACCATCGCAAGGCAAGGATATTTATCTGGCTCAAGATGCGGTAATGCAAATAACCCGTATTTACCCACCAGCGCAGAATACCTTTCGCCTAAACCAAAAGGTAACGGATGGTTTCGGGATGAATCTTATCCATGAGATGCGAAAAAAAGGTTATGGCGTGATTGAAAACGTCCAGCCAAGACAAAATGCCAATTTTTTCTATGTTGTGGATGAACTTGAACCCGGCCAACTGTATCGAGTCAGCCTGTATATCAACACGCAGGCTTTGAGCAGGCTTTATGAAAGCCGCAAGAACCAGCTCACCCCGGTTAGCGCCTGGTCACACAAGGAGTAATGTTGATGAAGCCAAATAAAGATTTGCTATCTCCTGATTCTTCGCCGCAAAAGCTCAATACTGCAGGCGTGAAAAGAGTCAATAACCTGCCATTGGTCATTGCTATTGGTGTTCTAACCGTATTTGTCTTGCTGATTGCTTTGGTGGCCTATAAGCGGGGCAATGCACAGAATCAGGTCGTAGAGCCGGTGAAAATTGCCAGCGCCAAAAAAAATACTTTAAGCCTTGCCAATGAGGTTGTGGGAAACCATAAGGCAGGTGTTTTGCCTGCCCTTGCAGAAATTCAACCCGCTAGGCCATTAACTGACTTACCTGCCCCCATGCCCAAGCCCATGGATATCGAAGATCAAACTGTTTCAGACACTGAAATAGAACGTATCCGGCAGGAAAAAACGCAGGACTTTGAAGAAGCAGTCAAAGCTAAAACCGCCATCATGGTTGATAACACTCGCTTGAACAATAAAGAGCAATCACGATCTGTACCAGCCAATCAGAGTATTGCCATGGATATGGACGTGGCCTCTACCTTCAAGGCACAGCTGCAAGTTCTACAGGAAAGGCAAAACGCCAAACCGGTGGCTCTGAATATAGGCGGTGACGAAAACGAGATGCGTTGGCATTTAAACTCAAAGCTTGAAAATCCCAATAGCCGATTTGAGTTGCGGGCAGGCTCTGTTATTCCCGGCGTGATGATTAGCGGCATTTCCTCGGAATTACCGGGACAAATCATCGGTCAGGTATCACAGAATGTTTATGACACGCCAACAGGCAAACATCTGTTAATACCGCAAGGCACAAAACTGATAGGGGTTTATTCCAGCGATGTGAGCTTTGGTCAAAATTCGGTGCTGGTTGCATGGCAACGGCTGGTTTTCCCGGATGGTAAAGCGCTGGATATTGGCTCTATGCCCGGTGCGGATAGTGCGGGTTTCGCTGGTTATCGCGATCAGGTAGATCATCATTACGCAAGAATTTATGGCTCTGCACTTTTGATGTCAGGGATTGTGGCCGGCATTACCTACGGCCAAAACAACAATCAAGCCAATCAATACGGCTTTGCCCAGCCAACTGCGGGCAGTGTCTTAAGTCAGGCCTTAGGCCAGCAATTGGGGGAAGTGACCTC